>JBIOEF010000027.1:0-31953 GCA_044445785.1 Caulobacterales bacterium
GCGCAGGCGCGGTCGGCTCAACCTCGATGGCGTAGCGGCCGGTGATCATCGAGCGGACGTTGTTCCACAGGCCCGACAGCACCACCATGGCGATGTGCAACAGGAAGAAGAGCACGATGAGGTTGGCGGTGATGAAGTGGATCGACCGGGCCGACTGGCGCCCGCCGAAGAGATCCAGCAGGAAGGGAAAGGTCGCGTCGAGGCCCGGCGACATGGTCATGCCGGTCAGCGCCATCAGCGGCAGCAGGATCACGGCGGCGATGAGGTAGGCGCCCTTCTGCAGCACGTTGTAGTGGCGCGCCTCCTCGCCCTTAGGGAACTTCAGGCGCATGTGGGTCCAGATCTCGTGCAGCACGTGGCTGGGCGCCAGCTGCGAGCCGCTGGGCAAGAGATCGCGCTTCAGGTGACCGCCGATGAGCGTGGTTGCGAGGTAGATCAGCCCGTTGATGGCGAACACCCAGGCGAAGAAGAAGTGCCAGCGCCGCCCCAGCGCCAGGCGGTAGTGCGGGAAGGTGAGCCAGGTGGGAAAGGCGCGGGCCACATCCGCGCCGCCGTCCTTGGAGACGCCGAGGAACCCGGTGGTGTCGAACTTCGTCCCGCCGATGGTGGTGACCCCCTGGAGGTGCGCGCCCACCTGCTGGGCGTCCACCGCCAGCCACGGGTGGGCGAAGTCAGACTGCTGGCCCCAGTAGAGCGCCGGATGAGCGTTGAAGATGACCAGCCCGCTCCCCAGCAGGAAGAACAGGCTGAGCGCGTTGATCCAGTGGGTGATCCGCACGATCAGGCCATGCTTGGCGATCATGATCCGCTGCGGCTTGGGCGTGGCGGCGGCGTGGGTCATGCCAGGGTTGGACAATCGGCGGGCTCCGGGGCGGGCGCCACTCTCGCACAGGAACCAGCGCCGCTCTAGCGCCCGGTGCGGGGTTGAAAACGACACCGACGCGCCGCATGGCTGGCCGCGAACCGGAGATCCCCTTGCATGCGCACCCGCGCCATCGCGCTCGCCGCCGCCGGCCTTGCCGTAACCGTCGGTCTGGCGTTCGCCCAGCCGGCGCCCCAGCCCACCCCCTTGGCCGGCTATCTGAGCCCGGACCGGGCGCCTGACACCATCGCCATCCTGCCGCCTTCGCCAGGCGCGCAAACGCCGATCGGGCGCGCCGACCGGGCGATCTTCAGGGCCACCCGCGCCCAGCAGGGCTCGGCCCGCTGGGCGCTGGCCCACGACGACTCTCAAGACCAGATCGACGCCATGCTGCGCCATTTCAGTTGCGCGGCCGGCGTGGCGCTGACGCCGGAGAACGCGCCCAGGACCGCCGCCCTCTTCGCCAAGCTGCGGGCCGACGATCGCCGAGCGGTCGACCGGCCCAAGGACCTCTACAAGCGGCCAAGGCCCTACATGATCGACAAGGGCCCGATCTGCGTCGCTCGCACTAACGACCTCACCAAGACCCCCGACTATCCTTCCGGCCACGCCACCTGGGGCTGGGCCTGGGGCCTGGTCCTGGCCGAGCTGATCCCAGATCGGGCGACGCCGATCCTGATCCGCGCCCGCGCCTTCGGCGAGAGCCGGGTCGTCTGCGGCGTGCACAATGTCAGCGCCATCGAGGTGGGACGCGACGACGCCTCGGTGCTGGTCGCCGCGCTGCACGGCGATGCCGCCTTCCGCGCCGACCTCGACGGCGCGCGCGCTGAACTCGCCAGCCTGAGGGCCTCGCACCCGCCGCAACCGGCCGCCTGCGACGCCGAAGCGGCGCTGATCGCCAGGACGCCGTGGTGATTAGAGCGCGATAGCCGAAAGTGGGAACTACTTTCGGCGCCCATCGCGCGCTCTAAAACTCTTGAGTTTAGAGCTTTTGGCCGCCTCAAGTGATTCCACTTGAGGCTAAAAGGCTCTAGCGGCCCGCGACCGCGGCCTTGATCGCCGCGCGGACCAGGTCCGGCCGCTCCATGGGGAGGAAGTGGGTGGTTCCGGGGACGGTCTGGATGCGGATGCGACCTCCCTGCGTCAGCGCCGCCTCGCGGCCTTCGATGCGCATCGGCGACTCGTGCTCGGCGCGCAGGACGTCGATCGGGCAGCGGCTCGCCTCGAACGCGCCCCAGGAATCGTGCGCCTGGCTGACGTAGTTCGAGACCTCCCACTCGGGCGCGCAGGCCAGCTCGACGCTCCCGTCGGGGCGGTCCTTGAAGCCGTCGGCCACGTAGTCGGCCAGCATCTCGTCGGTCCAGGTCCTGAACGCGCCGCGGCCTCTGTAGGCCTCGATCACCGCCGCGCGGCTGGCGAAGGCGCGCCGGCGCTTGGAGGCGCCCATCACCATCGGCGATTCCAGCACTTGAGTGGCGGCGCGCGCCCTGGCCGCGTCCGGCGGCAGGATCACCGGATCGAGCAGCACCAGCGCGCGAACCTTCTGCGGCGCCTGCGCCGCGGCGAAGAGCGAAGCGGTTCCGCCCATCGAGTGGCCGGCCAGGACCACGCTCGGAACCTTCAGCGCTTCCATGAACGCCAGCAGGTCGGAGGTCATCTCCCGCCAGTCGGTGCGGCCGTCGGTCTGGGTGGGGAGCGTGGTCGACCCATGGCCGCGCTGATCGGGCGCCAGGATGCGCAGCTCCCCCGCCAGCGGCGCCAGGATCGTCCGATAGGTGCGGGCGTTGAAGCCGTTAGCGTGCAGGAAGACCACGTCCACCGGCCGCTCCGCCGGGCCGAAATCCAGATAGGCCATCTCGCCGGCGCCATGGGGCGTCTCGATCCAGACCTTGAGGGCTTTGGGTTCGTGGCGGACGACAGCGTCCATTCAGGGGTTCCTCAGGCGGACATGACCACCGACTGCTAGGCCAGGGTCGGCGCCCAAGTCCACACGCGAGCGCCGGCTCGCGGCCGAATGCGGCGAACGTCTGAAAGAGGCGGCAGGACGGCCAGGCCCGTCGGACCTAGTGGCCGTCCTTCTTGTCGGCCTTGTCGGCGCCGCCCTGGGCGGTGGCCGCCTGGATCAGGGCGGCGATCTTGTCGGTGGAGTCGGCCGCCTGGTTCAGCATCTGCATCGGCGTCGCGCCCGGTCGCACGGCGGCGACCACCTGGCTGGCGGCGGATTGGGCCATGGCGATGGCGGCGTTCTGGGCGACGGCGAACTTGGCGGAGGCGGCGGTCGCCGGGTCCTGATAGATGAAGCCGTAGGTCGGATAGACCGTGGCGCCCAGGTTGCGGGAAGGGTCGTTCCACACCTTCACCTGGCTCCAGTCGCCGGCCGGCGAGACATCGACAACGGTGACGTTCTGTTCGACGTGGCCGCGGTCGCCGTCGATCAACGACCAGTTGGCGTGGGTGATCTGGATGATTCTATCGGTGAGCACCTGGCTCACCACCGCGACGTGGCCCAGCCGCATCCGGCCGGTGGGCTTGAAGCAGAGGACGGCGCCCGCCTTGGGCACATAGCCGGTCTGGTACTTGCCGGCCGCCTGGCTCCACCAGGTCCAGGCGTCGCCGAAGATCTGGATGCCGGAAACCAGCCGGGCGAAGGGTACGCACTGCCAGTAGTCGTCCGCGAAAGCGCCCCCCGGCGTCAGGGCGAGCACAACGGCGACGGCTAAGGAACCGAGAGAAACTCTCGTCCGTTTACGCATGCTGATGGAACTCTCCCGCCGTCGATGGGTAGGGGATAACCCTGACTTGCGCGGATGAAAAGAGTCTTTACCGCGCATGCGCGGTCGCAAGTTTGTGATCTGCACGCGAGTTCCACCAAAGTTTCATGCGGTCGCGCGCGGGCTTTTCGATCAGATGGTGTGTGGCTGCCGCCAGTGGAACGAGGCTCACAAGGAAGATGAGCCAAATATACCATGGTAACTGCTTGCCGGTAAGCGGAAGGAATTTCGCGGTAAGATTTACGAATAACACCTGCCACGGTATGCAGATCATATAGACCGAATAGCTGATCTCACCCAGATACACGAGTACTGGGTGCGATCCGAAGCGCGATCCGGCCTTGGAACCTTGCGCAAGTGTAATAATCAGCCCCCCGAACGCGGCCACGATGAGCGCGTCCGGCGCCCCGAATTGGGCGGCGGCGATCACGGCGGCGCCGAAAAAAGCGGCGCCCGTTAAGGCTTTGCGGCGATCGGTCGCGTAGGCGCGCCAGGCCAGGAAGAGGGCGCAGCCATAGGCGAAGCAGGGGATGATTCGCAGCGCGCCCCAGGCGATGGTCGCGTGGGTCAGGGGAAAACCCGCCGCCGATTCAAAGCCCGCATAGAGCCCGCCCATCAGGATCAGCGCCCCGGCCACGGCCGCCAGCGGCCGCCGTTTCAGCTTCAGGGCGAGGAGCGCGAAGAGCGGGAAGGTGAGGTAGGCGAACCACTCCGCCGAGATCGACCACGACGGGTGATTCCAGCCCGCGACGGGCGCCAGGCCCCACGCCTGCACCAGGGCGAGGTTAGCCGGCAGCGCCGCCAGCGAGAGGACATTGGGGTCGACCCGCTGCCCCGCCCAGAGCGCCAGCCCAGCCATCAGGCCCATCGCCGCCAGGCCCGCCAGATGCATCGGGTATATCCGCGCCAGCCTCGCCCAGAGGAAATCGCCAAAGCGGAAGCGCCCGTCCTCCACGCCCGAGAGGTAGACGTGGCAGAGGATGAAGCCCGAGAGGACGAAGAAGAGCTCGACCCCCAGATACCCCTTGGCCACCAGCACCGGTGTGAAGGCGACCGCCAGTTTTGGCCAATAGTGGTACAGCACCACCCAGAAGGCGGCGAAAAAGCGCAGTGAAGTCAGAGGTTTGATGTGCGCGCCGTCGAGCATGGGCGGTGGGACTGTCCTGTTGCGAGCTAGCCCGGGGCGTGGCTGCAAAGGCTGCGCCAAGGCCCGCTCGGTTCGTCTCGGTCCGAGCGATCGGCGAACACCTGGCGCGTTTGCGTCGCGCCCGTTCAGAGGAAGCTGTAGGGGTCGACGTCGATGTTGAGCCGGATCGAGCCTGGGACCTTCACCCGCGCCCGCCAGGCGGCCAGGAACGCCTGCAGGTCGACCCCGCGGTCGGCGCGGACCAGGAACCGCTTGCGCCGGCGGCCGCGCACCAGGGCGAAGGGCGCGTCGGCCGGGCCGAAGACATCGATCCCCTCGGCGTTGGGCGCGGCGGCGGCCAGCTCGCGCACGAAACGGTCGAGCGCCGCGGGGTCGGGCCCCGAGATGATCAGCGCCGCCAGGCGTCCGAACGGCGGCAGGCGGGCGGCCTCACGCTCGGCCATCTCCACGGCGACGAAGGCGTCCCGGTCCTGCGCGGCCAGGGCCTGCATCACCGGGTGCTCCGGCGCCCAGGTCTGCAAGAGGGCGCGGCCGCGCTTGGCGTGACGTCCCGCGCGGCCGGCCACCTGGGCCAGCAGCTGGAAGGTCCGCTCGGCGGCCCTGAGGTCGCCGCCGCGCAGGCCAAGGTCCGCGTCGACCACGCCCACCAGCGTCAGTCCCGGGAAGTTGTGGCCCTTGGCCGCCGCCTGGGTGGCCACCATGATGTCGATCTCGCCGGCGCTCATCGCTTCGATCATGGCCCGCGCGCTCTCGGGCCCGGCGACGGTGTCGGAGGAGAAGACCGCCATCCGCGCGGCGGGGAAGAGCGCGCGCGCCTCTTCCTCCACCCGCTCGACGCCCGGACCCACCGAGACCAGGCTCTCCTTGGCCCCGCAGTAGGGGCAGCGCTCGGGCCTGGGCATTGAAAAGCCGGTGAGGTGGCAGATCAGCCGGCCGCTGTAGCGATGCTCCACCAGCCAGGACTCGGTGTCCGGCGCCCTCAGGCGCTCGCCGCAGGCGCGGCAGAGCACCAGCGGCGCATAGCCCCGGCGATTGAGGAACAGCAGCACCTGCTCGCCCCGCGCCAGGGTTTCCTGCATGGCCTCCGCCAGCGGCGGCGAGAGCCAGCGGCCGGGCTCCGGCGGCGTCTTGCGCAGGTCGATGAGGGTGATCTCGGGAAGCACCGCGCCGCCGTGCCGCGCCTTCAGCCTGAGCCACCGGTAGCGGCCGGTCTCGGCGTTCCACAGGGTCTCCAGCGACGGCGTCGCCGAGGCCAGGATTACCGGCGCTTTTTCGATCATGCCCCGGGCCACCGCCAGGTCGCGGGCCTGGTAGATGAAGCCGTCCTCCTGCTTGTAGGACGCGTCGTGCTCCTCATCGACCACGATCAGCCGCAGGCGCTGGTAGGGGAGGAAGAGCGCCGAGCGGGCGCCGACCACGATCCTGCATTTGCCGAGCGCCACGGCTTCCCAGACGCGCCGGCGGCTGAGCGGGGCGATGGCGGAGTGCCATTCGGCGGGCTCGGCGCCAAAGCGCTCGGCGATGCGCGCGATCACCGCCTGGGTCAGCGCGATCTCCGGCAGCAGGATCAGCACCTGCGCCTCCGGGTCGCCCTTCAGCACCGCCGCGGCGGCTTCGAGATAGACCTCGGTCTTGCCAGAGCCTGTGACGCCGTCCAGCAGGGCGACGGCGAAGTCGCCGCCGGCCAGCATCTCCTGCAGCTCTATGAGCGCGGCGGCCTGGCTGGCGTTGAGCTTGGCGCCCGCGCGGTCAGGGTCGGGCGGCGGAAAGTCGACGCTCTGGATACGGATCTCTTCGAAGAGCACGCCATCGGCGATCAGCGCGGCGACCACGCCTGCGCTTACCCCCGCCGCGCGCGCCAGGGCCGCCGGCGCCAGAGCCGCGTCGGCGGCCGCAGCCATCACCTTTTCCCGCGCCGGGGTCGGCCGCGTCGGCGCCTTGCCGGTCAGCCGCAGCACGCGCTCGGGCCTGGGCTTGGGCGAGCGCGAGCCGCGCAGGGCGATGGCTAGCGGCTGGCCCGGCTGGTCCACCGCATACCGCGCCGCCCAGTCGACGAAGGCCAGGCTCGAGGGCGGCAGGCGCGGGTCCTCCAGCCGCTCGGCCACCGCCCGCAGCGGCCGATTGCCGCCGGCGGCGTCGCGCAGGGCGGTCACCACGCCCCGCACCAGATTGGGTCCCAGCGGCGCGGTGACGATGTCGCCCAGCGCCAGATCCATCCCCTCCGGCTCGGCGTAGTCGAACGCTTCGGGCAGCGGCAGGGGAATGAGGACCGAAGCGATCCTCACGCGCGCGCCGATTTCGCGAGGGACTTCCTGCGCCCACGGCCAGGCCCTAGTCTTGCCCCTCCGCCAGCCGAGTCCCAGGTCATGCAGCTCTTTCTCGACTCCACCGACACCGCCCAGATCAAGGCGCTGGCCGCCACCGGGCTGGTGGATGGGGTCACCACCAATCCTTCGCTGATCGCCAAGTCCGGCCGGCCCATGCTGGAGGTCATCGCCGAGATTTGCGCCCTCGTCGAGGGGCCGGTGAGCGCCGAGGCGGTGGCGAGCGATGTTCCCACCATGCTGGCCGAGGGGCGCAAGCTGGCCAAGATCGCCCAGAACGTGGTGGTCAAGCTGCCGCTGACCAAGGAAGGGCTGATCGCCACCGCCGAACTGGCCCGCGAGGGGATCAGGGTCAACGTCACCCTCTGCTTCTCCGCTGTCCAGGCGCTCTTGGCGGCCAAGGCCGGCGCGGCGTTCATCTCGCCTTTCGTCGGCCGCCTCGACGACCACGGCGCGGTCGGCATGGAGGTGGTGGCCGAGATCCGCGCAATCTACGACACCTATGGCTTCGACACCCAGATCCTCGCCGCCTCGATCCGCAACGCCGAGCACGTGAAGGCCGCCGCGCTCGCCGGCGCCGACTGCGCCACCATCCCGCCGGCGGTTTTCGAGGAGCTCTTCAAGCACCCGTTAACCGAGAAGGGTCTTCAGTCATTCCTGAGCGATTGGGCGAAGACCGGCCAGTCGATCCTCTAGCGAGGCGGGGGCTTTGAAGTGTCGGATGTGCTGCGCACGCAGGCGCACGAGTCGGCCAGGGACGCGGCGATCCGCGCCTTCCTGACCGGCAATCCCGATTTCGTCCGCGAAGATCCCGACCTGCTGGCCGCGCTGGGCCTGCGGCTGGACACCTCCAATGTGATCGACTTCGGCCCGGCGGCGCTCTCGCGGGTCGCCCAGGCGCACCGCCAGGAGACCAACGTCCGCCAGCGCGTGGAGGCGGTGGCGCAGGCCAACTTCGCCGCCCAGGCGCAGACCCATCGCGCGGTGATCGCGCTGCTCGATTCGCGCAACCACGCCGACCTCGCCCGCCGCCTCGACGAGGTGGCCCGCGCCAGGTTCGACCTCACCGCCGCCGCCATCGCCCTGGAAGGACCCGAACGCGTTCCCGCCGGCTGGCGCGCGCTGGCCGAGGGCCAGGTCGACCTGACGCTGGGCGAGGGCGAGGTGGCGCGCTTGGGCGTCGTCCCCACCGCGCTTGGCCTCTTCGGCGAGCAGGCGCCCGACATCGCCAGCGTCGCCCTGATCCGGCTGACCCTCTGGGCGCCCGAGCGCACCGGGATCCTGGCCTTCGGTTCGGCGGACGACGAGACCTTCTCGCCCGACATGGGCCACGACCTGATCGACTTCCTCGCCCGCGTGGTCGAGCGCACAGCCGAGCGCTGGCCGGTTCCGTGAGCGACGCGCGCCAAGCCCTCGCCCAATTCCTCGACCATCTGACCAACGAGCGCCGGGCCAGCCCCCGGACGGTGGAGGCCTATGGCGCGGGCGTCAGCGCCTACCTCTCGTTCCTGGAGCAGCACCGCGGCGGCGAACTTGGCCTTGCCGACATGGGCGCGCTCACCGCCGCCGACATCCGCGCCTACCTCGCCCACCGGCGGCAGGGCGAGCACCCGCTCTCGGCGCGGTCGCTCTCGCAGGCGCTGTCGGCGGTGCGCAGCTACCACCGCTTCCTCGACCGGCGCCTGGGCGTTCCCTGCGTCGGCCTGGCCCTGGTCCGCGGGCCGAAGGTGCGGCCGGGCGCGCCGCGGCCGGTCACCGAAGACCAGGCCATCGGCCTCTTGGCCGAGGCCGGCGAGGATCCGGACCGCGCCGAATGGGAGACGGCCCGCGACGAGGCGGTGCTCTCGCTGCTCTACGGTTGCGGCCTGCGCATCTCCGAAGCGCTGTCGCTGAAACGTTCGGACGCCCCCCTGACGGACAGCCTTCGCATCCTGGGCAAGGGCGCCAAGGTGCGCATCGTGCCCGTCCTGCCGGCGGTGCGTGAGGCGGTGAACGCCTATCTGCAGGTGGTTCCCTTCACCCTCGCCCCCGACCAGCCGCTCTTCCGCGCCGCCCGTGGCGGGCCCTTGGGACCGCGCCGGATGCAGGAGCTGATGCAGCGCCTGCGCGCTCGCATGGGCCTTCCCGAACGGGCGACGCCGCACGCGCTGCGCCATTCCTTCGCCACCCATCTGCTCGGCGCCGGCGCCGACCTGCGCTCGATCCAGGAGCTGCTCGGCCACGCGTCGCTCTCGACCACGCAGCGCTACACGGCGGTGGATTCCGCGGGCCTGATGGCCGCTTATTCCAAGGCCCACCCGAAGGCTTGAGCAAAGCCTGCGTCCTTCGAGACGCCGCCCCGGATCAAGTCCGGGACGGCTCCTCAGGATGACGCAAAGGGTTGGGCTGCAACAAGATTCGTCATGGTGAGGAGCGGCCCAAATGGGACGCGTCTCGAACCACGCACGGAGGCTCAGCCTCCTAGGGCGTCCGCGCCTTGATCCAGGCGGTCGACTCCTCGATCGCCTTGGCCCCGGCGGTGATCTGGGCGAAGAACGGCCAGATGTGGATCATGCCAGGCCAGATGCGCAGGGTGACGTCCACCCGCGCCAGGCCCGCGCCTTCGGCGAGCATGGTCGAATCAGACAGCAGCACCTCTTCGGACCCGACCTGGATCAGCATCGGCGGCAGGCCCGCGAGGTCGGCGAAGACCGGCGAGGCCAGCGGCGTCTTCGGATCGGTCTTGCCGGCCAGGTAGGCGCCGGCGAACCGGTCGATCCCGAGCTGGGTGATGATGAAGTCGTCGCCGCCCTTGGCCTGGTAGGCGGGGCTGGCGTTGGTGAGGTTGGCCCAGGGGCTGACCAGGTGCAGGCCGGCCGGCAGCGGCACGCCCGCGTCCCGCGCCGCGATCGCCGTCGCCACGGTCAGACCGCCGCCGGCGCTGTCGCCGGCGATCACCGTGCGCTTGGGATCGCGGCCGCTGGCCAGCAGGGCGCGCCAGGCGGCCAGGGAATCGTCGACGGCGGCCGGGAACGGGTGCTCGGGCGCCATGCGGTAGTCGATCACATAGGCGCTGGCCGACGCCGCCTGCGCCGATCTGGCGACCCAGGTGCGGTGGCTGGCCGGACCGCCGATGCAATAGCCGCCGCCGTGCAGGTAGAAGATCGTGCGCGAGGCGTCCGCGCCCTTGGGCGTCAGCTTCTCGGCCGGCACGCCGCCCAGCGACAGAGTCTCGACAGCGACGCCGTCAGGAACGGGCGCGCCGGCGCCCATGGCGTCGATCATCGCCCGCTGATCGGCCCAGGCCGGCGGGGGCGAGTCTGCCGGCGGCGCGACCGCCGCCATCATCTCGCGCAAGGCCGTGACCTGCGGATCTCTCCAATCGCCCATGACGCACGTTCCTCCCTTTTGTTGGGAGGAACGGAGAGGGCTTCACCCAGCGGACGTCAAGCCTGCATCGTCCAGCCTTCCACGCCCATGGCCGCCTGATCAGGACTTTCCGGGCGGCGCGGGGTGGCAGGCGCCGATCAGCCGGCGGAGCTTGGCCGGAGCGCCTGCGCCCGGAACCGTGAAGTAGTTTCGACCCTGGGAGATGCGTAGGGGGCGGCCGGCCAGCAAGGTCTGCAGGGCGACGCCGCGCGCCGTGACCGGCAGGTCGAAGTTCATGCCGTCGCCGGCCTCGGTCTGGTCGCCGTGTAGCACCTCCGATCCGAGGGTGCTGGAAACGCGCATCGTCACCGGATCGCCCTCGGCGCCGTCTTCAAAAGCCGGTCCGCCGATGGAGAGCGAGCCGTCGTCGTTGCAGTCGATGCGAAGGGCGCGGTCGTCGGTTCCGTCCACCCCGAACTGCAGGCTGCGCAAGCCGGCGAAGTGCCAGACATAGCGCTCGCGCGCGCCGGCCGGCCCGACCGCCACGATGGCGAGCGCCAGGAGCGCCGGCCACGATGACCGTCCCTTGCTCGTCATGCGAAGGTCCCCGAGACCGCCCAGCCAAGCCGCTCGGCCGGGCCCCCCGTCAACCTCAAGCCTGCATCGTCCAGCCCTCGACCCCCATGGCCGCCTGGCGCAAGGCCTCCGAGCGGGTGGGGTGGGGGTGGCAGGTGCGCGCGACGTCTTCGGAGGCGGCGGCGAACTCCATGGCCACGCAATATTCGCCGATCAGCTCGCCGACATCGGGGCCGATCATATGGACGCCCAGCACCCGGTCGGTCTTGGCGTCGGCCAGCACCTTCACGAAGCCCTCGGCCTCGTGGTTGACCTTGGCTCTGGCGTTGGCGGTGAACGGGAACTTGCCGACCTTGTAGGCGACGCCGGCGGCCTTCAGCTCCTCCTCGGTCTTGCCCACCGAGGCGACCTCCGGGAAGGTGTAGATGACGCTCGGGATGACGTCGTAGTTCACGTGCCCGGCCTTGCCGGCGATGATCTCGATGCAGGCCACCGCCTCGTCCTCGGCCTTGTGCGCGAGCATCGGGCCATGGGTGGCGTCGCCGATGGCGAAGACGCCGGGCGCAGAGGTGGCGAAGTGTTCGGTCTGGATGAAGCCGCCCTTGTCCGGCGTGATCCCGACGCTCTCCAGGCCCAGCCCCTCCGTGTACGGACGGCGACCGATCGCCAGCAGGACGTAGTCGGCGGTGAGGGTCTGGGCCGCCCCGCCGGCAACCGGCTCGACGGTGAGCTCCACCGAGCCAGGCCCGGCCTTGGCGCCGGTGACCTTCGAGCCCAGCTTGAAGACGATCCCCTGCTTGGCGAGCGCCCGCTGGAAGGTCCTGGCGGTGTCTTCGTCGACCCCGGGCGTGATCCGGTCCAGGAACTCCACCACCGTCACCTGCGAGCCGAGGCGCCGCCAGACCGAGCCCAGCTCCAGGCCGATGATCCCCGCGCCGATGACGATCAGGCTGGCGGGAACTTCGGTGAGGGCCAGCGCGCCGGTGGAATCGACGATCCGCTCGTTGTCGACGGTGACGCCGGCCAGGCCCGCGGGCGCCGAGCCGGTGGCGATGACGATCGCCTTGGCCTCCAGCGTGGTCGTCGATCCGTCCGCGGCGGTGACCTCGACCTTGCCCGGGCCGGCGATCTTGCCGGCGCCCTTGATCCAGTCGACCTTGTTCTTCTTCAGCAGGAACTCGATCCCCTTGGTCAGTTGGCCGACTGACGTGTCCTTCTGGGCCATCATCGCCGGCAGGTTCAGCTTGGGCGTCACCTCGATGCCGAACCCGGCGAAGTCCATGGCCGCCATTTCGTAGAGCTCGGAGGCGTGCAACAGCGCCTTGGAGGGAATGCAGCCGACGTTGAGGCAGGTGCCGCCGAGGGTCGCGCGTTTCTCCACGCAGGCGGCGCTGAGGCCCAGCTGGCCGGCGCGGATGGCGGCGTTGTAGCCGCCTGGCCCCCCGCCGATGATGACCACGTCATAGCCCGCCATGCTCTCAGCTCTCCGCTCGCCCGGCGCGGGATATAGTCGCTTGCCGCGCGAAGGTCAGGGGAATTTGGAGATCGGCCGGCCTCATCGGTGGGTGAGCCTGAAGATTAGCCAGACCAGCAGTGGCAGGCCGAGGTACAGGATCGCGATCACGCGCATCCCGCGAGCGCGCACGCCAGTGGATCGCCTCAGCGACGCCGTCCAAGGCCCGTTGTCCTCCGGATCGCCCAGGCCGGGACTGGCCCGCAGCGCCCTCAGGGCGTCGCGCGCGGCGGCGACCTGCTCTTCGGGCGCCATCAACCGATATCCGCCGAGGCCCTCGATCACCGGCGCTTCGATCGCCCCGAAGTTGGCGTCGAACACCTCCACCGCGATGCCAGCCGAGCGCAGCGCGCCAGCGGCGATCTGGGCTTCGACGAGACTGGGAATCCGAGTGATGAGGGCGAGGCCCACGGCAGGCCTAGATATCCAGCAACAGCCGCTGCGGGTCCTCGATGTGTTCCTTGACCTTGACCAGGAAGGTAACGGCGCCCTGACCGTCCACCACGCGGTGGTCGTAGGAGAGCGCCAGATACATCATCGGCCGGATCACCACCTGGCCGCCGACGGCCATCGGCCGGTCCTGGATCTTGTGCATGCCAAGGATCCCCGACTGCGGCAGGTTGAGGATCGGCGTCGACATCAAGGAGCCATAGACCCCGCCGTTGGAGATGGTGAAGGTGCCGCCCTGCAGATCGTCCAGCGCCAGCGTGCCGTCCCGCGCCTTGACGCCCAGCGCGCCGATGGCCTTCTCGATCTCGGCCAGGTTCATCGCGTCGGCGCCCCGCACCACCGGCACCACCAGGCCGCGCTCGGTGCCGACGGCGACGCCGATGTCGTAGTGGTTCTTGTAGATGAGGTCGGTCCCGTCGATCTCGGCGTTGACCGCCGGCACTTCCTTCAACGCGGCGATGCAGGCCTTCACGAAGAAACTCATGAAGCCCAGCTTCACCCCGTGGCGCTTCTCGAAGACGTCCTTGTACTGATTACGAAGTCCCATCACGGCGCCCATGTCGACCTCGTTGAAGGTGGTCAGCATGGCGGCGGTGTCCTGGGCCTCCTTCAGGCGCCGGGCGATGGTCTGGCGCAAGCGGGTCATCCGCACCCGCTCCTCGCGCTCGTGCGGCGGGCGTGCGGCGGCGGGGGCAGGCGCGGACGCCGGCGCCGGTTGCTCGGCGCGGGCGTCGAGGGCGGCCAGGGCGTCGCCCTTGGTGATCCGGCCATCCTTGCCGCTGGCGCCGATGGCGCCAGGGTCGAGCCTATTCTCCGCCACGATCCGCTGCACCGACGGCGCCAGCGGCCGGGCGGCCTCAGGCTGCGGGGCCAGCGGCGCGGCGACAGGGGCGGGGGCGGCAGCTGCCGCGACGGGCGCGGCTGTAGCCATGGCGACCGCCGCCACTGGCTCGGCCGCGGGCCTGGCCTTGGCCAGCGCGGCGCCGACGGCGCTCAAATGGCCGAGGACTGAGCCCGGCAAGACGGTCGCACCTTCCTCGGCGGCGATGTCGGCCAGGATCCCGTCCTCGGTGGCGGCGACCTCGAGGTTGACCTTGTCGGTCTCCAGCTCGACCAGGATCTCGTCCTTGCGCACGGAATCGCCCGGCTTCTTGGCCCAGCGCGCCACGGTGGCCTCGGTCACCGATTCGCCGAGGGCCGGGGTCATGATGTCGGTCATCGCCAGGGGCTCCTAGTTTCGATCTGGTCTTAGCCCGATTTCGCCCCTCAAGCGAAGGCCTGGGCGAGGAAGGTCTGCAGCTCCTTCATGTGCCGGCTCATCAGGCCCGCGGCGGTGGAGGCCGACGCCGGGCGGCCGACATAGCGCGCGCGCTTGGCGGCGATCTTCATCTTGGCCAGCGTCAGCTCCAGCCACGGATCGACGAAGGTCCAGGCGCCCATGTTCTTGGGCTCTTCCTGGCACCAGACCAGCTCTGCGTCCTTGAAGCGCGAAAGTTCGGTGGTCAGCGATTTCACCGGCCAGGGATAGAACTGCTCCAGGCGCATCAGATAGACATCGTCGATGGCGCGCTTCTCCCGCTCGTCCAAGAGGTCGTAGTAGACCTTGCCCGAGCAGAGAACGATGCGGCGGATCTTGTCGTCCGCCGCCAGGCGCACGTCGGTCTTGCGGCCGTGCTCGGCGTCGTCATGCAGCACCCGGTGGAAGGCAGAGCCCTCGGTGAAGTCCTCGAAGCTGGACACCGCCTTCTTGTGCCGCAGCAGCGACTTGGGCGTCATCATGATCAGCGGCTTGCGGTATTCGCGCAGCAGCTGGCGGCGCAGGATGTGGAAGTAGTTGGCCGGGGTCGAGCAGTTGGCCACCTGCAGATTGTCCTCGGCGCAGAGCTGCAGATAGCGCTCCAGGCGCGCGGAGGAGTGCTCGGGACCCTGGCCCTCGTAACCATGCGGCAGCAGCATGACGAGGCCGCTCATGCGCAGCCACTTGCGCTCGCCAGAGGAGATGAACTGGTCGATCACCACCTGCGCGCCGTTGGCGAAGTCGCCGAACTGGGCCTCCCAGAGGGTGAGCGTGTTCGGGTCGGTGAGCGAAAAGCCGTACTCGAAGCCCAGCACCGCTTCTTCCGAAAGCGCCGAGTCCAGGATCTCCACGTGCGCCTGGCCTGGCCGGACGTTGGCCAGCGGCGTGTAGTGCTCCTCGGTGGTCTGGTCGATCAGGTCGCAGTGGCGCTGGACGAAGGTCCCGCGGACGCTGTCCTGGCCCGAGAGGCGCACGGCGTAGCCCTGGTCGAGCAGGGTGGCGAAGGCCAGGTGCTCGCCGGTGGCCCAGTCGATGTTCTCGCCGGACTCGATCGCCTCGTGGCGGTGCTCGATCACCCGCCGAACAGTCTTGTGGACGTCCAGGCGCTCCGGGATGGTGGTGATCTTCAGGCCGATGTCCTTGAGCTTCTGGGCGCGGATGGCGGTGTCGCCGCGGCGCTCCTCGTGCTCGGGGGTCAGGCCGGCCCACTTACCGTCCAGCCAGTCCGCCTTGTCGGCCTGATAGGTCTTGCCGGCCTCGAACTCCTTGTCGAGGTAGGCGTCGAACTCTGAGAGGAAGCTCTCTAGGTCGGCCTCGGTGATCACCCCTTCGTCGATCAGCCGCTGGCCGTAGAGTTCGCGGGTGGTCGGGTGGTGCTTGATGGTCAGGTACATCAAGGGCTGGGTCATCGTCGGATCGTCGCCCTCGTTGTGGCCGAACCGGCGGTAGCAGAACATGTCGATGACCACGTCCTTGCCGAACTGCTGACGGTATTCGGTGGCCACCTTGGCGGCGTAGACCACCGCCTCGGGATCATCGCCGTTGGCGTGGAAGATCGGCGCCTCGACCATCAGCGCGGTGTCGGATGGATAGGGGCTGGTCCGCGAATAGCGCGGGCTGGTGGTGAAGCCGATCTGGTTGTTGACGATGAAGTGCACGGCGCCGCCGGTGCGGTAGCCCTTGACCCCCATCAGATTGAAGCACTCGGCGATCACCCCCTGGCCGGCGAAGGCGGCGTCGCCGTGCAGCAGCAGGGCCAGCACGTGGCTGCGCCCGACGGTAGGGTCTTCGCGCAAGGTGAAGGCCTGCTTGGCCCTGGCTTTCCCCAGCACCACCGGATTGACGATCTCCAGGTGGCTGGGATTGGCGGTGAGCGAGAGGTGGACGACGTTGTCGTCGAAGGTGCGGTCCGACGAAGCGCCCAGGTGGTACTTCACATCGCCCGATCCCTCGACGTCCGACGGCAGCGACGAGCCGCCCTGGAACTCGTGGAAGATCACCTGGTAGGGCTTGCCCATCACCGCGGCCAGCACGTTGAGGCGCCCGCGGTGGGGCATGCCGATGACGATGTCCTTCACGCCCAGCGCGCCGCCGCGCTTGATGATCTGCTCCAGCGCCGGGACGGTGGCCTCCGCGCCGTCGAGGCCAAAGCGCTTGGTGCCGGGAAAGCGCTTGTGCAGGAACTTCTCGAAGCCCTCGGCCTCGATAAGCTTCTTGAGGATGGCGATCTTGCCTTCCTTGGTGAAGGTGATCTCCTTGTCGCGTCCCTCGATCCGCTGCTGCAGCCAGCCCTTCTCGGTGGGGTCGGTGATGTGCATGTACTGCACCCCGACATTGCCGCAGTAGGTGCGCCGCAGGATGCTGAGGATCTCGCGCACGGTCGAGGTCTCGAGGCCGAGTACGAAGTCGAGGAAGATCGGCCGGTCGAAGTCGGACTCGGCGAAGCCGTAGGTGGCCGGATCGAGCTCGGTGGCGTCGCCGGCGGTGACCGCGAGGCCCAGGGGATCGAGATTGGCCTTCAGGTGCCCGCGCATGCGGTAGGCGCGGATCATCATGATCGCGCGCAGGGAATCCAGCGTGCGGGCGCGCACCTCGTCGGGGCTGGCCGCGGGCGAGGCGGCGGCGATCTTGGCGGTGAGCTTGGCGTCGACCGCCGGCCACAGGCCATCGATGGCGCTCAGCCAGTCCGGCCGCGGCCCGGCCACCGGCGTCGGCGTCCACGACGGGGGCGCGTTGGACTTGACCACCTCTTCGACGCGGTCGCGCAGGGAAGCGAAGAACGCCCGCCACGAGGGCTCCACCGAACTGGGATCGGCCGCCCATTTGGCCTGCAGGTCTTCGACGAAGCCCGCATTGCCGCCGTAGAGAAAGGATGTCTCGGCCAGAACCTCGTTCAGCCGTCCTGCATCGTCCGCCATCGATCACTCACCTTGCGCCCGCCTGGGCCTGCTGCGTGAGGTCCGGGCGGGGCCCGTTAGATAGTCTCTCGTCAGGCCCCTTTCAGGACCTGGAGCAGGGTTTCCCCAAGCGCGGCCGGCGATGGCGACACGCGGATGCCCGCGGCCTCCATGGCGGCTATCTTGTCCTCAGCGCCCCCCTTGCCGCCGGAGATGATGGCGCCGGCGTGGCCCATCCTGCGGCCCGGCGGCGCCGTTCTACCGGCGATGAAGCCGACCATTGGCTTCTTGGTTGCTGAAGATTTAATGAACCCCGCCGCGTCCTCCTCGGCCGACCCGCCAATCTCGCCGATCATGATGATCGACTCCGTCGCCGGATCGGCAAGGAACATCTCCAGAATCTCGATGAATTCCGTCCCTTTGACCGGATCGCCGCCGATTCCCACCGCGGTTGTCTGTCCCAGGCCCACCTGGGTCGTCTGGAACACCGCCTCGTAGGTCAGCGTCCCCGAGCGCGAGACGACACCCACCGAGCCCTTCTTGAAGATGTTGCCGGGCATGATGCCGATCTTGCATTCGCCGGGCGTGAGCACGCCTGGGCAATTGGGCCCGATCAGCCGCGACTTCGAGCCGCTGAGCGCGCGTTTGACCTTGATCATGTCCTCCACCGGGATGCCCTCGGTGATGCAGACGATCAGCGGCGTTTCCGCGTCGATGGCTTCCAGGATGGCGTCGGCCGCGAAGGGCGGGGGCACGTAGATCACGCTGGCCTCGGCGCCGGTGGCCTCCCTGGCCTCGGCGACGGTGTCGAACACCGGCACGCCGACGTGGGTCGAGCCGCCCTTGCCCGGTGATACCCCGCCCACCATGCGGGTGCCGTAGGCGATCGCCTGCTCGGAGTGAAAGGTGCCCTGCGCTCCGGTGATCCCCTGGCAGATCACGCGGGTTTCCGAGCCGACGAGAATGGACATGAGGTTTCTTGCTTGTCGCTGTTGCTTTGCACCGCGCGCCTTCAGCGCCGGCGGGCGGGCTTCCCACAGGCGGGCGCGCGGCGCAAGTCCGGCGGCCGCCGGCGCCCGCTTTTGCGGCGTCTGACGCCATACCCAAGCTCGGGTAACGTCGTTACGCGCTTAAGGCGTTGCCAGGATGAAAATTGCGCGCCAGGGTAGGGACGGGTCGGCGCGGATCGCCCTAGGCTTGTCGTTAACCTCCCCAAGGAAACCGACAGGCAGACCTAAGCCCGGCGGATCAATCCGCCGGGCTTTTCATTTCGGGCTCGGCCGATCAGGCGGCCGGTTCGTTGCGCAGGATGGTCAGCTTGGCGCGGTCCAGCCCGCGCTCGCGGGTGAGTTCGATGCGCATCACCTGCGCCCCGACGCCCGCGGCGACCACCGGCTTCAGCACCAGGTCATCGCTGGCGGCGGCGTCCGGCCCGACCGCGTCGCTGGGCTTGGCCGACAGCCAGACCGTCGTCACGCCAGTCTTGGACGTCGGCGGTCCATAGTTGGCCGTGAAATAGGCCTCCAGATCCGCGCCGATCACCTGGTCGGCGGCGACGTTGCAGCGGAAGTAGCGGATGTTGGCGGGGCCGGCCGAAGTCACCTGGCCGCTCTGAACGGTCAGCTCCACGTAGGCGCTCTTGTCACCGACGCTGTAGGTGCGGCGGCTCTCGCCGCCGGACAGCCGCTTGTAGCCCTTCGGATGCTCCAGGTAGGGGATGAAGGTCGGCCAGCCCCAGACCTCGCCGTGCTCGGCGACCCTGTCGGCGTCAGGCGCGTCGGCGCGGCAAAGATCGAAGGCCCCCCGCGCGGCCGTGGCGCTCCAGGCTTGCGGATCGTCCTGTCCCGCCGCGATGGGCGCCAAGAGGAGCGCGGCGGCAAGTCCGACAAAGGCTGATAGGGCGAGGCGAGACGACATGGCGATGAACTTCTCCGAGCCGACCCGAGGGACCGGCGAGCCCCCGCGCCCTACTTGGTGAACTTCTGATACACCAGGCTCGCCGAAGCGGCATCCTCCTGGAACTTCAGGATATGGGCGCCGCCGGCGCTGAGCGACGCGCCGATCTGAGCGTGGGTCAGCGGCGTGCGCGCGCCGCCGTTGACGGTGACCAGATAGGAGGCCATGCCCTTGTCGCTGGAGTCGGTGGGAATGCCGAGCCAGGACTGGGCCTTGGCCAGCAGGCCGTTGTCGGCCTTGTCGGTGCTGATCTTGCAGGTGCTCAAGGTGAGCTGGCCGCCGGGCGAAGTCTTGGTGCCGCGGATCGCCAACATGCGCAGCGTGGCGCCGCCGACGGACTTCTCGCGGCCGTCCTTGTCAGTCACCGTCAGCGTCGGATCGGCGTCGGCGATCAGGTTGGCCTCGGTGAAGCCGGCGGCGTCGGCAGCCTTCAGCACCGCAGGGAAGTCGGCGGTCGTATCGGCGCAGATCGTCTGAAAGGCGCTGAGCGCCGCATCGTCGCCGGCGGTCGCGGCGGAGGCGGTGATCGGCAGCGCCAGCGACGCGAGAGTCAGCGCCAATACGGCTTGTGAGCGGTTCATGAAGTTCCCTTGAGCTTGCTTTGAGCGAAACGTCCCTGGCTGCAACATCGCGGTCCGGAATGGCGCTGGCAAGGCGCGCCGATGTCAGGGCTGCACGAGACCGTAGATGAGGACGGTGGCCTCGGGTTTATGCGACGAAGCGGCGATCTGCAAATCGCCGCTCTTGGCGGAGGCCGCCAGTTCATCGGCTGTGAGGTCGGCGCCGGCGCGCCGATGGGTCCGGTCGCCGACGAAGAGGAAGAAGGGCTGGCCGTCCTCGGCGGTGATGCGCCCCGCGCCGGCCCAGGCCTCCAACGCCTCTTCCGCGCCGGTCTCCGGCGGGGCCACCACCAGGGCGCAGCCGATCATGGTCGTCCCCGGCGCGGCGGGAAAGGGCTTGGCGCCGACGATCAGCATCACCGCCCCGTCGTCCACCAGCTTGGCCAGCGCCTGCGGGCCTTCGAACTGCAGGCTCGGCAGGTCCTTGGTCATCGACCCCATCGGCCGCACGAACCCCGCCGCCCTTGCCGCGGCGAGCGCCACGTCCGGCTTGGCGTGAGTGTCGATGCAGAGCTTCTGGAAGAGCAGGAAACCTGGGCTGTCGGCGCAGGCGCCGCCCGCCAGGCACGCCCAGGCGGCGAGGGCGAGGCAGAGCCTGGCGATCATCGCTAGGCCGCGGCTTTCACCGCCGCGACGATCTTCTCGGCCCCGTCCGCCAGGTCGTTGGCGGCGATCACGTTGAGGCCGCTCTTCGAGAGGATCTGCTTGCCGAGTTCGACGTTGGTGCCTTCCAGGCGGACCACCAGCGGCACTTTCAGGCCCACTTCCTTCACCGCCTCGACCACGCCCTCGGCGATGATGTCGCAGCGCATGATGCCGCCGAAGATGTTGACCAGGATGCCTTTGACGTTGGGATCGGCGGTGATGATCTTGAAGGCGGCGATCACCTTCTCCTTGGTCGCGCCGCCTCCCACGTCGAGGAAGTTGGCGGGCGAGGAGCCGTAGAGCTTGATGATGTCCATGGTCGCCATGGCCAGGCCCGCGCCGTTGACCATGCAGCCGATTTCGCCGTCGAGGCTGATGTAGGAGAGGTCGTGCTTGGAGGCCTCGATCTCTTTGGCGTCCTCTTCGGTCTCGTCGCGCAGTGTCACCACGTCGGGGTGGCGGAAGAGGGCGTTGTCGTCGAACCCGACCTTGGCGTCGAGCACCACCAGGCGGCCATCGGCCGTGGCGATCAGCGGGTTGATCTCCAAGAGGCTCATGTCCTTCTCGGTGAAGGCCTTGTACAGCGCCGGGAGCAGCGAGCGAGCCTGCTTGGCCAGCTCGCCGGACAGGCCAAGCGAGCGGGCCAGCAGCAGCCCGTGGTGGGGCCAGACGCCCGTGGCCGGATCGATCTGGATGGTGTGGATCAGCTGCGGCGTCGCGTGCGCCACCTGCTCGATGTCCATGCCGCCCTCGGTGGAGGCGACGATGGCGACGCGGCTGGTCTCGCGATCGACCAGCAGCGAGAGGTAGTATTCCTTTTGGATCGCTGCGCCCTCTTCGATGTAGAGCCGGCGCACGACCTTGCCCTTGGGGCCTGTCTGGTGCGTCACCAGGGTCATCCCCAGCATCTTGGTCGCCTCGGCCCGCACCTCGTCCAGCGAGCGGGCCAGCTTCACCCCGCCGCCCTTGCCCCGGCCGCCGGCGTGGATCTGGGCCTTCACCACCCAGACCGATCCGCCCAGCTTCTGCGCCGCCGCGACCGCTTCCTCGACGCTGAACGCCGGATAGCCACGCGGAACCGGGACGCCGAACTCGGCGAGGACCGCCTTGGCCTGATGCTCGTGGATGTTCATGTGGGGAACGCCTTCAAACGCGGGATGGCGGCCTTATAGGAACGGCGTTCAGCCTTAGCAATCAGCCTAGGCGGCGCCTTCCATGGCGGCGGTGGCGCGCCGCTCCAGCTTCCCCCAGCCGACGCGAACGCCGCGCACCGCGCTGACGATCGACTTGACCACGACGTAGTACATCAGCTGGCGGTAGCCGAAGCGCTGCACCGGCAGCCAGATGAGATCCTTCCAGGGCGCGCGGCGCTCCAGCGCCATGCCAAGCGCGCCGGCCGAGAGATCCAGGAAGATGAACGCCGCCCAGTAGAAGATCGAGCGCATCATGTCGTCCGGCGACCACTCCACCGGATGGTAGGCGCGGGCGTAGAGCGCCCAGACCAGGCTCCAGATGATCGCCAGGTCCACCAGCGGCGAGACCGCGGTGAGCATGATCTGGAAGAGCCAGATCTGCGGCAGGGCGACAAACCCCAGCACCGGGTGCTTGCGATTGAACAGGTCCCGGCGGTGTTTCCACAGGCATTGCAGGGTGCCGAACGACCAGCGGAAGCGCTGCTTCAACAGGCCGGCGATGGTGTCTGGCGCCTCGGTGTAGGCGCGCGCCTCCGGATCGAACTCCACCACCCAGCCCGCGCTCTGGCAGGCCAGCGTCAGGTCCTGATCCTCGGCCAGGGTGTCGGCGGGGTAGCCGCCCAACGCCTCCAGCGCCGAGCGCCGCCAGGCGCCCACCGCGCCCGGCACCACGGTCACCGCTCCCAACGCCGCCAGCGCCCGCCGCTCCAGGTTCTGGGCGGTGACGTACTCCAGCGCCTGCCAGCGGGTGACCAGGTTCAGCCGGTTGCCGACGACCGCGTTGCCGGCCACCGCGCCCACCTTGGGGTCGGCGAACCAACGCGCCAGCTGGGGCAGGGTGTCTGGCGGGAAGAGGGTGTCAGCGTCCAGGGCGACGATCACTTCGCCCTTGGTCTGCGCCAGGCCGCGGTTCAGCGCCCGCGCCTTGCCGCCGTTCTCGAAGCTGATGAGCTTGACCCTGGGCTCGTGTTCAAAGGCTTCGGCGACCCTGGCGGCGGTCGCGTCGGTGGAGCCGTCGTCCAGCACCAGCACCTCCAGGCGCCGCCAGTTCGAGTGGAGGATCCGCGCCACCGAGGCGACGATCACCTTCTCCTCGTTGAAGCAGGGGATCAGCACGCTCACCAGCGGCCCGGTGTTGGGGTCCAGCATCGGCGGCGCGCGGCCGGGCGCCTTCAGGCGGTGCCACAGGGCCAGGATGGCCAGGAACAGCAGCCGCGCCACCCCAAGGACGATGGCGGTGATGAACAGGGTCTGCAGCAGGAATTCCACATAGCGGAAGAAGCCGAAGCCCAGGCGGTCCAGCAGCAGCTCAAAGGAGCTGCGCGACGTCGGCGGCATGGCCTGCGCCGCGGTCATGCCGGTCAGTTGGTCGATGGTGACCAGCTTGTAGCCGTTGGCGCGCAGCTGATCGATCAGGAGGGGCAGGGCCTTCACCGTCTGGCTGCGGTCGCCGCCGGCGTCGTGCAGCAGCACGATCTGGCCCTGGTGCTGGGTGTCGGCCAGCCGGTCCATGACCCGCTGCACGATCGTGTCGGGCGGCGGCATCTCCCCGTTGGGCATCCGCTGCCAGTCGTCCGGGTCGATGCGCAGACCGACGATCAGGTAGCCCAGCTTCTGGGCGACCAGCAGCGGCTCGACCTCGTTGGGGGTCGATGGCTCGGCGTCTCCGAAGTAGGGCGGGCGGAAGAAGCGCATCGACTTGCCCGTCAACACCTCGAAGAGGCGCTGGGTGGTGTTCAGCTCCAGGTCGGTCTGGGCCACCGGCGTCGCACCGATGTTCGGGTGGGTCCAGGTGTGGCCGCCGACGATGTTGCCCTCGGCCACCTCGCGTTGAACGATGTCGGGCCGGCCCTGCATGTTCTCGCCGATGACGAAGAAGGTGGCGTTGGCGTGCTTGGCCTTCAGCGTGTCCAGGATCTGCGGCGTCCAGCGTCCGTCCGGCCCGTCGTCGAAGGTGAGCGCCACCTCGCCCGGATGCCAGCCGTAGCGCTGGATCACGTACGAGGTCGGCATGACCTTGTAGTCCTCGCCGGAGATGAGGCCGGTGTCGGGATCGATCTCGATGGTCCGCTGGCCGGGCGTCGGCGTGGCGCTGACGTGCAGGATCTCGCCCTCGCCGTCGAAGTCGACGCCGGTCCCGGGCGAGACGATCTCCAGGCCAGCGGACGTCAGGCTGTCGTAGGGCTGGCGGAAGAATTTCCAGACGCTGGGATCCTCCGCCCCCATGCGCCAGAGGGCGTAGCCGCGGGGCCGGTACTCGTCGGCGACCTTGATCTCGTTGAACACGGTCGTCGCGTCCAGGAACCAGACGATGTGCTTGAAGCCGTCGTCGTCAACGTAGGCGTAGGTCGGGTTCAGAGCATCGTCGTCCAGGCTGACGTCCGCCTCGGAATCGCGCGCCGCCTGGGTGGCGTCGTAGAAGACCTCGGTGTCGCCGCTGAGCGGCTTGCCGTCCTTGCCCAGCTTCCAGTCGTAGCCGTAGTCGCCCAGCGCCACCACCGTGTGCGCCGGATCGAGCAGCGCCGAGTCCTTGGCCAGATTGCTCTCGAACCAGTCCTGGCTGGCGGGCGGACCCGGCAGCCCGCCGGCGCCGCCCCAGTGTTCGTCGTAGGCCATCAGGACCACGGTGTCCGAGACCGCCTGGTAGGCCTTCAGGTCATAGTCGGGATTGGCGAAGGGAACCGACACCCAGACTTCCCGGCCCAGCGGCTTCAGCGCCGCGTGGGCCTGGGCGATCAGGCCCGGAAGCTGCTTCTGCGCTTCGGGCGAGAGGTTCTCCAGGTCGAAGACATAGCCGCCATAGCCGCGGTCCTTGGCCAGGGCGACGAGGTTGTTCACCAGCGCGGTCCTGGCGGCCGGGTTGAGCAGCAGGCTGTCGGCCAGCGGCCCGTCGAAGAGGCCGTCGTGGCCGTTGTGCACCATCGGCAGCACCGACGGCGCGTTCTTGGCGCCGGCGATGATCGCTTCGGCCTGGGGGTCGGAGGTGACGTTCACCTGCCCCGACGATCCGATCAGCACCCATTGCGGCGCGACCACGTCCAGCTGGTCGATGTGCCTGGCCAGCGAGACGCGCGAGCTCTCGTCCCACGACACGTAGAAACCCACCGCAAGCGGCCGCGCGGGGCCGCCGGCGACGCCAGCCTTTGGCCGGCGCGGCACGTGGGTCCAGTCGGGCTTGCCTTTCAGCCGGTGCGCGGTCTCCACGTGCAGCGCCTGCAACAGGCGCGGGTCCTTCAAGGACAGCTGCGGCAGACGCGGGGCGAAGGCGAGCGTGGCGAAGAATCCCGCCACCACCAGCGCGGCG
This sequence comes from Caulobacterales bacterium, assembly GCA_044445785.1. Taxonomy (GTDB): domain Bacteria; phylum Pseudomonadota; class Alphaproteobacteria; order Caulobacterales; family Caulobacteraceae; genus Acaudatibacter. The sequence continues at coordinate 24,904 of JBIOEF010000027.1, forward strand.
AGCGAGACCATCAGGCCGACCCCCAGGCCAGCGCGGCGCGCGCGCCGTCCCGAGGGGTCGTGGAAGATGAAGTCGGCCATCGCGGCCCGGGACCCTTCTTGCAGTAACTCGACGCGTCCGATTGAAGCGGAACATGGCTGAAGGGCGGCTGAACGAAAAGGGGTGCGTCGATTTGGCAGGAGGCGAGGCTCAACTTTTCCGCGCGCGGCGCGCGGATTGACAGGATCGCGCCCTGCCCCTTCTTCTGCCGCGGGCGGCGCGGCGACGGCCCGGAGACCTTCGGACAGCGTGACCCAGGCGGCTTCCAGTCCTCAGGATCCAAGAGCGCGGGGCGTCGGCGCGGCTGCGGGTCGCGTGATCCTGGCGTGCATCGCCGTGGTGCTGGTGATCGGCGTCTCCGGCGCCGCGCGCGAACCCGAGCAGATGATCGCCTGGCTCGCCGAGTCGATCTGCGGCGCCCTCTGCGGCCTGCTGGCGGCGCGCTGGCTGGTGCCGCATGCCTGGTACACGGACGCCCTGTGGGCCGCCGCGCTGCTGATCGCCGCGGCCGTGACCCTGCCGGTGAGCGGCGTGGTGCTGGCGTTCCTGATCGGGTTTCGCCATCAGCCGTTCAACCTGCTGCTGATCCGCGAGATCCTGCCCCAGGTCTTCGCCACCTCGCTGGTGATGACCGCGCTGGCGTTCCTGGTGCGCCGCAATCCCACCCAGACCCACGCCGCGCCGAAGGATGCGCCGCCGGCGAAGTTCCTGGCCCGGCTGCCGGCTAAACTGAAGGGCGCGGACCTCTTCGCTGTCGAGGCCGAGGACCACTACCTGCGCCTGCACACGAGCCTGGGTCAGGACCTGATCCTGATGCGGCTCTCCGACGCCATCGCCGAGCTTGAAGGGATCGAGGGCGCCCAGACCCACCGCTCCTGGTGGGTCGCGCGCGAGGCGGTGTCGACGGTCGAACGCGGCGACGGCCGGGCGGTGCTCACCCTGAAGGACGGGACGGAGGCGCCGGTCAGCCGTGGCTTTGCGAGGTCGCTGCGAGCGGCGGGCTGGTTCTGAACGCCGCGCTGCGCGCCAGGTAGATCTCCGCCACGATCAGGTTCGGCACCCAGCAGAGGAACGAAACCGCCCGGTAGACCGGGAAGAATCCCAGATGCGGCAGCGCCGTCAGCGGCAGGTAGAGCCGCAAGGTGACGGCGGCCAGCGTCAGGGCGAAGCTGCGGATCATCCACCGGCGATGGCGGACGAAGTCCCTGGCGCGCGCCAGGCGCCAGGCCATGAAGGTGGTGGTCAGCCAGGCGATCGCCAGCAGGCCGAACCCGGCGGTGGCGATCGGTCCGGCGGTGGTCCCGATCGCCAGGACAAGGCCTGCCGACCCACCGGTGAGGCAGCAGATCACATAGAGCGTTCCAAGGCGCCGGTGCCATCGCGGCCAGCGGGTCCGGATCCCGCCGAAGAACTGGAACGGCCCGATCATCAGCGCCGTGACGGCGAAGCCGACGTGGACGAAGAGGACGCCCAGGTGGGCGAAGCGATTGGCGATGATCGTCGGCGCCGCGCCGGGCTGGCCCGGCAGGAAATAGCGGAGCGATCCGACCCCGATCATCAGAGCGAGTGCCATGATGATCCAGCCCCACGCCGGCGTCCGGCCGATGGCTTTTGGGGCAGCTGGCGCCTGGTCCATCCTAGCCGCTCCTTCGTCCGCCCCGCCGCTCGCGCCAGGCCTCGCGGCTCTGGCCCCAGATGTCGAGGTCGCCGTCATTGTAGGGCGCCGGCAGGGGCTCGCGCCGCAGGATCGTCGATCCCAGGCGCTTGGCGACGTTCTGCGAGGCGAGGTTGGCGGGATCGATACAGTGGATCACCTCGTCCCAGCCAAGCGTATCGAACGCCCAGTCGATGGCCGCGATCGCACCTTCGGTGGCGTAGCCCTTGCCCCAGCAGTCGCGCACGACACCCCAGCCGACCTCGGTCCCCGGCCAGTTCGCCGGGCGCCAGGGGCCCAGGCGCCCGACCCAGCGGCCGCTGGCTTTCTCGATGGCCGAGAACATTGCGAAGCCTTCCATCGCCCAGGCGCCGGCGACAGTCATGAAGCCGCGCCAGGCGCTCGATCTTGGCTGCGCGCCGCCCAGGTGCCGTGCGGCGACCTCATCGGCCATGAACGCAGCCCAAGGTTCGAAGTCCTCCGGCGCGGTGGGGCGCAGGATCAGCCGTTCGGTCTCCAGGATCGGCCCCGCCATCGCCGTCAGGCCAGCGTGGGGTCGATCTCCTTGCAGGCGGCGATCAGGCCCTGCACGGAGGCCACCGACTTGGCGAACATCGCCTTCTCGGCGTCGTCCATCGGAAACTCGATGATCTTCTCGGCCCCGCCGGCGCCGATCACCACCGGCACGCCCACGTAGAGGTCCTTGAGGCCATATTGGCCGGAGAGATGCGCGGCGCAGGGCAGCACCCGCTTCTTGTCCTTCAGGTACGACCTGGCCATGGCGATGGCGCTCTCGGCGGGCGCGTAGTAGGCCGAACCAGTTTTCAGGAGGGCGACAATCTCGCCGCCGCCGCCTCTGGTGCGGGCGACGATGGCGTCCAGGTCCGCCTGGCTCAGCATGCCCTGCTCGACCAGCACCGGCAGCGGCAGGCCGCCGACGGTGGAGTAGCGAACCATGGGCACCATGTCGTCGCCGTGGCCGCCAAGCGTCCAGGCGTGCACGTCTTCCACCGACACCCCGAGCTTCTCGGCCAGGAAATAGCGGAAGCGGGCCGAATCCAGCACGCCGGCCATGCCGATCAGCTTGTTCGGCGGCAGGCCGGAGAACTCGCGCAGCGCCCAGACCATGGCGTCCAGCGGGTTGGTGATGCAGATCACGAAGGCGTTCGGCGCGTGCGCCTTGATGCCGTCGCCCACCGCCTTCATCACCTTCAGATTGATGCCCAGCAGGTCGTCGCGGCTCATGCCCGGCCGGCGCGGCACGCCGGAGGTGACGATGCAGACGTCGGCGCCGGCGATGTCGGCGTAGTCCTGCGCGCCCTTCAGCGTCACGTCCTTGCCGAACACCGCGGAGGCCTGGTCCAGGTCCAGGCTCTTGCCCTGCGGCAGGCCCTCGACGATGTCGAACAGAATGACGTCGCCCAGCTCCTCGCGGGCGGCGATGTGGGCGAGCGTGCCCCCGATCATGCCCGAGCCGATGAGAGCGATCTTCGCGCGAGCCATGCTGTGGGCCTCCGGTTGCCGTGGGAGCGCGGTCTAGACCGGCGCGTTGGGGCCTGCAAGGCTGGGCCATGTTCACGCTCGATCCTGCCTTTCTGGCGACCTCGGAACCCCTCGCGACGCTGGCGCTATGCGAAGCGCGGCTGCAGCGGGACGCGCGCTTTCCCTGGCTGGTGCTGATCCCGCGCGTGGCCGACGCCGTCGAGCTCGAGGATCTGACGCCAGCCGATCGCGCGCGGCTGATGGACGAGGTTCTGGCGGCGGGAAAGGCCGTGCGGGCGATCGGCCAGGCCCTCGGGGCGCCGGTGAAGAGACTCAACATCGGCCAGCTCGGCAACGTCACCCGCCAACTGCACGTCCACATCGTCGGCCGCCGCGCCGACGATCCGTGCTGGCCAGGGCCGGTCTGGGGGCAGGGCGTCGCCGCGCCCTATGCGCCGGCTGACCTGGAACGGGCGATGGCGGCCGCGCTCGCGGGGTTGCAGCGCTAGAATTGCAGACCCAAGAATCCCCCAAGTCTGTCATCCCGGCTGGAAGCTCGCGCGAGCGAGCTGGAAGGCCGGGATCTACTTAGCGCCAACTGCGACGAGTAGGTCCCGGACAGTCCCCCCGGATCAAGTCCGGGGGGCCTTCCGGGATGACAGGCATTGTGTAGTGGAATGAACTCATAGGACCTGAGCTATCGCCCTAGCCGTTCCGTCGCAGGGAGACGCTCGTCACCGACCCGCCCTCGCGCATTTCGCCTGACCAGCCGCCGTCGGCGCCGGTCTTCAGCGAGATCGTTGTCGGTGAGGCGCCCGGCCTGGCGACGAAGCTGATGGTGAGCACGCCCGGGCTGCGCTCCAGGCTGTCGATCAGGCCGATGTCGCCCGGCGCCTGGGGCCGACGCGGGTCTCGCCAGACGCCCTCCGGCGGCGCCGCGCCGTTCGGCTTGTCGACGATCTGGAAGATGTAGAGCGGCGCCCCGTCGGCGCCGACCAAGGTCCAGCGCCCGTCCAGCGGACCCTGCAGGCTCTCGGCCGCGGCCATCGAGTCGCGGATGCGGGCGTCCAGCACCGCGTCGCTGGGCTCGTTCTGCGCCGCCGCCCGACCAGGCGCCAGCGTCAGCAGCGTCAGGATGAGCAGCAGGGCGCGCACGGCGGCCTCACCTAAGCTTGCGCCGCGGCGATCGCGTCGGCCACGGCGATCAGCTGGCGCGCCTGATCCCGGTGTAGGTGCTCGGCCAGGCGGCCCTCGACCCTCAACGCGCCCTTGCCGGCGTTCTCGGGCCGCTCGAACGCCTCCACCACCGCCCGCGACCAGGCCACCTCGTCTTCCGGCGGCGTGAAGGCGCGGTTGCAGATCTCCAGGTGGCTGGGATGGATTAGGCTCTTGCCATCGAACCCCAGCGCCGCGCCCTGGCGGCAGACCGCCTCCAGCGCCGCCAGGTCGTCGATCTCATTGTGCACGCCGTCCAGCGCGGTGAGGCCATAGGCCCTGGCCGCCGCCACGCTCATCGCCAGGAACGGCATGAACGCCGCCCGGTCCGGCGTCTGGCGCGCGCGCATCTCCTTGGCCAGGTCATTGACGCCGAGCGTGAAGGCCGAGAGCCGTGTGCTCTGGGACATCGCCGCGATCGCCTTCAGCTCGAACATCGCCGCGCAGGTCTCGATCATCGCCCATAGCCGGGTTCTCGCCGGCGTGGCTCTCAGGGCGGCGTCATAGAGCGCGATGTCCTCCGCCGACCCGACCTTGGGGACCAGCACCGCGTCCGGACCGGCCTTGGCGACGGCCGCCAGGTCGTCCGCGCCCCAGGGCGTGGAAAGGGCGTTGACGCGGATCACAACCTCGCGCCGCCCGAACCCGCCGGCGGCCACGGCCGCGACGGCCGCCGCGCGCGCCTCGATCTTGGCTTCGGGCGCCACCGCGTCCTCCAGATCGAGGATCACCACGTCGCAGGCGAGGCTGCGCGCCTTCTCCACGGCGCGGGCGTTGGAGGCGGGCATGTAGAGGGCGCTGCGGCGGGGTCTTGCGAAGGGTTCCATCGAAGGCGAAGCTCCGCTGGCGAAGCGGCCTCAGCAAGCCCTAAAATGCGCGCCATGAAAACCCACGACGACACCCGCTACGATCCGGAAGCCCGCAACGTCCTGGGCGGCGAGCTGAAGCCCTGCTCGGTGGACCCGGTCACCGGCTTCTTCCGCAACGGCTGCTGCGAGACCGGGCCGGAGGACGTCGGCCTGCACACCGTCTGCGCGGTGATGACCGCCGAGTTCCTGGCCTTCTCGCGCCGGGCGGGGAACGATCTCTCCACGCCCCAGCTCAACTTCGGCTTTCCGGGCCTCAAGCCCGGCGACCGCTGGTGCCTATGCGCCCCGCGCTGGAAGGAAGCCCTCGACGCCGGCGTCGCCCCGCCGGTGGTGCTGGAGTGCACCCACGAAGAGACCCTGGCGATCACCCCGCTGGGAGTGCTGAAGGACTACGCGGTCGAGGTGTGAGCGCTCGGACTACATTCACTAGTGCTTGTCATCCTGGAAGGCCGCGCAGCGGGCTATCCGGGACCTACTTCTCCGCCGGCGCTGAGTAGATCCCGGCCTTCCAGCTCGTTAACGCGCGCTTCCAGCCGGGATGACAGACATGGGGGGTAGGTGAGCTAACCGGGCGCAGACCTGCTCAGTCGATAGTCTCGCTCCAACTCGTACTTCGATCCCCCCGAGCCCAGCCAGCTGGAATAGAGACCGAAGCGGGTCACCTCGAAGGGCGGCGATTTCAGAAGGCTATGGCCCTGGATCCAGGCCGCCACGCGCGCGGGATCGGGTCGGTTGAGGTAGGCCAGGGTCACGTGGGCTTTCCAGACTCGGCGGTCCGGCTTCAGGCCCGCGCGGCGGGCGGCGCTTTCGCAGCGAGCCGCCAGGCGCTGTAGCGACTTGTGCTCCTCGACCCCCGCCCAGACCGCGTGGATGTTGTCGCCCTCCTGGAACGCGCCGACGCCTTCCAGCGAAAGAGTCAGGGCCTCGCCCGCAATGGCGGCCAGCTCCGCGTCAAGATCCTCGGCGGCGGTCTCGGCGATCTCGCCCATGAAGCGCAGCGTGAGGTGAAAGGCCTCGGTCGGGCGCCAGCGCGCGCCGGGAAGGCCCTGCTGGCTGCGCGTCAATCCCTCGGCGATCTCCTCGGGAATGGCGATGGCGGCGAAGAGACGGATCATCGCCGCGCCCTTAGCGCCCGCGCGGCGAGGGCGGCCAGGCCGGCGGCGATGATCCTCACCCCGGCGGCGTTGGGGTGGATGCCGTCGCGCTGATGCAGCGCCGGGTTCTCATCGACGCCCGCCAGCAGGTCGGGATAGAGCGCCACGTGCTCGGTGCGGGCGATGGCCGGGAAGACGGCGTCGAAGTCGCGGGCGTAGCCGCGCCCCACCGCCGGCGGCACGGTGATCCCGGCAAGGATCACCCCGATCCGCCGCGCTTTCAGCCGCCGCACGATCGCGCCCAGATTGGCCCGCGTCTCCTTCGGATCCAGGCCCTGCAAGAGGTCGTTGCCGCCCAGCGCCACCAGGCAGACGTCGGTGTCGCCCTGGACGGAGTAGTCCGCGCGCGCCAGGCCCGCCGCGCTGGTGTCGCCGGAGACCCCGGCGCCGCGTACGACGGCGGCCACGCCCAGTCGCGCCAGCGCGGTCTGCAGCTGCGCCGGCAGGGCGTCGGCGGCGGCCAGGCCCAGGCCCGCGGTGATCGAGTCGCCCAGGATGGTCAGCACCTTGCGGCGCGCGGCGATGGCCGGGCCCGCGGCGGCCGCGAGAGCGCCCGCCAGCAGGGCTCGCCGCGGGAGGGCGGGGCGGATGAAGAATCGCTCAGGTGTGTCGGCCATCGGCCCGCCCTATGTAAGAC
>JBIOEF010000028.1:0-31898 GCA_044445785.1 Caulobacterales bacterium
CAATCACGGCATTCCGCTCACCAGCCTGCAGCCACGCTATTCGCTGATCGCGCGCGATATCGAGACCGACGTGCTGCCGACGGCCGAGCGACACGGGCTGGGCACGCTGATCTACAGCCCGCTCGGCGGCGGCGTCCTCACCGGCAAGTATCAGCGGGGCGAGCCGCCCGCCGCCGACACCCGCTATGGCCGGCGCATGGGCCGGCCGGGCATGGCCGCGATGGTGCTTACCGACCGCAACTTCGAGATCGCCTCGGAAGTGGCGGCGGTCGCCGCGGAGCTCGGCGCGACGCCAGCGGCTGTCGCGGTGGCCTGGTGCCTCACGCGCCGCGGCGTGACCAGCGTCATCACCGGCCCGCGGACCCTGCAGCAGCTGCAGGACTACCTGCCGGCCTTCGACCTGACGTTGCCGGAAGAGATGGTGCGCCGGCTCTCCGACGTCTCGCGTCCGGGCGGACCCCGCCTCTCAGCGACCCAGCCACCAGCCGCCGCGCCAAGGGAGATGGCGCCAGCCTAGTCGCGACGGCTACGGACGGGCGATCCGCCCGCCGCTCATCGGCGCCGGGACGCCGGTCGTTCTGGGGAACGAAATCGGCAGCCCCATCATCGCCCGGGCGGCGAGGTAGGCGAACGACTCCGCTTCGATGGAATCGCCCCGCCAGCGCACGTCCTCGGCGGTGAGGATGGGGAGCGGCAGGCGCTTGCCGATCGCCGCCATCAGCGCCGGATTGAGCCGCCCGCCGCCGGTGACCACCAGGCGCAGCGGGATCTCCGAGCAGGCCCTGACCCCGCGCGCTGCCGCCTCCGCGGCAAAGGCGGTGAGCGTGGCGCAGGCGTCCTCCAGCGACAGATGCGCTACCGGCTCGAGGGGAAAATCGAAGCGGTCCAGTGACTTGGGACCCGAAAGTTCGAAATACGCGTGAGCGAGATAGGCGCTCAGCACCGCCTCATCGACCCGCCCAGCCCGCGCCAATGCGCCGTCAGCGTCGAAGCGCTGGTCGGTCCTGGCCTGGACCAGGAGATCGATCATGCCGTTAGCCGGGCCGGTGTCGAAGGCTTCGATGGCCCCGTCCGTGCCGACCAGGGTGACGTTGGCGACCCCGCCCAGGTTGATCACCGCGGTCGGCGCATGCAGGCCGGAGTAGCGCACCAGCGCCGCGTGGTAGGCCGGCGCCAGTGGAGCGCCCTGCCCGCCGGCGGCGATGTCGTCCGCGCGCAGGTCATAGACCGTCGGCACGCCCAGTCCTCGCGCCACGGCCGCCGCGTCGATCAGTTGCACGCTCCGCCCGATCGGCCGGCCGCGCATCGGCGGCTCATGCAGGACCGTCTGGCCGTGGACGCCGATCAGGTCGAGGTCATTCGGCAGCAGCCTATGCTTGGCCATGAAGGCGCTCGCCGCCGCCACGTGCTCTTCGGCGACGGCCGCGGCGGCGGCGGCGAAAATCGCCGGCGCCGGCTCGCCCATCGGCCAGCGCAGCGCCTCGGCGATGGCCTCCTCGACAATCGCCCGCGCCGCCGGGTCCAGCGTCTTCTCGCCGGCGGGGCCAAGGCCCAGGATTTCCTCGCCGTCGGTCTCTAGCACCGCCATGTCCACCGCGTCGAGCGAGGTGCCGGTCATGAACCCAAGAACGCGCATGGCGGTTGACTGCCACAGCCCCGGCCGGGTAGCTAGCCGCCGATGACCGACAGCGCCCGCCTTCGCAGCCGCTACTACCGCTCGCCCCTCAGCTGAGCGGCCGGTCAATCACGCCCAGCCGCCAACAGGTCGGCGTCGGGCTCTTGCCAAGAGACGGTCTCCGGCCGAAAGCCAAGCCCTAGGAGCCGTCCATGACTTCCGCCGCCCATGCCGCCGACTTCAAGCCGCGATCGGACCTCGTCCGCACGCTCGTTGAGCGCGGCCACGTCTATCAGGCGACCGACCTGGCGGGGCTCGACGCGGCCGCCCTGAAGGGGCCGATCTGCGCCTACATCGGCTTCGACGCCACCGCCCCTTCCCTGCATGTGGGCAGCCTGGTGCAGATCATGACCCTGCGCCGTCTGCAGCAGAGCGGCCACAAGCCGATCGTGCTGATGGGCGGAGGCACCACCAAGGTCGGCGATCCTTCCGACAAGGCCAACCAGCGACCGTTGCTTTCCGACGCCGAGATCGAGGTCAACATCGCCGGCATCAAGCGCGCCTTCACCCCGTTCCTGACGTTCGGCGATGGGCCGACGGGCGCGGTGATGACCAACAACGCCGAGTGGCTGGAGAAGCTGGGCTACGTCGAGTTTCTGCGCGAATTTGGCGTCCAGTTCACCATCAACAAGATGCTGACGCTGGAGTTCGTGCGCACGCGCCTGGACAACGAGCAGCCGCTGACCGTGCTCGAGTTCAACTACATGCTGATGCAGGCGGTGGATTTCCTGGAGCTGCACCGGCGCTACGGCTGCACGCTGCAGTTCGGCGGTTCCGAGCAGTGGGGCAATATCGTCAACGGGATCGACCTGGTCCGGCGCCTCGCCGCTGCGGAGGCCTTCGGCGTCACCGCGCCGCTGGTGACCACCGCCTCGGGCGTCAAGATGGGCAAGACCGTCGAAGGCGCCGTCTGGCTCAACGCCGAGATGCGCAGCCCCTACGACTACTGGCAGTTCTGGCGAAACACCGAGGACGCTGACGTGGGCCGGTTCCTGAAACTGTTCACCGACCTGCCGCTGGACGAGGTCGCCCGGTTGTCGGCGCTGAAGGGCGCGGAGATCAACGAGGCGAAGAAGGTGCTGGCCAACGAGGCCACCGCCCTGCTCCACGGCCAGGCCGCCGCCGAAGCCGCGGCAGGCGCATCGCGGGCGGCGTTCGAAGAGGGGCGGACCTCTGAGGACCTGCCGACCATCGACGTCGCCAAGGCGGCGCTCGATGCTGGCTTGCACCTGGCCGCCATCGCCGCGGACGCGGGTTTGGTCGCGTCGCGATCGGAGGCGCGGCGGCTGGCCCAGGGCGGCGGGCTGCGCGTGAACGACGCGGTCGAGAAGGACGGCCAACGGGTCCTCACGGCGGCGGACCTCAACGCCGAGGGCGTCATCAAGCTGGCCGCCGGACGCAAGAAGATCGTGCTGGTCAGACCCATCTGAGGAGAGAACCCATGGCCCTGAACGCCGGCGACAAGGCGCCAGACTTCGACCTGCCCACCGACGACAGCCGCGTTTCGCTGGCGTCGCTGAAGGGCAAGGCCGTCGTGCTCTATTTCTACCCGAAGGACGACACATCCGGCTGCACGGCCGAGGCGCAGGGGTTCTCGGGCGCTGCGGCCGACTTCGCCAAGGCGGGCGCGACGGTCGTTGGCGTCTCCAAAGATTCCGCCGCCAGTCACGGCAAGTTCCGCTCCAAGTATGGCCTGAACATCGTCCTCGGCTCGGCCAAGGAGGACGATGTTGTCGAGCGCTACGGCGCCTGGATCGAGAAGAGCATGTACGGACGCAAGTACATGGGCATCGACCGGTCGACCTACCTGATCGACAGGGCGGGGGTCATCCGGCGCGTCTGGCGCAAGGTGAAGGTGCCCGGCCACGTCGCCGAAGTGCTGCAGGCGGCCCAGGCATTGGCGGGCGCTTGACGAGAGTCGTGCGGCCACCCGCCGCATGCTGGGGCGTCACCGAACGACGGTCGCCAGTCGAGCCGGAGTCGTCTCCGCCAGTCCAGCACTTCGCAATACTGAGCTGAACAATTCCATTGCTTTGCCCAGCCTTGAGGCCGGCGGTCCAGAACGGTGACGATCTTGTGGCGCGATTGTGGCTGGGGCGTTGAATGGTTGATAACTCCCTAACACGGGTTGCGCTTTCTCGCCGGATGAGGGCATAACGCAACGCGAACGGACTTTCGCGGGGCCCCGGACGTCATGAGCTTACGACGCTTCGCGCGCCTCGCCCGTTGGTTCGAAGAGCTCTTTCCGGAACGTCATCTCTATCTTCGCTCGGGCGGCGAGATGCGCGGTTTCGTGCTCACGACCGAGCGTCAGATGATGATCGCCGGCGTGGTCGCGGCCTGCGGGCTGTGGATGGGGATCTCCACGGCCGCCACCCTGATGACGATCTTCACGCCCTCCAAGGGTGAGCAGGAAGCCGCCAAGACCCAGGCCAAATACGAGCGCTGGATCGCCGATCGCGACGCCCGCCTGAACAGCGCTGTCGCCCAGCTGAACGCCACCGGCGGCTCGTTCGACGACCTGGCCAATTCCGTCGAGAAGCGACACGCCGCGCTGGCCATGTTGCTTACCGACCTGAAGGGCGCGCCGGGCGCGGCCCAGGCGCTGGTCCCCGTGCTGACCAAGCCCCTCTCCGCCCATGGCACGGCCACGCAGCGCATCCAGTCGGTTCAGGTCGACCAGGATCGGCTGATCGATGCGGCCGAGACCTTCGCCAAGAACCGCGCCGATCGCCTGCGTCTCGCCTTCCGGCTGGCGGGTCTCGACCCGGCGCTCTACACGGCGCGCGAATCCGGGCTGGGCGGTCCGCTGATCGAGGCCAAGGATCCGCGGGCGCTCGCCGCCGTGCTTGATGTCGATGAGGACTTCGCCGGCCGTATCCAGCACGCCGCCTCCGATCTTTCGGACATGCAGGGCCTGGCCGAGTCCGTCCGTGACGTGCCGCTGGCCCGGCCCACGGTCGACACCCGCGAGACCAGTGGCTTTGGCGTCCGGATCGACCCCTTCACGGGCCGGCCCGCCTACCACGCCGGCCAGGATTTCGCCGGACCCTACGGGACGCCGATCTACGTGACGGCGCCCGGCGTCATCTCCTTCACCGGTGTGCGCTCCGGCTATGGGAACACCATCGAGGTCGACCATGGCAGCGGGTTCAAGACCCGGTATGCGCACCTTTCCGCCTTCTCAGTCCAGGTGGGTCAACACGTGGCCGTCGGTCAGCGGATCGGCTCCATGGGCTCCACCGGCCGCTCCACCGGCACTCACCTGCACTACGAAGTGTGGGTGAACGGCCGCGCCCAGAACCCCCTCCGCTTTGTAAAGGCCGGCGACTATGTTCAGCAAACCAACTTCTAACCCCGCGCAGGGCGCCACGCCTGCGACCCCGGCCACGCCTGCGCTTTCGGGCGCCGCCGAGGCGCCGCCGCTTGCCGTCGATGCCGCGCCCCGTGCGGCCGCCCCGCGCGGCGCGAAGGTGGCCTCGCTGGTCGCCAGCGACATGACTCTCGAGGGCAATATCTCAGGCGGCGGCGAGATCCAGATCGACGGCGTCATCAAGGGTGACGTCCGGGTCGAGCGGGTCACCGTCGGCGACGGCGGCCAGGTCGACGGCGGCATCTACGCCGAAGCCGTCGAAGTGCGCGGCAAGGTCAGCGGCTCGATCACCGCCAAGCAGGTCCGGCTATACGGCGCCTGTCATGTGGACGGCGACATCACCCATGAACAGCTGGCGATGGAAACGGGCGCGTTCTTCCAGGGCCGCAGCCTTCGCCTGCAGCGTCCCGCGCAGGGTGTCGCCACCTCCGCCAAACCCGAGCCGAACATACCGCTCAGGGATACGGGCAACGGCCTCAGCGCCAAGACCGCGCCGACTGCGTCCGCTTAGGCTTCGCTGGGCTGCAGCGCCGCGACCCGCCAGGACGCCGCGGCGCCGACGACCGCTACTGGAATCGCCAGGGCGAAGAGCCAGACCGCGGAGGCTTGCGCCGCCGCCAGGCTGACGCCGGCCGCCAGACCCAGCAGGTTGGCGATGATGCCAGCCAGGCAAGCGCCAGCGGCGTTGCCAACCAGGCGCACGCTGTTGATCCCGGCCGAGGCCAGCTCGCGCTCGCCGTCGGGCGCCGCGGCGATCACCCGTCGGCCGATGAAGCCCGAGGTGAAGCCAAAGCCCGAACCCAGCAGCGTGGCCGCCGCCAGGATCGCGGCCAGGGGGCCGGTCCTCATCACCACCGCCAGCAGCGCCAGGCTGACGACGACGCACGCCGCGCCCAGGCGGATGATCGCTCCGTGCCATCGATCCGCCAGGCCCGCGACCGCTAGCGCCGCGACGGTCCAGCCCAGCGCCTCCAGCCCGGCGGCATAGCCGGCGACCAGTGGTGAAAGGCCATAGAGCTTCTGCAAGAGAGCGGGCGCATAGACCCCAAAGCCCATCGAGGCGGCCGTGAGGGCGAAGTAGGAAAGATAGCCGGCGCCGACGACGCTCCTAGGGTCTCCGGCGGCGCTGGGGAAGAGGCTGTCGCGGACGCCTGTAGGGATCCGGACGGCGGCGATGAACACCGCCACGCTCGCCAGGCAGAGCCCTGAGGCGAACGCCAGGCTGCCGGTCAGATCGGCCCAACCGATCAATGCCACGCCTGCCAGCACCAGCGTCAGCTGCCCCCACGGCGTGCGGGCTTCGGCGGCCGGCGCCGCCGATTTCAGGAGCAGGATCGCGGCGGCGACGAACACGAGGCACTGGACGGCGAAGACCCAGAATAGCGCGCGCCAGGCGCCCGCCTCGGCGAAGACCCCGCCCACCAGCGGCCCCAGCACGGTCGCCACGCCCCAGATGCTGGTCATCACCCCGAAAATGCGGGCCAGGTGCCGCTCGGGGAAGATCGCGCCGATGGCGGCGTAGCAAGCGCCGACGATCCAGCCGGAACCGACGCCCTGCACCCAGCGGCCCGCCACCAACGTCACCATGCCGGGCGCCACGGCGCTGATCACGCAGCCGACGGCGGTGACCAGGCCCGCGGCGACCATGGCGTTGCGCAGACCAAACCGCGCCGAGAGGCGCGCTGCGGTCGCGCCCGAGAGGATCGCGCCCACCATGTAGGCGGCCGTCGCCCAGCTGAAATAGGCGTAGCCGCCGAGCTCGCGGCCCACGGTGGGCATGATCGTCGACGTCACCAGGGAGTCGGCGGCGTTCAGCCACACGCCAAAGCAGATGAGCGCGAGCCGAACGCCGCGCCCTCCGCGAAGAAATCCGCCCAGCCCCTGGCTTGCGTCTGCGTGGTCATGTCGGCAGGCCGGGGTTCCCTCTAGCTCGGCGGTCGAGCTAGCGCGCGTGAAGCGCCAAGTCCACGTTCGCGCCGGACCGCTTGGCGCGCTGCTTGCTCAGCCAGACCCAAGGGCCGGGGCGTCTTTCCGCGGTCTTGCGACATTGGCCCCGGGGACTTGAGAGCGCGCCTTGATGACTGCGAGCGACCATCAGACTCGGACAGCCCCTCGCGGCCGCTGGGCTCCGGACCAGATTGGCACACCTACGACGCCGGTCGACGACGTGGTCATTGTCGGGGCGGGACTCGCCGGCTCGCTGCTGGCCCTGGTGCTCGGCCGGCAGGGCCGCCGGGTGTCGATCGTCGACCTCGAGAGGACCTACCCTTCGGACTTCAGGTGCGAGAAGCTGAGTCCGGCGCAAGTCGCGCTGCTCGCCGATCTTGGCGCCCTCGGCTGTTTTGATGGCGTCGACCTGGCGCGCCAGGGCCTGCGGTACGAGACCATGGTGGCCGCCTTGCGCGCCGCCTGGCCGGCGCAAGTCCGCTTCATCGAAGGTCGCGTCGCCAGCTTGGCGACCAGCGACAATGTTCAAATGGCCACCCTGGCGAACGGCGAGCGATTGACGGCGCGGCTGCTGGTCCTGGCCACGGGGCCTGGCGAGAAACTCCGCGCCAGCCTGGGCATCCGCCGCCGCATGCTGCGGGAGCGCCACTCGCTCTGCACCGGGTTCACCCTGGTGCGGCGGGACGGCCAAGCGATGACGACGGTCGGGATGGTCCGCCACGGGGAGGTCGCCGGCGACCGGGTCGGCTATGCAAGCCTCTTCCCGATGGACGGCGCCCTGCGCGTCAACTTCTTTAGCTACCATCATGCCCGCGACGACTGGACGAGGAGGCTGCGCGCCGCGCCACTGGCGGGCCTGCGCGAGGTCCTGCCAAGTCTGACGCCGGTCATCGATGGGATGACCCTGGCCGGGCCGGTCGAGATGCGCTCGACCGATCTCTATGTCACCGAGGGTCATATCCAGCCGGGCGTGGTGCTGATCGGCGACGCCTCCGCGACCTGTTGCCCGGCGACCGGCATGGGCGTCACCCGAATCCTCACCGACGTCGGTCAGCTGGCGAACGCCTACCTGGCGGACTGGCTGGCCTCTCCTGGAATGGCGACCGAGAAGATCGCCCAGTTCTACGCCGATCCCACCAGGCGCCGCATCGACGCCCTGGCCCGCCGCAAGGCCGAGACCAGCCGCTCCGCCGCGACCGAAACCAGCCTAGGATGGCGCGCCTACCGCGGCCTGGCGTGGCTGAAGCGCGGTTCGACGGCCTTGGCGCGATCGACCTTCGCCCCCCGCGCGGAGCGGCTCGCATGAGTCGCGCGTTCCGCACTGGAGAGCTGGTGGTTGTGCGCAGCGCCGCCGAGATTCTCGCCACGCTGGACGGCGATGGAATGCTCGACCACCTGCCCTTCATGCCCGAGATGGCGCGCTCGTGCGGCCAGCAGCTCCGCGTGCGGCGGCGCGCGGGTAAGACCTGCGTCGAAGGCTACGGGATCCGGCGCCTGAGGGACACGGTGTTCCTGGACGACGCCCGCTGCGACGGCGCCGCCCACGACGGCTGCCAGCGCAACTGCCTGGTCTTCTGGAAGGAAGCCTGGCTGCGACGACCGGACGAGGCGGCGCCGGCGGCCGACCCCCTGGCGGAACGACGCGCGCGCCGCGCGCTGGAGCGAGCGGCGACGCGCCAGGGCGAGCGGTTCTTCTGCCAGTCGACGCAGCTGGCTAGCGCCACCACTCCCCTCGCCCGCTGGGACCTCAGTCATCTCCTGGCTGACGTGGCGTTTGGAGATCTGACGATCCCGCAGCTGCTCAGCCTGCTGTGGCGCAGCCTGGCCAATCGTCTCCGCCGGCCGCTCGGGCTCGGCGACCTCGACGTGCTGGCCGGCGAGAACGGACGGGCGCCGAAGGGCCAGCTCGCGCTGAGGGCGGGCGATTGGGTGAAGATCCGCGCCGCCGAGGATATCCGCGGCACTCTCGGCCCGGACAGCAAGAACCGGGGGCTCTCGTTCGAGCCGGAAATGACGCGCCATGTGGGCGAGATCCATCAGGTCGAGTTCTCGGTGGAGAAGATCATCCTGGAGGAAACCGGCAAGATGGCGCGCCTGACCAACACCGTCGCGCTGAGCGGCGTCGTTTGCCAGGGTCTCTGCGCCCAGAACTGCCCGCGCGCCAACACCCTCTATTGGCGCGAAGCCTGGCTTGAACCAATCGCCGAGCAGCAGGCGGCCGAATAGCGCCCGTTCGCCGACCGGCCAGCGCGCGCCAGCTCAGTACGTCTTGTTGGCCTTGGTGATATGCGGCGCACCCGGGTTCACGGTCGGCGCGGTGTGGCAATGCAGGTAGTGGGTATGGCGATGGTGGTGTCCGCCGCCGTTCTTGACCGTTCGCGCGTGCGCCTGCAGCGACGCCGCACACATGGCGACGGCGGCGCAGGTCCTGGCCGAGACCTTATTGTGTGAGATTCCGGCCTGTTCGTTGGCCAAGCTCAGCGTCGGGTCCAGGCCCAGTCGCTCGCCGGCGATCGCCAGCTTCTCGGTTGGCCGGATGGCCAGTAGCGCCGACTTGAGCGCGGTTCGCGCCGCTTCTGTGGTCGTCGGGCCTGGCGCGGCGATGCTGGCGGGCTTCACCTCATAGGCGGCGGCCGGTTCGAAACTGGCGGTGAACGCCGGTGTGGCGATCAGTGCGCCAAGCAAGGGAAGCTTACGGTTGTTCGCCATGGCGGCGGCTCCTCTCCTCGATCCCAACTCAGTCTGATAGTAGCTGGCGTTCTGGACGTGACAATCTGAACGTTCAAGCGGCGCAATTCCGTCGGAGTTCTCCATTGCCTCGGCCAGGAGAAGGCCCATAGCGACGCCGCCACCCTTCGATCTGGACCGGTTCACGCGCCAGGGACTGACCCGCTCCGAGGCCGCGCGCGAGCCGGCCGGAGCGTCCGGATGGGCCCGCGACTTCGTCGCCGCCTACCGTGAGAGTAGCCGTCATCTGGACGGTCCTCCCGGCCTCATCGCCGCGGTCCTGCCGCTCGCCGAAGCGCCGAGACGGCGTGTGCGGGCGGCCATCGCCGCCGCCAAGGTCGCGCCAGCGCCGGGCGAGCAACGAGACAGCCTGATCGGCTCGCTGGAAGGCGGGCTCTTCGCGCGTCTCTTCGAGGCGGCCTCCCGCACCCTGGTGCTGCAGCTGGGCGTCGCCGGCGAGCACGGGCTGCTGACCGGCGAGAGTCCGGAGGACCGGTTCGCGTTCTTCTGCGAGTGCCTGCGTGATCGGACGTTCGCCGCCAGCCTCATGGCGCAGACGCCGGCGCTCGCGCGCAGGCTCACCCGCATGGCGCGGTTCTGGGAGGCGGCGACGATCGAGACGATCTCGCGCCTTGAACGCGATTTCGACGCCCTGACCCACGGCCCGTTCGGTTTGACGGACGCCGGCGCCTGGACCCACGCACAGTCGCTGGGAGACCCGCACCATCGCGGACGGACGGTGCAACGGATCACCTTCGCATCGGGCGCCAACGTCATCTACAAGCCTCGGCCCGTCGCCATGGAACGCGGCTTTCTCGAGCTGGTGGAGTGGCTGAACAGCCAGGGCCTAGATCCGGATCTCGCGGCGGCGCCGGCGATCGCCCGTGGCGACTACGGCTGGACCGGATGGATCGAAGCCTCGCCCTGCGCGGACGCTGGCGGCGTCGGGGCCTACTTCCGCCGGCAGGGCGGCAACCTTGCGCTCGCTTACCTGCTGGGCGCGGTCGACTTGCACTACGAGAACGTGATCGCCGCTGGCGACTATCCGATCATCGTCGACCTGGAGACCCTCTTCCACGAGACGCGAGGGCCGACGAATCCAGGCGTGGCGGGGCGAGCCGCGGCGCGCCTGGTCAACGACTCGGTGATCCGCACGCTGCTGCTGCCCGTGGCGGTGGAGGGCGACGCGGACGACGACGGCGCGACGGTGGCCGGCGACCCGAGCGCCCTCGGCTACGTCGCCGACGCGGAGGCTGCCTATCTCGCCGAGGGCTGGGAGGCGTCCGGCACCGACGGCATGCGCCTGGCCAAGATCCGCGCCATCCTGCCCGCCGCAACCTGCCTGCCCGAGTTCGAAGGACGGCGCATGCCGGCCGCGCCACATGTCGAAAAGATCGTCGGGGGGTTTTCGGCGGTCTACGACTTTCTCGCCGCGCACCGCGAGCAACTGAGCCGGGCCGAGGGTCCGCTGGACTCGTTCCTGGGCGGCAGGGCCAGGCGCGTGCTTCGCCCCACGGTCGCCTACGTGCGCTTGCTGGACCGGAGCTGGCACCCGCGCTTCGCCGAGGACGCTCCGACGCTGGAGACCGATCTCGACACTCGGCTGAAGGCGTCGGGCGACGCTCCGCCGCTGACCGCAGGGACTCGCCAGCTCGAGACCCGTGACCTGATCAACGGCGATGTGCCGTATTTCGCCGTTCGCGTTGGCCCGCGCACTGGCTGGAACGCCTGCCGGAGGCGGTTGGCGGCGCTTTCGGATGACGACAAGGCCCGCCAGTTGTGGATCACGCGGATGTCCTTGGAGACCTTTGAGGTCCCGCTGGTCGCGCGTCCGGCGCACCCGCCTGGCGACACTGGCCCGGCCGCGATCGAGTCGGCGGCGCGGCGGATCGGCGAACGACTGGAGGAGCTGGCGATCAGGCGGCCGGGTCGCGCAAGCTGGATGTTCCCCGCCCTGCAAAGCGGCGTTCGCCTCTCGCCAGCGCCGGTTGGACTGGACCTCTACGACGGTCTTTCGGGGATCGGCCTCTTCCTCGGCGGATTGGCGCTCCGAACCGGCGAGGCGCGGTACGGACGTCTCTGCAATGCGGCCATGGCTGAGGCCCTCGGCGCCTGGCGGGCGAGGGACCAAGCGGGTGGCGCGATCGGCGCTTTCGATGGTGCGGCCGGCCTGGCTTGGACTTTGGCGGTGTTGGGCAAGCTCCTGCGCAGGAGCGACTGGACCGCTCATGCGGGGGCGATCGTGAAGGCGCACGCGAGCGCCGCCGCGTCCGAACCCGCCGTCGACCTCATCTCCGGACGGGCGGGATTCCTGGCCGCGGGGGCGAGCGTGGCCAAGATGAGCGGCGACCAGGCCGTGCTGGCGACCCTCGAGCCCTGCGCCAAGAGTCTGCTGAACCTCGCCACCGGTGATCAGCCGACTGACGGGGACGCTGGGCTCGCCCATGGCCGGGCCGGCATCGGCCTTGCCATGGCGCGGCTGGCGGAGCAACGCGCAGACGATCGGGCGTTCAAGCGCGCGCTCACGCTGATTGCGGCGGACGTGAAGCTTGCGGAACGTGCGCGGCGGGCCGAGATCCCCGCTCTGGACGCCGACGACGGGCGCACGATGATCGCCTGGTGCCGCGGGGGACTTGGCGCGACTCTGGCGATGATGCGCCTTGGCGCGGCGGCGCGCCCGCAGGCTAGACGGATCGTCGACACCGTCGCCGCCGGTCTCTCCGCCGGAACCCTCAGCGCGGCGCTCTGCCCCTGCCATGGCGCGCTGGGGATGCTTGAGTTCCTGGAATCGGCGCGCGCCGAAGGCGTGAGCGGCGCCGGCGACGCCTACGAGAAGCTGCTCGCGGTCACTCTGGGCAGGATCCTGGAGGGCGAACTCTGCGCGGACCATTTCCATGCCGTCGAAGCGCCTGGCCTGATGAAGGGCCTGGCGGGAACCGGCTGGTCGCTGCTGCGGATGCTGGCGCCGGCGACGTTCCCCTCGGTGCTGACCCTGGAAGCCGCCGCGCCTTAGGCCGCGGTTTCTCGCGTGGCGCCGACCATCTGCGCCAGAGCCGCACCCATGAAAGCGTCGAGATCGCCGTCCAGGACGCCGCTGGTGTCTGAGGTTTCCACCTCGGTCCTCAGATCCTTGACCATCTGGTAC
The DNA here is from genome assembly GCA_044445785.1 of Caulobacterales bacterium. Lineage (GTDB taxonomy): Bacteria > Pseudomonadota > Alphaproteobacteria > Caulobacterales > Caulobacteraceae > Acaudatibacter. The sequence continues at coordinate 12,868 of JBIOEF010000028.1, forward strand.
GGCTGCAAGACGTACGAGCGGATCTGGTGGCCCCAGCCGATGTCGCTCTTGGCGTCCTCGACCGCCTGGGCGGCCGCCTCGCGCTTCTGCAGCTCTACTTCGTAGAGGCGGGCGCGAAGCATCTTCCAGGCCTGCTCGCGGTTCTGGTGTTGTGAGCGCTCGTTCTGGCAAGCGACGGCGATGCCCGTGGGAATGTGGGTGAGCCGCACGGCCGAGTCGGTCTTGTTCACGTGCTGGCCGCCGGCGCCTGACGAACGATAGGTGTCGGTGCGCACGTCCGCCGGATTGATCTCGATCTCGATCTTGTCGTCGACCACTGGATAGACCCAGACAGAGGCGAAGCTGGTGTGTCGCCGGGCGTTGGAGTCGTAGGGCGAGATGCGCACCAGGCGATGCACGCCGGCCTCGGTTTTCAGCCAGCCATAGGCGTTGGGCCCGACGACCTTGACCGTCGCCGACTTGATCCCGGCCTGCTCACCGCCGGTTTCCTCGACGAATTCGACGCTCATGCCGTGCGCCGTGGCCCAGCGCGTGTACATGCGCAGGAGCATGTTGGCCCAGTCGTTGGACTCCGTACCGCCGGCGCCGGCGTTGATCTCGAGGTAGGCGTCGTTGGCGTCCGCTTCGCCCGAGAGCAGCGCCTCCAGTTCGGCGCGGGCGGAGACATCCTTCAACCTTGCGAGCTGCTGGCTGACATCGTCCAGCGAGGCTTGGTCGCCTTCGGACTCAGCGAGCTCGGCGAACTCAATGGCGTCGGTGAGCTCGGTCTCGAGGCGGCGGACCCGTTCGACCTGATCGGAAAGCCGCGTGCGGTCGCGCATCAGGGCCTGCGCCGCCTCCGCATCGTCCCACAGAGTCGGGTCTTCAACCCGGGCGTTCAGCTCATCCAGTCGGCGGAGGGCGGCGTCCCAGTCAAAGACGCCTCCTTAGCAGTCCGATCGACTGCTCAATCTCGGCCGCGGCCGCGTCGATATCTGCTCGCATGAAATCCTCGCGTCCTGGGGCGCCGAGATAGGCGGCGGGGCGTTCTAATACAATCCGCTCATATCATCGGACTTGGCGGGCCGGGCCGGACGGATTGCCTTGGGCGGGGCCTCCGCCGGCTTCGGCGCGGGGCCGCTGGGCGGACCGCCTGGACCAAGAGGCGTCACCCTCGTGGCCGGACCGCCGCCGCCCAGGACCGCCACCGGACCGTGGGGCTCCGTGCCGGGCCGGAAGGCCTCGCGGTTAGGTCCGACCTGGATGAAGACCGTGTCTGGCGGCGCCTTGAAGTCCATCACCGGCAGACCCTTCAGCGCCTCCTGCATGAACTCGATGAAGATCGGCACCGCCGCCACCGCGCCCGTCTCTCCGTGACCCAGCGAGCGGTTGTCGTCGAACCCGATGAAGGTCCCGACCACGATCTGTGGCGTGAACCCGATGAACCAGGCGCTGCGCCATTCGTTGGTGGTGCCAGTCTTGCCGCCGACCGGCCGGGCGAGGATCCGCGCCTGAATCGCCGTGCCGTGCTGCACGACCCCCTCGAGCATGGTGGCGATCTGGTAGGCGGTGATCGGGTCGACCACCTGCTGGCCCTCGGGGGCGAAATCAGGACCGAAATCGCCGGTGAAGGCCTGGTCGCAGCCGCGACAATCCCGCTGATCGGCCCTGAAGATCGACTTGCCGTCTCGGTCCTCGACGAGCTCGATCAGATGCGGGTTGATCCGCCGCCCGCCATTGAGGAACGCGGCATAGGCGGAGGTGATCTTGAAGGGCGTGGTCTCGCCGGCGCCCAGCGCCATGGCCAGGTCCGGGTCCATCTTGTTGACCACGCCAAACTTGACCGCGTTGGCGGCGATCTTCTGCATCCCCACCTGCTCGGCGATGCGCACGGTCATGGTGTTGAGCGAAAGTTCAAGGCCCCGCCGGAAGATCAAGGGCCCTGGGAAATTGCGCTCATAGTTCTCCGGGCTCCAGGTCGTGCCATTGGCGCCCGGCAGGGAGATCGGCCCGGCGGAGACGATGCTGGCCGGGGTGAAGCCGTTCTCCAGGGCGGTGGCGTAGACGAAGGGCTTGAACGACGAACCGGGCTGACGCATCGCCTGGGTCGCGCGGTTGAAGCTGGAAAGCGAGAACGAGTAGCCGCCGACCATGGCCAGGACCCGCCCGTTGGTGGGGTCCATGACCACCATCGCGCCGTTGACCTGTGGAATCTGGCGAAGGTGGAGCCCGCCTTTGTCGGCCGGTTCGACGAAGACCAGGTCGCCGACCGCCAGGCCCTTGCCGGCGTGCGCCCAGGAGACGTCGGCCGGGATGATGAAGCCTTCTGACCCATCCAGCGCGAGTTTGGCCTTGACGCTGCCGCCGGCGGCCTCCTCGATCACCGCGACCTGCCACTTCTTGCGCTCCGAGGGCGGCGAGTGGGCCAACGCGGCCTGTTGCCAGCCTGGGACGATGGCGACGCGCCCCCAGGCGCCTCGCCAGCCGTGGCGGTGGTCGTAGGTCTCCAGCCCGTCCATCAGGGCGACCCGCGCGGCGGTCTGCAGCTTGGGATCGAGGGTCGTGCGCATGTAGTAGCCGCCCTCGTTGACCTGCGGCCCGAGCTTCGCCAGAGCGGTGCGGCGGACCTCTTCGACGAAGTAGTCGGCGTCGTGGTAGCTGGCCCGCTGCGGCGGCTGAACGATCAGATCCTCTCGCTTGGCGGCCGCCGCTTCGCTGGGCGTCGCCGCCCCCAACTGGACCATCGCATCGATAATGGCGTTGCGGCGCAGGATCGCGGCCGCCTTGTGATGGGCGGGATTGTAGTTGTCGGGGCCCTTGGGCAGGGCGGCGAGATAGGCGGCCTGCGCCAGCGACAGGTCCGAAATCGACTTGCCGAAGTAGTTGTAGGCGGCCGCACCGACGCCGTAGGAGTCGTGCCCAAGCCAGATCTCGTTGAGATAGAGTTCCAGGATCTGCTGCTTGGTCAGCGCCTGCTCCAAGCGCGTGGCGAGAATGGCCTCCTTGACCTTGCGCCCGATGGTGGCTTCGTTGGTCAGAAGGACGTTCTTGGCCACCTGCTGGGTGATCGTCGAGCCGCCCTCCGGCCGGCGACCTTGCAGGATGTTGAAGACGTCCTTGAGCATGGCCCGGGAGACACCGCCGACATCGACCCCGCCGTGACTGAAGAAGTTGTGGTCCTCGGCGGCGAGGAAGGCGTAGATGAGCCGGCTCGGCATCTGGTCGTAGGGCACATAGATGCGCCGCTCGCCAGGCTTGGAATATTCTCCGATCAGCGTGCCGTCCCAGGCGTAGACCCGCGTCGCCGTCGGCGGATGGTAGTCCACGAGGTCGGACGCATCCGGCATGTCGTGGAACAGCCAAAACATGTAGATAGCCAGGCACGCCCCGGCGAGCGCCACGGCGCTCAGAAGCGTGATCCCGACCAGCGCGGACCACCGTCCAAGGGAAATCAAGAAAGGTTACCTCCGAGGGCGCCCGGTCCCCTTGAGTCCTTCGTCTAGCGCGTGTCGCGGCGGGCGCCAATGGAACGCTGGGCGCCGCGATCTTTTGGAGCAGGCGCTACCTGGAAGCCAGTTTGGTCTCACCGGCGAAGTAGGCGTCGATGGCTTCGGCCACCTTGTCCATCAGCGCGTCGCGGGCGCTCTCGTCGTTGAGGCGCGCCTCGTCGCTCGGATTGGTGATGAAGCCCATTTCGAGGAGGGCGGCTGGGACGTCCGGCGCCAGGAGCACGAAGTAGCCTGCGTCGCGATGGCTGCGCGGCAGCAAGGGCGCCCGGTCGCCGACCCGGTCGATGAGCGTCTGCGCGAACACCGCCGAACGGTTGCGCGTGGAACGCTGGGTCAGATCCAGCAGGATCTGGCCAACGGCCCGGTCGCCTCCGCCTGCCGTGGGCTGAAGGAACCATTCGTTGCGGTCGAGCACGTAGCCGACCCGCGAGCCGCCGCGCTCCGAGAGCGTATAGACGCTGGCGCCGTGGGTGGCGGTCTCCGGCCCGGAGTCGGCGTGCAGCGAGATGAAGAGATCGGCGCCGACCTTGCGGGCGATCTGCACCCGCATTTCCAGAGGAATGAACACATCGGAATCGCGGGTCATCACCACCTGGTAGCGACCTTCGCGCTCGAGCCTGGCCTTCAGCACCTCGGCCGCGGCCAGGGTGACGTCCTTCTCGTTGCTGTTCGCGCCTCCGGCCCCCGGGTCCTTGCCGCCGTGGCCCGCGTCGATGACGATGACCTTGCGCAAGTGGAGCGGCGGTGGCTCCGGCGCCTTGACCGGAATGAGCGCGGCAACCTCCGCCGGAGCCGGAGCGGGGCTCGAAGCGGCCGTGATCGGCGGGCGCCGCGGCGCGCCTGGGCGCAGGGCAATGTCCAGGACGTAACGATAGTTGGCGACGCCGTCGGCCGGCGGAATCAGGAAGCGGCGGGCAACATTGGCGCCCTGGGCCAGGTCCAGGCTAAGACGGGCGCCGCCGTCGGCTTCCTCGACGGTCCAGGCGCGCACCAGCCCCTTGCCCCTGCCTTGCAGGACGCCCGACGCAGAGACGCCTTTCAGCGTCAGCTCCATCCGGCCGGCGCCCGCCGCGTCGTCGATCTTGCCGCTGGCGGCCCGGTCGAGGTCGACGACGATTCGGGTTTCGCTGCTGTCGCCGCCGAAGCGCACGGCGATCACGTCGGATTTGGCGGGCCTCTGGACCCCGGCGGCGACGGCCACAGCGCACGCCGCGGCGAAGCCAAGCCCCATGGCCACGCGCACCCAGCGAGCCTTCAACCCTTCGACAAGCACGCGTCGCATGCCGCCCACACCCACCATTCAGCGAATTCGCCGTTGGTGCGACTATCGGCCTTAGCGTGTAGAGAAAGGGTTAAGTGGAGGGCCGAACCGGCCCTATGGACGCATGCTTTCCTTTTGCGACCTATTCTTGCTACATTGGCCGTGCGTGTTCGAGCGTCCGAATCCGGAGCTTCTTTCGAACAAGCGGCTGTGCGTCGGGCCTTCGCCACTGGGCGACGACGCGCCCCCTTCGTCGCGCTTTCACCTTGGAAGCGCGCATTGGAACCTAGAAACCTGATGGGCAGCGCCGCCTTAGCCCGCCTGAGAACCGCAGCCGCCGAAGCCGATGCCGGCGGTCCGACTCAGACGGCGGCTGGCGCGCCCGACATATGCTGGCGCCCGGGCCAACGGCCCGCCGCGCGCCGCGGAGAACGCCTTTATGACAAGAAAAATGCTAATCGACGCCGCCCACGCGGAAGAAACGCGGGTGGTGGTCCTGGATGGGACGCATGTTGAAGAATTCGACTTTGAGAGTCAGGGCCGTCGACAGCTTCGCGGCAATATATACCTCGCCAAGATCACGCGAGTAGAACCCAGTCTACAAGCCGCCTTCGTCGAATACGGTGGAAACCGTCATGGTTTCCTTGCGTTCGACGAGATTCACCCGGATTACTACCAGATTCCACAGGCGGACCGCGAAGCGTTAATGCGCGAAGCGGCCGAAGACGACGACGACAACGGTCATGGGGCGAGCCACGCCGCCGCCGCGGCGGTCGATGAAGACGGCGAGACAGTCCAGGCCGCGGAAGACGAGGACGAAATCGACGAAGAGGTCGAGCGCCGGCGCCGCCGGATGATCCGCCGCTACAAGATCCAGGAAGTGATCAAGCGCCGCCAGATCATGCTGGTGCAGGTGGTCAAGGAAGAGCGCGGCAACAAGGGCGCGGCGCTCACCACCTATCTGTCGCTCGCCGGCCGCTACTGCGTCCTGATGCCCAACACCGACCGCGGCGGCGGCATCAGTCGCAAGATCACCTCGGCCACCGACCGCAAGAAGCTGCGCACCATCGTCCAGAGCCTGGCCACGCCCAAGGGCATGGGCCTGATCGTGCGCACCGCCGGCGCCAAGCGGACCAAAGCGGAGATCAAGCGCGACTACGACTATCTGGTTCGCGCCTGGGAAAGCATCCGCGAAACCACCCTGCACTCGATCGCGCCAGCCCTGATCTACGAGGAGGAGGACCTGGTCAAACGGGCGATCCGCGACCTCTATGACAAGGATCTGGAGGGGATCTGGGTCGAGGGCGAGGCTGGCTTCAAGGAAGCGCGCGAGTTCATGCGCATGCTGATGCCGGCGCAGGCCAAGAAGGTGGTGCACTATCACGAGCCGACGCCGCTCTTCGTGCGCTACAAGATCGAGGATCACCTCTCGCAGATCTATTCGCCGGTGGTGCCGCTGAGGTCCGGCGGATATCTGGTGATCAATCAGACCGAGGCGCTGGTCGCTGTCGACGTCAACTCTGGGCGGGCCACCCGCGAGCGCAACATCGAAGCCACAGCGCTCAAGACCAACATGGAGGCGGCCGAGGAGACCTGCCGTCAGCTGCGCCTGCGCGACCTCGCCGGGCTGATCGTCATCGATTTCATCGACATGGACGAGGCGAAGAACAACCGCTCGGTCGAGAAGAAGCTCAAGGATTGCCTCAAAGACGACCGCGCCCGCGTGCAGATGGGCAAGATCTCCTCCTTCGGCCTGATGGAGATCAGCCGCCAGCGTCGCCGCACCGGCATTCTTGAGGGAACGACCCACGTTTGCCCGCACTGCCAAGGCGCAGGCCGCGTGCGTTCGGTGGAATCGAGCGCGCTGGCGGCTCTGAGAGCGGTGGAAATGGAGGCCCTGAAAGGCGGCGGCGAGATCGCGTTGCGGGTCCCCAAGGACGTCGGCCTCTACATCCTGAACGCCAAGCGCGAGTACCTGGTCAGGGTGCGCCAGGCGCATGGTCTGTGGGTGAACGTGGTCCTCGACGAGGCGCTTTCACACGCCGACCACCAGATCGACCGCCTTTCCAGCGAAGCGCCGACGGCGCGAACTTGGGAAGCGCCGGCGACCGAGCCCTATGTCCCCGCCGAGGAGGACGCCGCCCTAGCCGAGGACGACGCCTCCGAGGAAGACGAAGAGGAAGACGAAGAAGAAGAGGAAGAAGAGGAGGAAGAGGAACGCGAGGAAAGCGAAGGGGGCGCCGGTCAGTCGGCCCGCGGAGGCGGACGCGAGGACGGCGAGGACGAAGGCCGCCCCCGCCGCCGTCGGCGCAGGCGCGGCCGGCGCGGCGAGGAGCCGCATGGCGCGCAGGCGCCGGCGCAGCCTCGCCCCTCGCAGGACGATCACGCCCAAGAGCTTGACGGCGAAGGCCGCCGCCGCCGCCGCCGGGGCCGCCGCGGTGGTCGCAGGATGCGCGAGGAGCCGCGCGCCGGAGACGTCTACGCCTGGGCCTGGCCAGCTCGGCCGGTCGGGGACGACGCCTATCAATGGCGCGGACCCGTGCAATCGGCGCCGCCTGAGCCGCAACCTACCGCCGCCGTCGTGGCGCTCGCGCCGGCGCCGGCGCCGGATGCGCGGTCGACCCCCTACCCGGACCTCGGCCAGCCCGCCGCGGAGCCGCTGCTGGTCGCCGAGGAGACGCTGATGGTCGCCGAGGCGCCAGCGCCGGCGGAAGAGATATGGGTCGAACTTCCCGCCGAGGACGAAAAGCCGAAGCGCGTTCGGCGCGGCCGGAGCAAGGCTGCAGCGTCGGAACCTGCGCCGGTCGAGCCCGCGCCAGCGCCCCAGCCTGCGCCGGTGCTCAAGGTGGTGGAAGAAACGCCGACGCCCCTCGAAATCCAGCCAGAACCAGCGCCCGCCCCGCAGCCGCCGCCAGAACCTGAGCCGGTTGCGGCCGTGGAAGCGCCCGCGCCAGCGCTCCCGCGCGAACCTGATCCCAATGAAATCCTGGCGCCGCCGCCGCAGCCTCGCCGCGGCTGGTGGCGGAAGGGCGCGTGAGGGGATAGGTTCGAACCACGAGGGGCGTGGGATATTGATCCGGAGCGAGGATGTGACCACCCGCACCCAGCCCGCAGCCCGCCTGGGTCGCGCCCTCGTCGGCGGCCTGGCCGCGGCCGGCCTGCTGCTGACCCCAGTCTCCCAGGCCCGGCCCCAGGATCAAGGGGGGCCTCAGCTCGACATCGCGCGGGACACCGAGATCGAAGCGATCCTGCACCAGGAAATGGACCCGGTGTTCGCCGCCGCGGACATCGATCCGAAGCTGGTCAAGGTCTACCTGGTCAACGACCCGCAAATGAACGCCGAGACCGGTTCCGGCTACAACATGATCGTCACCACCGGGCTGGTGATGCAAGCCAAGACGCCCAACGAACTGGAGGGCGTGCTGGCGCACGAGACCGGTCATATGGAGCGCGGAGACGTCGCGCGATCGGGCGAGATGGGCCACGCCGGGGTTGGTCCGATGGTGTTGGGCCTGGGGCTCGGCCTGCTGGCCGCCATCGCCGGCGCGCCGGACGCGGCGGCCGGGCTGATCTATTCGTCGAGCTACTTCTCCGAACTCAACATGCTGGCCTACGGACGAGAGCAGGAAGCCAGGGCCGACCAGGCGGCGATCACCTATCTGGAAAAGGCCGGATACTCGGCTCAGGGACTCGTCGATTTCTTCAATAATTTCAGATATGAAGAAGTTTTTTCTGACGAGAAGAAGTACCCCTATTTCCGCGATCACCCGCTGACAGACGACCGGATCGAGGCGCTGGCCGCGCGGGCCAAGACCCAGCCTCACTGGGCGGCCAAGGACTCGCCCGAATCCATTGCCCAGTTCGAGATCATGAAGGCCAAGATCAAGGGCTTCATGAACCGCCCCTACCAGACCTACATGGATTTCAGCGACAAGGACCCGTCGTTCCCGGCTCGTTACGCCCGGGCGATCGCCTACTACAAGGAACTCGAGACCGACAAGGCGCTCAAGGCCATCGACGCCCTGACGGTCGAGCGGCCGGATGATCCCTACCTCTATGAGCTTCGCGGTCAGGTCCTCCTGGAGTCTGCGCGTTCCGTGGAGGCGGAACCGGCGCTCCGCAAGGCGGTGGAGCTGAAGCCAGACGCCCCGCTGCTGCGGATTCTCCTCGGCGAAGCCCTGCTGGCCGAGAACAACCCGGCCAAGCTCGACGAGGCGATCCTGAACTTCAACCGCTCGCTGATCGTCGAGTCCGACAACGCGCTGGCCTGGCAGTATCTGTCCGAGGCCTATGACGCCAAGGGCGATGCTGGCATGGCGCGGCTCGCCGCGGCAGAGCAGAACTTCAACCTCGGCCAGATGAAGGACGCCCGCGTCTTCGCCATGCGCGCCCGGGAGCTCTTGAAGAAGGACACCCCCGAATGGCGCAGGGCGACCGATATCGTGCTGGCCTCGCAACCCTCCCCCGACGATCTGAAGGCCCTGGGCCGCCAAGGATGACTCGCATCGTTCCCGGCTTCGCCAGCGCGTTTGCGGCGCTGGGCCTTCTGGCCTGCCAGCCTGCTGGCGGCGACGACGCGGCTTTCGGTGGCCGCGTGAAGGCCTACCTGATGGCCCACCCTGAAGTGCTGCGGGACGCCATCGAGAACATGCAGGCCAAGGACGATGCGAACCAGGCCAAGGCCGAAGCGGACGCCGACCGGAAGGCCAGGGGCGCCCTACCCGCGCTCCGAGCCGCCCTCGAGCGTGACCCCCGCGACTATGTCGCCAATCCGGCGGGGAAGGTGACCGTCACCGAGTTCTACGACTATCGCTGCCCACACTGCATCAACATCGCGCCCAAGGTGGTCGAGTTGATCCGGAGGCACCCCGAGGTGCGGTTCGTGTTCAAGGAGATGCCGATCTTCGGCGATACGTCCGACCGCGCCGCGATCGCCGCCTTGGGCGCCAAGGCGCAAGGCAAGGACTATGTGGGCCTCTACGAAGCCTTCATGGCCGCCCACCCGCTGACGGACGACGAAGTCGATCGGATCGCCGCGGCCAAGGGGGTGGATCTGGCCGCCACGCAGACGCCGCAAGCGCAGAACAAGGCCAGGACCCAGATCGCCGACGTGGCCAAGCTCGCCGCCAAGCTGGCGATCGACGGAACCCCCGGATTCGTCGTCGGCGACCAGATCGTCCACGGCGAGGACTTCGACGCGCTCCAGGCCGGGATCGCCAAGGCCGAGGGCAAGGGCTGAGCGGGTCGGACGCGGGTCGTCGTCTTCGCGTCCTGGCCTAGATGAGCCCGGCCAGTGGCGAGGACGGATCGGCGTACATCCGTTTTGCCATGCGGCCGGCGAGGTAGGCTTCTCGGCCCGCGATGACCGCGTGTTTCATGGCCCCGGCCATCCGCACCGGATCCTTGGCCTCGGCGATCGAGGTGTTCACCAGAACTGCGTCGCAGCCGAGTTCCATCGCCTGCGCAGCGTCCGAGGCCGTCCCCACGCCGGCGTCGACCAGAACCGGCGCCTTGGATTGTTCGACGATGAAGGCGATGTTGACGCGGTTCTGGATGCCAAGGCCTGAGCCGATCGGCGCCGCCGCCGGCATGATGGCGGCCGCCCCTGCTTCCTCCAGTTTGAGGCAGAAGACCGGATCGTCGGTGCAATAGACCATCACAGAAAAGCCGTCGGCCACGAGCAGTTTGAGGGCGCGCAGCGTCTCTTCCATGTCCGGATAGAGATGAGCGGTGCGGGTCAGAACCTCGAGTTTGACCAGATCCCAACCGCCGGCCTCGCGAGCCAGACGCAGGGTGCGGACGGCTTCCTCGGCGGTGAAGCAACCGGCGGTGTTGGGCAGGTAGGTGAAGCGGTCCGGCTTAACGAAATCGGAGAGCATCGGCTGATTGGGATCGGAAAGATTCACACGCCGCAACGCGACGGTGACGATCTCCGCCCCCGCCGCCTCCGCGGCGGCCGCGTTCAGCGCATAGTCCTTGTATTTGCCCGTGCCCACGATCAGCCGTGATCGGAACACGCGCCCGGCGACCGTCCAGGCGTCATCTGCGAGCGGTTGCGAGCCGTCCATCTTGCTCTTCTCCTCTAGCCGCCGCCAACGAACGCAACGACCTCGATCCGGTCGCCCTCCGCCAGCAATGTGGAGGCGTAGGCCGAGCGCGGGACAATTTCCAGGTTGCGCTCCACGGCGAGCTTTCGCCGGTCAAGCTTCAGAACGGCCACCAGCGCCTCGACGGAGGCGGCGGCCACCTCCAGCGGCTCGCCGTTGACCATCAGCCGCATCGTGAAGGCTCCCACGCAGGCGGGGTCTGCCGGACGTTGGTGGAAAATGAGGGCCTTAGAGACCTCGTTCTCTCCCTTCGCCGGCATCACCCGGATCAGGTTCAGCGGGTCACCGCACCAACAGCGGTTTCTCAGTCCCTTGCCAGGACTCCCCGGAGACGGGGCCAATCTACGCCCAGGCGCCTGGCCGTCAACCGCAACAGCTTGCGACTGGGCCCCTCTCGCCATCTTGCTGACGCGAGCGCATGGTCTGCGAGGCGTCCGAGATCAGCTTTGGGATGCGGATGAGCCAGACTCGCCGACATCAGGCTCTGGGTAGACAGCGGCTGGGCGCCGTCGCGACGAGCATTGCGGCGCATGGCGCCCTGCTCGCGGCGTTGATCGTGGGGCAGACCGCGCCGGCGCGCCTCGTCGAGCCGGAGGCGATCAACGTCAGCCTGTTGAGACTGGCGCCCCCTGCGCCGCCCGTCCCGCCGCCTCCAGCGCCAAAGCCCGCGCTGCAAGCTGCCGCGCCCAAGGAAACGGTCGAGCCCGCGCCCACGCGGTCGATGGTGCGACATGCAACTCCCACCGAGGCCGACGCCTTGCCCGAACCGCCGGCGCGCGCGGACGGCGCGCCGAGCCAGGGTTCGGGTCTCACCGACGCGCAACTGGCCGGGGCGGCCAGCGCCGGGTCCGGATCGCCGGGCGGATCATGCGACATGGCCCGTCGCGTGCAGACGGCGCTGCGCCGTGATCCGCTGGTGCAGGCTGCGCTCAGCCAGGGCGTACGCGCCGGCGCGCCGACGTCGAAGGCGATCATGATCTGGGACGGCGACTGGGTTCAGAGCCCGAGCGAGGACGGCAAGGGCCTGGCGGCCGTGCGAGAAGCGATGATGTGGGAAATCGCCTTCGCTCCGAAGGCCTGCCGCACCGAGCCGGTGCGTGGTCTAGTCCTGTTCTCGATGAACGAGGCTCCTGGGGCCGCGCGACTGGTCGTCGGCCAGGGCGAATGGCGCTGGTCGGACCTGCTGGTCTCAGGGTCGGGCAAGCTGAGCCCACAGGGGCCCCTTCTGCGCTGACCGAATGCCGACCAAGGGTCGCCGGAGCGGCCCTGGGGCGCTACGCCATCACGATGACGACGACGCGTCGGTTTTGGGCCCGGCCCTCGCGGGTGGTGTTAGGCGCCACCGGCTGATCTGGACCGTAGGAAATGGTCGCCATCCGGTTCAGGGGTACGCCCTGTTCGTTCATGAACCGCCGGACCGCTTCGGCCCGCTGCTCGCCCAGCCGCATGTTGTATGACTTGTCGCCGGTCACGTCGGTGTGGCCCTGGATCTCCAGGTAGACGTTCTTGTTGTCCGACTTCAGCTTCTCGATGAAGTCCATCAGCCGGGTCTGGGCCTCAGGCGAAAGCTGCGAGGACTCTATGGGGAACTTCACCGAGTCATCCGAGAGCACCATCTCGTAGAGAAATTTGCCCTCGGCCAGCTTGTTCGCCGCCTCCGCTCGCTGGAGAGCGTCGCGCGTGGTCTGATCAAGCTGCGCCAGGTGCTGGTCATGGGCCGTGACCTGGTCCTGGACCACCGCCACATGCTTGTTCACATAGTCCTCGGTGGCGCATCCGGCCAAGGACAGACCACCAACTAACAACACTCCCGCCATCGTCAGTTTCGACATCTTCGATCTCACGTTTCTTCCGCCATTCAGGCGCGCCGAGATGGACCGTTGCCGGCCCCACGGCAGCGCTATTGGTTAATAAAGGCTAAAACGCGGCAACACTAACTGGCGTTCCGCCCTTGAAACCTCGACCGCAACGGCCGAGGACCTGAACGGTTCCGCTCAAACTGTTGGTCCCACGGACTCAATTCCCGAGGGCGCGGCGCTTGTGACCCCAGGCGGCGGACGTTACAAGACGCACCGAACGGGCGGCGGGGCCGAATGTCCAAACCGATCTATGTCTTAAGCGGCCCCAACCTCAACCTGCTGGGCGACCGCGAGCCGGAACTCTATGGCCATTCCACGCTCGAAGACATCCGCGGCCTCTGCGAGCGCCGGGCTATCGCGAAGGGGCGGCAGGTGGTCTTCCGCCAGACCAACCACGAGGGCGAACTGATCGACTGGGTGCAGGAAGCTCGCGGCGCGGCTAGCGCTCTGGTGCTCAACCCAGCCGGATACGGCCACACATCGATCGCGCTTCTGGACGCATTGAGGACGCTGTCGATTCCGGTCATCGAGTGCCATCTTTCCAATCCTGCGGCGCGAGAGGCCTTCCGGCGCGAAAGCTATGTCTCCCTCGCCGCGGCCGGCGTGGTCTCCGGCTTCGGTCCCGCCAGCTACGAACTCGCCGTCGAGGCCGCTTGCGGCCTTGCGGCGGACTGAACGATCGGCGCAACAGTCAAGGTTATGCCCCGCATGGAAGGTTCGAAGGCACCCGCCGACCCGATCGACGCGCGCCTGGTGAGGCGGCTGGCGGCGATCCTCAATGCGACTGGTCTGACCGAGATCGAGGTCGAGCGAGGCGATCTGAGGATCAAGGTTGCTCGTAACGCCGCTTCGGTGAGCCTACCCGCGCCGGGTCTCGCCGCGCCACTGTCCGCGCCGGCGGCTGTCTCCGCCGCGGCCCGCGCGCCGGCCGAGGCGGCGCTTGACGGCGATCTCGTGAAGTCGCCCATGGTGGGCACCATCTATCTGCAACCGCAGCCCGGCGCGGAGCCTTTCGTCAAGGCCGGCGACGTCGTCGCCGAAGGCCAGACGCTGCTGATCATCGAAGCGATGAAGACGATGAATCCCATCCCGGCCCCGCGCGCCGGGCGCATCGTCGAGCTGCTGGTCGCCGACGGCCAACCCGTGGAGTTCGGAGAACCCCTCGCGGTGATCGAATAGGCGTCAGAGATGTTCGAGAAGATCCTCATCGCCAACCGGGGCGAAATCGCCCTTCGGGTGCACCGTGCGTGCAAGGAGATGGGGATCGCCACCGTCGCGGTTCATTCCGAGGCCGACACGAACGCCATGCATGTGCGCCTGGCCGACGAGAGCGTCTGCATCGGGCCCGCCCCGGCGGCCAAGAGCTATCTCAACATCCCAGGCATCATCGCCGCCTGCGAGATTACCGGCGCCCAGGCCGTGCATCCGGGTTACGGCTTCCTGTCGGAAAATCCCCGCTTCGCCGAGATCGTCCAGGCGCACGGCTTCACCTTCATCGGCCCCAAGCCCGAGCACATCCGGATCATGGGCGACAAGATCGCCGCCAAGGTGGCCGTCCGCAACGCCGGCATCCCGGTGGTGCCCGGCTCGGAGGGCGCGCTGAGTTCCGAGGCGGAGGCCATCCAGGCGGCTGGGGAAATCGGCTTTCCGGTCCTGATCAAGGCCGCGGCGGGCGGCGGGGGCCGGGGTATGAAGGTCGCCCGATCGGCGGAGGAACTGCCCGAAGCCCTCGCCACCGCCAAGGCCGAGGCGAAAGCCGCCTTCGGCGACGACGCCGTCTATCTCGAACGCTATCTCGCAACGCCCCGGCACATCGAGGTGCAGGTGATCGCCGATTCCTTTGGCGCCGTTTGCCACCTGGGCGAACGCGACTGCTCCTTGCAGCGACGCCATCAGAAGGTGATGGAAGAGGCGCCGTCCCCGGCGATCGACCCCGCCGCCCGGGCCGCGATCGGCGCGGTGGTCACCAAGGCCGTCGCCGCGATCGGCTATCTCGGTGTCGGCACCATCGAATTCCTGTACGAGAACGGCGAGTTCTTCTTCATCGAGATGAACACCCGCCTCCAGGTCGAGCACCCGGTCACCGAGGCGATCACCGGAATCGACCTCGTGCGCGAACAGATCCGCATCGCCGCCGGGCTGCCGCTTTCCTTCACTCAGAGCGAGGTCCTGTTCGAAGGCCACGCGATCGAGTGTCGGATCAACGCGGAAAACCCGCGCACCTTCGCCCCGTCGCCTGGGCTGGTGACCGATTTCCATGCCCCCGGGGGCCTCGGCGTCAGGCTCGATTCGGCGCTCTACGCTGGCTATGTGATGCCGCCCTACTACGACAGCCTGGCGGGCAAACTGATCGTCCACGGACGTGATCGCACCGAATGTGTCGCGCGGCTGAAGCGGTGCCTTGGCGAGATGGTCGTCGGCGGGATCGAGACCACCATTCCCCTCTTTCAGGACCTTCTCGCTGAACCGGAGATCCTAGAGGGGCGCTACCACATCCATTGGCTGGAGGAATGGATCAGGCGCTCCAGCTAGCGCCCAGGCGCCCGCCAAAGCCGCTGGCGCGCCCTGCGGCGTGCCCCTACGTGGAAGCTGATCGAGTTCACAGAGCGAGGACCCGTTGGAGGCCTTCTCCGCCGACGATCTGATCGCCTGCTATCGGCGGGGCGTGTTTCCCATGGCCGACGCGCGCCACGACCAGCGCGTCTTCCTGGTGGACCCGGCGAGGCGCGGCGTGCTGCCGCTACAGCGTTTCCATGTGTCCAGGCGTCTGGCGCGGACCGTCAGGACCGACCGCTTCGAGATCCGGATAGACCAAGCGTTCGAGGCGGTCGTGGAAGGATGCGCGTCGCCTCGCGCGGGACGCCTGGAGACCTGGATCAACGAACCGATCCAGCGGCTCTGTTCCGAGCTCTTCCGCCGCGGCGTGGCGCACAGCGTAGAGGCTTGGACCGACGGCAGGCTGGCGGGAGGGCTATACGGCGTCGCCCTTGGAGGGGCCTTCTTCGGCGAGAGCATGTTCCAACTGGAGCGCGACGCCAGCAAAGTGGCGCTCACTCACCTGATCGCCCGGTTGATCGCGGGCGGGTTCGTGTTGCTGGACACCCAATTCATCACCGATCATCTGACCCTGTTCGGCGCCGAGGAACTGACACGCGCCGAATACGTCCGACGCCTTGCGGCGGCGCTGGAGGTCAATGCCGATTTTGGCCGAATGGATCCCTACGCGGGTGGCGCGGCGGCGATGCAGGTGATCAGCCAGGCGTCATAGACCGGGTGCTGCAGGGGGTGCAGACCGGGCGAGTTGGAGAACATCCAGCCGCGGAAGACCGGCTTAGCCGGTGGCACCGCACGCCCTTGGATGGCCAGAGGTTGCGAATCCACGATTACGTAAGCCGACGCCTGCGGCGAGGGATCGCCAAGTCCGGTGGTCTCGCAAGCCTTCACGGTGAAAACGAGGTTCTTGTAGCGGACACGCTGGCCCACCGGGGCGGCGAAGCGGATGGTTTCGGTGTTGACCTTGTCCAGCGCCTGCAGGATGGCGGCTGGACTCCTCACGGGCTTGGGCGGCTCGGGGGGCTTGGCGGCCGCCTCGGGCTTGGTCGGCGCGGCCTTGTTGCTGGCCGCTTCATCGCTCTGGTCGCTCTGGCCGCTTTGATCGCTGTTGTCGGGCGGCGGTGGCGTGATCGTCGGCGGCGGGGTTGGTTCCGGCGGCGCCTCGATCGTCGGCACGCCCGGTGGTCCAACGTTTCCTGACGACTGACCGTTGTCCGGGGGCGCTGGGGCCTGGGATGTCGGCTGTTGCGCGGAGACCATCAATCCCCCGGCGACAGCGATCGCGCCGCCCGCGACCAGGGCGAGGAGCACACGCGCGCGGGCCATCACTCAGGCTTCCACGGCTCGTAGTCGCCCGTGGCCTTGGCCCGCTCGCCGCCACGGCCGATGGCGCCCTTTGGACGCCACGCCCAGACGGTGCCCGACAGGTTCGGCTGATGGTCCTTCTCCCAAGAGCGGCGCTTCAGCGGCGCCACGGTGGGTGGATCATCGAAGGTGTAGTGCAGCCAGCCGTGCCACTCCGCCGGCACTTTCGAGGCCTCGGCATAGCCGTTGTAGATCACCCAGCGACGCTTGCGGCCATCGTAGCTGTCTCTGGCGTCCTTCGCCTCGTAGTAGCGATTGCCGGTGTCGTCATCGCCGATGAAAACGGCGCGGCGGGCGACCGTGAACCGAATGCCGATGGTGGCCGAGTTCCACCAGGTGAAGATCGATTTCAGCACGGCGAGGCGCGGCCTCTCGAAGTGAACCCAAGCGATGCGGCCGGTTATAGGTTCCGGGCCCAGCGCCGTCCAGCGTCCGTCCGATAGCCCGCGACGGTCGGCCACGCCCAGATGTTGTGGAAAGGACAGCGCCTCCACTCAACATCTATTGCAGGCCGGCGCCGACGCACCCTAGCCTCTGCCCTTTCAAGGGGTGCTTTGAGTCTTCGGATGCGCTTTGACCGCCGTTTCGCCGATTCCGAGCCGCCGATCGAGGCGGAGATTCGCTGGGTCGAACGGGCTAACGAGTTGGCGGAGGTCCTGGCCCCCAGGGCCTGGACCACGGCTCGGGTCGAGGCCTGGCTCGACTGGGCGGACGGTCTGCCCGGCGACTTCCCCCGGGATGCGCCGGAATCTCTTGGGCCCGAGGCGGCTCCGCATCCCTTGCTTGCAGGCGGGCCCGAGCGGCATGCGCGGCGCTTGTCGGCGTGGGGCCTGGCGCTGGGTGTCTTCGAGGATCTCGAGGCTGCGGAGCTGTTTCGCGCCGAACTCCTCGCCGCGATCGTCGGCGGGCTCATCGCGCCCGGGCCGCAGTTGCCTTTCGGGGCCCGCGTCCACCCCCTGGCCGGCGATACCGCCCAAGCGCCGGGTCCCAGCCTGCCGCGGGTCGGCGGCAGAGATTTCGATGATGCCGCCAATCGACTGCGGGCGGGACGCGGCCTCTTCGCGGCTCTGAACCCAGTCCAGACCGCGCGCCTTTGCGCCGTCAGCGAAGCGGTGCTGCGTTGCGCGGGAGACGCTTCCGCCTGCGCGAGTTTCGACGCCAATCAGGCGCTCGCCAGAGCCGCCTGGGCCGCGCGCGAGGCGGGCGTTTCCGACTCCACGATCGCCGAGGCCGTCGCGCTCGCGCGCGTTGGCGTGGAGACTGGCGCTCGGGTCGACGTCGAGCCAGCGCTCAACGTGACCGCCGTGGCCAGCCGCGATCAGCTTGTTGAAGCGGGGCCGCACGCCTCGCGCGCCGCGCAGCTCGGCTGGGAGACCTCGTCACTCACCCTCGCCCTCTCCTTGGAAGACGCCACGGCGCTCGATCTGCTCGCCGTGTCGCCCCGAGCTGCGGTCAACGTCCTGGCGTTCGAGCACCGGAGCGGCTTCGACGCCGAAGGCTTCGACGCCGCCGTCCGGCTGGCTTTCGTCGCCCTGGACATCGAGGGCGCGGTCGGCTTCTGCGCCGACCCGGTCCAGGCCTATCGCCGAAGCGCCGCCCGGCCGGTGGCGCTCGGTCTCGCCGGGGTCAGCGAACTCCTCGTCGCGCGAGGCTTTCCCTACGAGAGTGACGCCGGCCGAAAGCTCGCCGCAGCCCTGTATTCGAGGGCGGGCGCCATCGCCGCCACCACCTCACAGTCGCTGAACACCGTCCACGCCCTGAAGACCGCGGCGTTCGATGACCCCGAGATGACCCTGCGGCTCGGCGGACTCGCCCTCGGGGCGGCGCCCTGGTCTGGGCCAACCAGCGTCGCGGAAACCGCCGACGGCGAGTTGATCCGCACGTTGGCCGAGCCGGCAATCATCGCCCTTGAGCGCGCCGGGGTCGATATCGACGCCGTGAGGGTGGCGCTGCTGGGTCATCGCACGCTGCGCGATGCTCCTGGGATCGACTCTGAACAACTGACGGCGCGAGGCTTCACCGAGCACGAGCTTGCCGCCATCGAAGCCGCCCTTGGCGGCGCGGCGGGCCTGCGCGAGGCGTTCTCGCCCACGGTCATCGGCGCCGGTTTCGTCCGCGATGTCCTAGGCGCGCCGGCCGAGCTTCTCGACCAACCTGGCTTCGACACGCTCGCCCACGCCGGCTTTTCCGATGCAGCGGTCGCCGAGGCGGAGCCATTCGTCCTGGGCTCAGGCTCGCTGGCCGGGCTAGCGAACCTTTCTGAGTCGCTGCGGTTGGCCTTCGCAGCGCCCGCTGAGATCGACCCGAAGGGACGGCTGGCGATGGGTCTGGCGATTGAAGCGGTCACCTGCGCGCCGGTGATCGCGACCCTCACCCTGGCCTTCGAGGACTCGCCCGA
>JBIOEF010000029.1:0-31671 GCA_044445785.1 Caulobacterales bacterium
GATTGGCGCCGTCGCCTAACTGCGCTCGCGCGATGACGCCGGTGGAAACACCCCAACCCCTGCCCCTTCCCCATTGAGGGGAAGGGTCCAGACAAAAGCGGCGACGCTGGCGCAAAACGCTTGCCAGGGCGTACCCTGCAGGCGTCAGGCGGAGGCGCGGCGATGGCGGGGCTGAAGGACAAGCGCGGGTTCATCGACAAGGAGCGGCTGGACCTCAGCGAGCGCAAGGCGGTGGAATACTGGATGAAGCGTTGGGGCGTCAGCCGCGATCAGATCACCACCGCCCACCGCAAGGTCGGCCGCCTCACCCGCGACATCGCCGCCGAGCTTGGCAAGAAGCGCTGACCGCTTCCGGCGGGTGGCGCGCCGGTCAGGTCTCGACCGGGATCCACCATTCGACCCAGTCGCCGGCGCGGTCGGGTTCGAAGTGCGGCTGGTAGGCCTCCAGGTCCGGCCCGTTGGCTAGCTTGTAGCCGGACTTGGGGACGCGCTCGCCCCAGATCTCCTTCACCGCCGCCTGCATCTGCGCGTGCAGGTTGGAGCCATCCATCACCTGGCGGAACACCAGGTAGTTCTGGGCCGGCACGTCCATCACCGCCAGGCCCTCCGGCGCCGGCGCGCCCTCGGCGATCGGCACGGCGGCCATGTAGTTGAAGCAGCCCTCGCCCTCGCCGCCGCCGACCTTGGCCCAGCAGACGCCGAAGCTGGAATCGTCGCCGATCTGGCCCTCCAGCGGCAGCCGCTCGATCAGCCGCGGCCAGAGCCTGGGGATGCCGTGGCGGTTGGTTTCGTCGAAGACGCCCAGGACGCCGGCGACGCGGAAACCGGGCCGGCGCTGGGGCGCGCTCTGCGCGGTGAGCTTGAGGGCTGACGCGATGACGCTCATGACCATCTCCTTGCCGCTGGGCGCCTGGCCCGCGCGCCGATAGCGGCCGGGGCTGACGCCAAAGGCGCGTTTGAAGGCGCGGGTGAAGCCTTCCTGGGATTCAAAGCCGGTCGAAGGCCAGCTCGACGAGGGCGGGAGGCTTTTCGCCGCTCAGCCGGTCGGCCGCCTGGGCCATCCGCCGGGCGCGGACATAGGCCATGGGGCTGACCCCGAAGCGGGCGTTGAACTGGCGGGCGAAATGGTAGGTGGAGAGCCCGGCGATGAGCGCCAGGTCGGAAAGCGTCAGGGTCTCGTAGGCGTTGGCCTCGATATGCGCCCGCGCCCGCTCGATCGGGTCGACGCTCTCCTGGGCCAGGCGGGTTGTCGCGTCCATGGCGCAAGAATGGACGAAGCGCTCGGCGGTGTCTTGACCGCGATTGCTTCGCTGGACATATGCCACGGCATAGGCCAGAATGAATCTATGACATCCAGACGTGCGAGCCTTTTCCGGAACGGTCGAAACCAGGCGGTGCGCATCCCGCGGGAGTTCGAGTTGCCGGGCGACGAGGTGCTGATCACCAGGGAGGGCGATCGTCTGATCCTGGAGCCGGCCCGCAAAGGCGGACTTCTTTCCTATCTCGCGCAACTCAAGCCGCTGGAGGAGGATTTTCCGGAAATCGAAGACCTCCCGGCCGAGCCGTTCGACCTCTAGTGGCCGGCTACCTGCTGGATTCGAACATCATTTCAGCGCTCATGCGCGCGCCGCAGGGCCGGATCGCCCAACGCGTCGCCCGGGCCGGAGAGGCGAACGTCTTCACCAGCGTGATCGTCGCCGCAGAGCTGCGCTTCGGGGCGCTGAAGAAGGGTTCGCGGAACCTCGCCCATGAGGTGCAGGAAATGTTCCGCAGACTCGAGGTCAAGTCGTTAGAGCCGCCCGCCGACGCTCACTATGCTCGGCTGCGGACGGAGCTCGAACGGGCGGGCACGCCCATCAGCGCCAACGACATGCTGATCGCCGCCCATGCCCTGGCGCTGGATGCGACTCTGGTGACAGACAACGAGAAAGAGTTCAGCCGCGTCGCAGGCCTTCAGTTCGAGAACTGGCTCCGCTGAGCCTTAGGCCGCGACCAGGCTTTCCTGCGGGTCGCGCAGCACGTAGCCGCGGCCCCAGACGGTCTCGATGTGGTGCTTGCCGTTGGCGGCGGCGGCCAGCTTCTTTCTGAGCTTGCAGATGAAGACGTCGATGATCTTCAGCTCCGGCTCGTCCATGCCGCCGTAGAGATGATTGAGGAACATCTCCTTGGTCAGCGTCGTCCCTTTGCGCAGGGAGAGCAGCTCCAGCATCTGGTATTCCTTGCCGGTCAGATGCACCCGGATGCCGTTTACCTCCACCGTCTTGGCGTCGAGGTTGACGGTGATGTCGCCGGTGCGGATCACCGACTGGGCGTGGCCCTTGGAGCGGCGCACCACCGCGTGGATGCGCGCCACCAGCTCTTCCTTGTGGAAAGGCTTGGTCATGTAGTCGTCGGCGCCGCCACCCAGGGTCTTCACCTTGGTGTCGATTTCGCTGGATCCCGAAAGGATCATGATCGGCGTGTTGACCTTACCAACCCTTAGGGTTCGCAGAACCTCCATGCCGCTCATGTCCGGCAGATTGAGGTCCAGCAGGATGAGGTCGTAGTCATAGATCTTGCCCAGATCTATGCCCTCTTCGCCCAGGTCGGTCGTATAGACGTTAAAGCCCTCGGACTTGAGCATCAGCTCGATGCCCTGCGCCGTGGCGCTATCGTCCTCAATCAACAGAACGCGCATCTACCCCTCCCCGCAGCCCCGCGGAAGTTAGTGTGGGGACGACAAGTGAATCCGCCCCCGAAGCTCGTCCGCCACATTGCCGACGAGTTAATTTAAGACCGGTTAATAGTGAAAAGCCCTCGGAGCGAATCGTTAAGCTGATTTGCGAATCGCCGACAACCCGGCGGACAAGGCGCGGAGTCGCAGGGGCGATGACTCTTTCGTGATGCGTGCGCGCTGATCAATAGGCCAGGCGGCCGAACAACTCTCCGAAGGGCGCCATCACATGCGCTTGATAGGCGCCGCGCGCCTCCAGCCGCCCCCGCCAGGCCTCCACGGCGGGCGCCGCCGGACGGTCGATCTCCAGGGCGAAGTAGCGATACATCAGCGTCCCGGCGGGGATGTCGGCCATCGAGAAACCGTGGTCCGTGACGAACGGCCGCGCGGCCAGATGGCGGTCCAGGAGCGTGATCGCCGCCGCGCAATCGGCGATCAGCGCGGCGTTGCGCCTTTCGTTCCGCTGGGCCCGCGGCGTTCGATAGAACCCCCAGAAGAGCCCCATGATCGCTGGCTGCAGGGTCGAGAGCGTCCAGTCCATCCACTGATCGCCCTGCGCCCGCGCCAGCGGATCGGCCGGCCAGAGCCCGCCCTCGCCATAGCGGGCGCAGAGGTAGCGGACGATGGCGTTGGACTCCCAGACGTGCGCGCCGCCGTCTTCGATCACCGGGATCCGCCCGTTCGGGTTCATGGCCAGGAACGCTGGGGCGTCCAGCCCGCCGGCCTCGCCGCCGGCGTCGATCCATTGGTGCTCCAGGCCAAGCTCGCCCAGCGTCCAGAGCACCTTTTGCACGTTGATCGAACTTGGCCGTCCCCAGAGCGTCAGCATGGTCTCGCCATCATCGCCGTCACCCGACCGCTAGCCCCGCGGGGTCGGTCCTGTCGAGGCTGCGCGCGCGGGCGCGGCGGGAGGCGTCTGGCGGTCTGCCGAAGTTAGCCAATGCTTAAGCCCCCGGGGGCGACCATCGGCCGGCTGGTTTCCTTGGGGGCTTACGGGCGTAAATTGCGCAATCTCATCGCCGCGGTTGAGCGTGTCGACCCGCTGATCGTCTCAGGACGGGTGGCGGCGGTGAACGGCCTCCTGATCGAGGCCCGCGGCGGGCTGACGCGGCTCTCGATCGGGGCCCGCGCGGTGATCGCCCGGCGCAGCGCCCCGCCGCTGCCGGCCGAGGTGGTCGGCTTCCGCGAGACCCGGGCGCTCCTGATGCCGTTCGGTCCGCTGGAGGGCGTCGCGCCGGGGGCCGAGATCCGCATCCAGCCCGACGCCGCCTCGGTGCGGCCGACCCGCGGGTGGCTGGGCCGGATCGTCGACGCGTTCGGTCAGCCCATCGACGGCAAGGGGCCGCTGCCCCAGGGCATGGCCGCCTATCCTCTGCGCGCCCCGCCGCCGCCGGCGCATGCGCGGGGACGGGTGGGCGAGCGCCTCGACCTGGGCGTTCGGGCCATGGACGTCTTCACCACCTGCTGCCGCGGCCAGCGACTGGGCGTCTTCGCCGGCTCGGGCGTCGGCAAGTCGGTGCTGCTCTCGATGCTGGCGCGCAACGCCACCTGCGACGCCGTCGTCGTCGGCCTGATCGGCGAGCGGGGTCGCGAGGTGCGCGAGTTCATCGAGGAGACCCTGGGCGAGGCGGGCCTTCGCCGGGCCATCGTCGTGGTCGCCACCTCCGACGAGCCGGCGCTGAAGCGCCGCCAGGCCGCCTACATGACCCTGGCCATCGCCGAATACCTGCGCGACCAGGACCTGGAAGTGCTGTGCCTGATGGACAGCGTCACCCGCTTCGCCATGGCCCAGCGCGAGATCGGCCTGGCCGCCGGCGAGCCGCCGACCACCAAGGGCTACACCCCGACGGTGTTTTCCGAGCTCCCCAAGCTCCTGGAGCGCGCGGGGCCTGGACCGGTGCGGCCGGACGGCGCCGTCGCCGGGCCGATCACCGGCCTCTTCACCGTGCTGGTGGACGCCGACGACCACAACGAGCCCATCGCCGACGCCGTGCGCGGCATCCTCGATGGCCACATCGTCATGGAGCGCGAGATCGCCGAGCGCGGCCGCTACCCGGCGATCAATGTGCTCAAATCGATCAGCCGCACCATGCCCGGCTGCCAGACCCCGCTGGAGCGCGAGGTGGTGGCCAGGGCGCGCCAGACGCTGTCGGCCTACGCCAACATGGAGGAGCTGATCCGCATCGGCGCCTACCGCGCCGGCGCCGACGCCGAGGTCGACAGGGCGATCGCCCTGCATCCGGCGCTGGAAGGGTTCCTGGCCCAGGACAAGGACGACTACACGAGCCTGCCCGAGGCCTTCGACCGGATCGGCGAGATCCTGGAGCGTGAAGGACGATGAGGTGGGCCGATCAGTTGATCAAGCTCTCCAAGTTCGAGCTTGAGGTGTTGCAGGTGCGGCTGGCGGACGTGGTCCAGCGCCGCACCATCGCCGAGCTGCGCCTGGCGGTGCTGATCGCCGAGGGCGAGGCCGAACTGATGCACGCGCGGACCAACCCCGAGGCCGGCTGGTACCTGGCCCAGTTCAACGAGGGCCTCGCCATGCGCAAGGCCGCTGTCCAGCGCGAGATCGACCTGGCCGCCGCCGAGGAGGCCGGCGCCCGCGACGCCCTCAGCGAAGCCTTCGAGGCTCTCAAGAAGTACGAAATGATCGCCGAAAACGCGCGCCTGGTGGCGGTGAAAGAGACCGCCCGCATCGACGGCGCGGTGCTGGATGAACTGGGCCTGCGCCAAGCGATCGCCAGGGGCTGAATTCTCTCGCCGCTCGCCACTTTCTCTCGCCCCTTGTCTGTCATCCCGGCTGGAAGCTCGCGCCAGCGAGCTGGAAGGCCGGGATCTACTCAGCGCCTGCGGGGAAGTAGGTCCCGGACAAGCCGCTAGCGCGGCTTTCCGGGATGACAAGCAATAAGTTGTTTGGGCCTTAGAACCGTGCGTCTCGCCTCGAGCCTTTTTGCCTCAAGTGGAATCACTTGAGGCGGCCAAAAGGCTCTAAACTCAAGAGTCTTAGAGCGCGATGGCCACCGAAAGTAGTACCCACTTTCGGCTATCGCGCTCTAGCCGACCGGCGGCTGGCCGGAGCGGGTCTGTTCGGCTTCGGCGGCTTGGCGCAGGGCCGAGAGGTCATCGCCGATGCGGAAGATCACCACGTAGAACTCGCAGAACGCCCGCCAGACCAGGCCGCCGGCCAGCACCAGCAGCAGGCCGCCGATCAGGCCGGGAATCGCCACCAGCAGCGTCTCCAGGCTGCGCTCGCGCACGGCGATGCCCACCGAGGCGCCGACCACGCCGAACGCGGCGATGATGATCACGCCCAGGCCCGACCAGTAGACCAGGTGAATCACCGGTCCGGTGATCATCCGCTCGAAGGTGAGGACGTCCCATATCCAGCCATGGCGAGCTCCTCGAGCCGGAAAGCTTCTGCCAGGACCCATGACCGGTGATTCCCCGCGCGGCCGCTCGCCGCTGTTGGCGAATGGCTACCAGCGAGCGGCCTGCGCCGCAATGGCGGGACGACCGGTGTTTCGCGCGTCGGGCGAAATGCCGCCCTCAGGGCTGGGCGCTGCGCTTCAGCTCGTCCCGGGTGAGCGTGCTCAGCACCTCGCCGTTCTTCATGAAGAGGTCGCTGACGGGAATCGAAAGCACGTCCTCGCCCAGCCGCACCTGGGCGACGGAAACGCCGGCCTTGTCGGTGGTGAGGCGGGTGATGTGGCCGAGCGTGACCCCGTCGCGGTCCTTGACCGTGGCGCCGATGGCCAGCGGGCCGGAGGTGGCGGCGGTTTCCCGCGCTCCGCTCTCGGCCGACTTGGCCGGCTGGGCGTGGGCTTTCACCGCCGAGAGATTCGTCGCCGGCGGCGGATCGGCCCAGGCGCTCGCCCAGGCCGCCCACGCGAACGCCGCCGCAACGAGGCCAAGGCCGGCCCTGGCGGCGGCGGTCTTCACTACTTCGCTCCAGCCTTGCCGTGGACCATGTCGGCGATCTGCGACTGGCTGAGGTTGATCGTCGCCGCGCCGCCGGACGAGCCGAGGTTGGCGACAGCCACCTGGAACTGATCGGCGCCCATCTTGATCACCGCCGTCGGCGCGCCATCGGCGCCGGTCTTCAGGTCGGCGATCTCGCCGATGACGGCGCCGCTGTTGTCCTTCACCGGTTCGCCGACGGTGAAGCCGCCGACCGTGGCGCTGGTCGCGGCGCTGGCGCCGGCGGCCGGCGCAGCGTCGGACGTCGTCGTCGATGATTGCGACGAGCCGGCGTCGCTGGCGGCGAGCGCCTGGCCGGCCAGGGCCATGAGGGCTACGGCGGCGACGCAGGTGAAGGCTTGACGCATGAGGGTCTCCCTAAGTCGAAGCCCCCCTCGCGCAGACGAAAACAGCCGCCGGCGACGTTCGTTCCACGAAATCTGCGGCTGATCATGCGCCCGCAGACTCGGCCAGCGCCGCAAGCTTGGCCCATCGCTGACCTTGGAAGAGTCCGTTCCTGGGCGACTCACCTAGGTCCGCTATCGACCCATTGCGGACTCTCGCGAGCGAAATAGTTTGTGCGCAACAAACAAAGAGCGATGAACCCTTCTGCCCAAGAACTCCAAGGAGAAGAGATATGGCCGTTTACGCCCTGATTGAACTCGAAATCACAAGTATGGATGGGATGGGTCCGTACATAGCGACCGTATCAGACACGATCACGAACCACGGAGGCAAATATCTGGTGCGCGCAGGAAATACGGAAGTTGTCGAAGGCGGACTTGGAGAATATCCCGCGAAGGTGATCCTCGAGTTTCCTTCGATGGAGGCGGCCAAGAATTGGTACAACTCTGCGGAGTACCAGGCAATTCTCCCTCATCGCATGGCGAACTCAAAATGCAATTTTGTGTGGGCTGAGGGCGCCTAGGCTGCGGGGCGAAGCTCGTTTCAGGTTCACAAAGTCGATGATAAGACGCAGCATGACCTGGGTGGACCTGCGGCGCCTGATTCCGGCGGAGCTTGGGCGCAAATGAAACCCCGGAGGCGAACGCTCATCGCCTGGTTGGTCCCGCTCGTCATGATCTGCGCCGTCGCCCAGGCGCAATCACCCAGTCCCAATCCGGCCGCCACCCCGCCCACCGCGGGTGGGAGTGCAGCGGGCGGCGGCGGCGGTGGCGCGACGGCGCCCGTCGGTTTTGGCTCGCGCGAGGTTCAGCAGCAAGCCAACAACTATGTGAATGCGTTGGACGGCGGCGCCCTGGTTCCCACGCCTCTGCGCCTCAGCCCGTGCTGGACTCGGGAAGAGCGCGCCGGACTGGAGCAAGTGTACAAGCGGTGGCGCGATGCGTATGGCGACGCGAAACTGCACGCGTTCCTCTACCTGGGCCTGTCAGTCCTCATTAGTGGTCTCGAGCAGCAACTCGACGAGGCAAAGCAGGCCGAGGCGAATGCGGTAGCCGACCTTGGATTTGCGAAGCCAAGCCAGGAACCCGCGGCGCGTGAGGCCCTAAAAAAGGCGCAGGCGACGGTGGCGGAGGTCGAGGCGAGCATCGCTCGCGGCCGAGCTGCGCTCGAGGGGTACAAGAAGGAGTTGGAATCGAAGTTGGGCGGGCTGCGTCGAGCGCGCGATGCCTTCGTGGCCTACGAGAAAACCCTGCCGAAGGGATCCTGTCCGCCGCCCACGTCGGCGTTCTCCAACGGCCCGTTGATCGTTCCCGACAAAGTCCCGCCGAGCGGACTTCCCCCCGGCTACAAGGTGACCCCCGGATCTCCGAGCGCGACGACGGGCGCGTCGCAGCCCTTCAGCTGGGACCCGCACGCGCCGCAGCCCATGTTCGATCCCGGAAAGATAGATGTCCCACCCTTGCCGGGCGACCAAGGCGCGGAAGCCAAGTCGTCCCAACCGGCCTCCGGGATCGTTCCGCCCGCCGCGCCGCTCAACGATGCGGTCAAGACGCCATCTTCCCAGACCATTCCGAACATCGGCGACAAGCCCGATCCGAACGCCCACTCCGGGGTGATCAACCAGCCTGTGCTGGGGCCAAGCGTCGTCAAACGGCAGCCTGTAGAGCAGCCCAACCGCGCGGGCGGCGAGGGTCAACAGCCTGAGGAGCAAGGCGCCCCGTAGTGATGACGGCTCCAGGCCCGACCGTACTACGGTTCGCGTCGATGAACGCTCGAAGGCAAGCCTTGATGCACCTGTCCGCTTTCGGGCAGTCCGCTCGGGTCCGCTTGCGACCCAAGCCGACATCACAGCCCGAGGTGGGCGAGGCAGCAACCGCCAGTCCGCCCTGCGCGTCGCGGGTCGGTCCCTTGTCAGTCATCGATCAGCGCCTTCTTCAGATAACGGTTGAGGAACCGGCCCGTAGGATCGAGATGGGCGCGCACGGTCATGGCGTCCTGCCAGCGCGGATAGAGCGTCCTGAAATCAGCCGCCTTCAGCGAATTCAGCTTGCCCCAGTGGGGTCGGCCGCCATGTCGGCGGAAGATCGGCTCGATCAGCTCGAACAGGAACTGATAGTCGTCCTTGTAGTAAGCATGCACCGCCACGGAGCCGCTGGGGCGCTGATAGAACGGCGAAAGCCAGGCGTCGTCGGCCTCGATTGTGCGCACCTCGATTGGGAAGAACACGTCATTGCGCTTGGCCTCGACGGTCGCCATCACCTCCTTGAGCGCCGGAATCTGCGCCTCGCGGGCCAAGTGGAACTCCATCTCGTTGAATCGTATAGGCCGCTCGCTTGAGAGCAGCTTCCAGCCCTGGTCGACGCTCTCCTCCGGCGCCATGCCGGTCATCAATTTGTCCGCCACCCAGCGACGCACCGGCGGCGCCAGGCCAAGCACATCGCGCAGGCTTTTCAGCTGCATCAGGGTCGCAGAGTCGCGGTCCTCGCCCCTCGGCAGCAGCGGTCGGGCGGTGGGGTCGGCAGTGATCACGGCCGCCTTGCCAGTGAAGGGGATGACATAGAACTCCGCATTGCGGTGCGTCGCTTGCAGGTTCGGCCAGTCCTCGGCCACCTCATGCCAGTCGCGCAGCTCTACGCGTTTGTAGATCCGAGGAGTCAGGGGCCGGTTCTGCAGGGTCACTTCGGTAATCACCCCGAACGCGCCCAGCCCCACCCGCGCGGCGTTGTAGATCTCCGGCTGGCGGTCAGGGGCGCAGTCCAGCACCTCGCCGCCGGCGGTGGCGATGCGGAAGGACAACGCCTCGCCGTGGATCGCCTTCAGTCCCTTGCCGGTGCCGTGGGTGCCCGTGCCGAGGGCCCCGCCCAAGGACTGCTTGTTGATATCCGGCAGGTTCCACATCTCCTGGCCGATGGCGGCCAGGGCGGGGCCGAGATCGCCCAGCCGCGTGCCCGCACGCACCTTGGCGGTCAGGGCGGCGGAGTCGTGATCGACGACGCCGGCCATGCGGTCGAGGCTGAGCAGTGTCCCCGCTGTGGGCACCAGGGGCATGAAGCTGTGGCCCGCGCCCACCGGCCGGATCGGACCGGGCGCCGATTTCAGCAGCGTCGCCAGCTCGTCCTCGTTGGCCGGGGCCGAGCGGCGGGCCGGATAGGCCCACTGGATGCCTGACCAGTTTCGCCACAACATGTGACCGCCAGAGTCCGCAGCCGGCGGCGCGGAAGGTTCGCGGTCGCGCCAGATCCGGTAGCCCGCTGCGCCCGCAACGCTGAGGCCTGCGATCGCAGCGGTCCCCGCCATCAATGCCCGTCGCGTCGCCATCCAGATCTCCTCGCTCGTCTGTCTCGCCGCCCTCAGGCGAGGGGTTGGTCGGCCATGAACCGGATCAGGGCCCTATAGTCGTCGGCGGTGCAGGAATAGCACTGTCCTCCCGCCGGCATGCCTTTGAAGCCCTGGACGACGCTGCTCATCAGCCCGGTCATGCCTTTCGCCGAACGGGGCGCCCAGGCGGCTCGGTCGCCGACCAGCGGCGCTCCGGAGCCGGCGCGCGCATGGCAGGCCTTGCAACTGTGGACGTAGAGATCGGCCACCTGTGGTTCGGCCGGCGCCATCGAGGCCGCATGGATGGCGATCTCGGCTGGGCTCCTCGCGGGCGGCTCGGGCTTGCAACCGCCCAGGGCGAGCGGGACGGCGAGTGCAAAGGCGAAGCGACGGCTAGAGGGACCGGACGGCAATGTCAGAAAGAATGAGTAGAAGCCTTTCTTGGCGTCGAATCCCATCGAGCAAGGTCCCTTTTTCCCGAAGAATGTCTGCTTCTCTTCAGGCCGGACTATCAAGAGCCTGCTTTGCCGCAACCCGCTGATCGCCGCTTTCGAACCCAAGGCGGACATTGGGCAGTCCGCTTTCGGACAGCCTGGCGATTTCGTGGCGCGGGCCCGTGAACGCGCGCGCTAGATCGAGCCGATGGTCTTCAGGCGCGCTTTCGGATGGATCTCGTTCTGGCTCATCACCACGGTCTGGCCGCGGAAGCGCTCGATGATCGAGCGGATGTAGGGGCGCACGGTCGGGCTGGTCAGCAGCACCGGCGTTTCCCCGGCCAGCGCCGCACGCTCGAAGCTCTCGCGCACGGCGCGGATGAACTCCTGCAACCGGGTGGGCGCCAGCGCCAGCTGCTTGTCGTCGCCCTGGCCGATCAGGGCCTCAGCGAAGGCGGCTTCCCAGTCGGGCGAAAGGGTGATGATCGGCAGCGTGCCGTCCTCGGAGCGGTTGGCCCAGCAGATCTGGCGGCCCAGCCTGGCGCGCACCTGCTCCACCAGGTTGATGATCGAGGCCGTGTGCGGCGCAGCTTCCGCGATCCCTTCCAGGATGGTCGGCAGGTCGCGGATCGAGACCCGCTC
Organism: Caulobacterales bacterium; assembly: GCA_044445785.1. Lineage (GTDB taxonomy): Bacteria > Pseudomonadota > Alphaproteobacteria > Caulobacterales > Caulobacteraceae > Acaudatibacter. Next base: position 11,470 of record JBIOEF010000029.1, read on the forward strand.
GCGCAGCAGCGCCTGCAGCACCCGCTGCACGGTGCTGGCGGTGGCCACCGAGGGGATCAGGTCCTCCACCAGTTTCTTCTCTTCGGCGGTGAGGTCCTTCAGCAGCTTCTGCACTTCGCCGTAGGAAAGCAGGTCCGCCATGTTCTCCTTGAGGATCTCGGTCAGGTGCGTGGTCAAGACCGTGGCCGGATCGACGGTGGTGTAACCGCGGAACGCCGCCTCTTCGCGCAGCCCATCCTCGATCCAGGTGGCCGGCAGGCCGAAGGCCGGTTCGCGCACGTGTTCGCCCGGCAGCTCCACCTGGCCGCCGCGCGGGTCCATGGCCATCAGGTAGCCCAGGCGCACCTCGCCGGCGCCCGCTTCCATCTCCTTGATGCGGATGGCGTAGCCCTGGTTGGCCAGGCGCATGTTGTCGAGGATCCGCACCGGCGGCATGACGAAGCCGTATTCGCCGGCCAGGGTCTTGCGCAGGGCCTTGATCTGGTCGGTGAGCCGGCGGCCCTCCAGGTCGTTGATCAGGTTCAAGAGGCCATAGCCCAGCTCGACCTTGACGTCGTCGATGGCCAGGCTGGCCGAGATCGGCTCCTCCTGCGCCTCGGTGGCCGGCTTCGGCGGCGGCGCGGGAGGATTGAGCACCGCCTGCGAGCGTCGCCAGGCCAGCACCCCCGCGCCGATCGAGAGGGCGGCGAAGGGGAAGATCGGCATCCCGGGAACCAGCGCCAGCACGCCGGACGCCGCCGAGACCATGCCAAGGCTGGTGGGGTTCATGGCCAGCTGGGTGACCAGGGCCTTGTCGGCCGAGCCTTCCACGCCGGACTTGGAGACCAGGAGGCCGGCTGCGATGGAGATCACCAGCGCCGGGATCTGGCTCACCAGCCCGTCGCCGATGGTCATGATGGTGTAGCTCGACGCCGCCTCGCTGAGCGGCAGCTTGTGCTGCACCACCCCGATCAGGATGCCGCCCACGACGTTGATAGCGACGATCAGCAGGCTCGCCATGGCGTCGCCGCGGACGAACTTGCTGGCGCCGTCCATGGCCCCGAAGAAGGTCGACTCCTGCTCCAGGTCCTTGCGCCGGCGCTTGGCCTCGTCCTGATCGATCAGGCCGGACGACAGGTCCGCGTCGATGGCCATCTGCTTGCCGGGCATGGAGTCCAGGGTGAAGCGGGCGGCGACCTCGGCGATCCGCGACGAGCCCCGGGTGATGACCACGAAATTGACGATCACCAGGATCGAAAAAACGATGATGCCGATGACGAAGTTGCCGTGCATCATCAGCTCGCCAAAGGCCTGGATGATGTGGCCGGCGCCGTCGGTGCCTTCGTGGCCGTGACCCAGGATCAGCCTGGTCGAAGCGATATTCAGCCCCAGGCGGAAGAGCGTCGCCATCAAGAGCACGGTGGGGAAGGCGGTGAACTCCAGCGGTTTCTTGATCAAGAGCGAGGTCATCAGGATCAAGACCGCGCTGGTGATCGACATCGCCAGCAGCATGTCCAGCAGGAACGCCGGGATCGGCAGGATCAACAGGACGACGATGCCGACGATGCCCAGCGCCAGCGCCACCTCGCCACGCGCCACCCAGCCCCACATCTCGCGGGCCGAGGGCCGGACGCCGGCCAGCGATGGAAGGGTGACGTCAGCCATGGGCTGGTCCTTCCGCGTCGGGCCGCTTTGCTAGCGTATCATCTTGTGATACTAAGGCCCACGCCAGGGGGGTTGCGTGGCGATCATCGGCTTTCGCGATGAGCGCCTGGCGGCGGTCTTTCGCCTTGAACGGCCAGGAAAGGGCTTCCCCGCGAATCTGACGCGCGTCGCGCATCGCAAGCTCTACATGCTGAACGCGGCCCAGGCTCTTGCCGACCTGCGTCACCCGCCCGGCAACCGGCTTGAGGCCCTGGCCGGAGATCGCCAGGGGCAGCACTCGCTCCGCGTGAACGACCAGTTCCGGATCTGTTTCGTCCGGACCGATGGCGGACCAACAGACGTTGAGTTCGTCGACTATCACTGAGGATATTCGGCCTTGGCCCGTAAGCTCGATCCCATCCATCCAGGCGAGATTTTGCTTGAGGAGTTCCTGAAGCCGCTCTCGCTCACGGCGTACGCCACGGCGAAGGCTCTGGGGATTCCGCGCACACGCATCGAACGCCTGATCCGCGGCGTGACCTCCGTGACGCCGGATACCGCCTTGCGTCTCGAGCGCGCCTTCGGCAGCTCGGCGGAGTTTTGGATGAACTTGCAGAGCCACTATGACCTTGATGTCGCCCGGGGCCGCGCCTCCGGACTGGCCGAGGTTCCACGGCTGGTCGCGGCCGAATAGTCGATCTGCGCAGCGGGCCGAGCGCCGGGCGCCGGCGAGCGGTGTGAAGCTGACGTCAGCCATGCGCGGCGCCCGCCTCGGCCGGGCGGAAGGCCCGGGCGACGATGGCGCCGATCTCGGCGTGGGCGCCGTCCAGTTCGGCGCCTGAGGCGACCTTGGCGCCGGCGATGTACGAGGCGATCACGATGGGCGCGGTGGCCGTCCAGATGACAGCGATGTCGTTGGCGTTGGTGGTCGAAAGGGCGCCTGTCTTGTCGCCGACGCGCCAGGACTTCGGCAGGCCGGCCCTGAGCCGCGCCGTCCCGGTCTGGCAGGCGACCATCCAGCCCGCCAGACGCTCGCGCGAGCCCGGCGTGAGCAGCTTGCCCAGCACCGTCATCTGCAGATCGGCCAGCATCGCCAGCGGCGTCGTGGTGTCGCGCGTCTCGCCGGCGGCGACGGTGTTCATGGCTGGTTCGATCCGGTCCAGGCGACTGGACGTGTCGCCTAGCGTGCGCACGAAGCCGGTCCAGCCAGCCGGCCCGCCGATGGCGGCCAGGATCAGGTTGGCGGCGGTGTTGTCGCTCAGCTCGACGGCGGCGGCGCAAAGCTCGCCCAGCGGCATGCCGCCGTCCTTCACCCGCCGCCGGGTGACGGGCGCATAGTCCAGCAAATCGCGCTCGGCGTAGGGGACGAAACGGTCCAGCCGCTCGACGCCGCGGTCGACCCGCGCCAGCACGGCGGCCGCCGCCATCGCCTTGAAGGTGCTGCACATGGCGAAGCGCTCGGCCGCGCGATGACCAAGGCGCGCGCCGCTGGCGGTGTCGAGCGCGGCGACGCCGACGCGCCCGCCGGTCCTCGCCTCCACGGCGGCGAACGGGTCGGCGCTCTCGGCGGCCAGCGCGGGGGCGGCGAAGGCCGCCAGTCCGGCGCCGATCGCATGGCGGCGAGTAGCGTCAAGCCGCACTCGCCGCTCCCGCTCCCTGCGGCGGCGGCACGGCGACGCCGGCGTCGTGGTACTCCTTCAGCTTATTTCTCAGTGTACGGATGGAAATGCCGAGGATGTTGGCGGCGTGGGTGCGGTTGCCAAGGCAGTGGCTCAGGGTGTCGATGATCAGCTGCTGCTCCACCGCCGCCACCGTCTGGCCGACGTAGCTGCGGCTCACCGCCTCGGCGGCCATGGAGGCGGCGCGCGCGGTCTCGGCGCCCGGCGAAGCTGGCATCGGCGCGCCGTCCGGCAGGCGGATGGCGAACTCCTCGATCTCCGGCCCGCTGGAGAGCAGCACCGCCCGGTGCATGGCGTTTTCCAGTTCGCGCACGTTGCCGGGCCAGCGGTGGGAGAGCAGGCGCTGGCGCGCGCCCTCGGAGATCGGCCGGTGGGGCGCGCCGTTGGCGGCGGCGTATTTCTTCTCGAAGTGCTCGGCCAGCGCCAGGACGTCGCCCGGCCGCTCGCGCAGCGGCGGCAGGCGCAGGTTCACGACGTTGAGGCGATAGAGCAGGTCCTCGCGGAAGGTCCCGTCGCGCACGGCCTGGGCAAGGTCGCGGTTGGAGGTGGCGATGACGCGGATGTCCACCTTCACCGGCTTGCCGCCGCCGACCCGGTCGATCTCCCGCTCCTGCAGGGCGCGCAGCAGCTTGGCCTGCAGGCGCCCGTCCATCTCGCTGATTTCGTCCAGCAGCAGGGTGCCGCCGCTGGCTTCCTCGAACTTGCCGATGCGCCGGGCGACCGCGCCGGTGAACGAACCCTTCTCGTGGCCGAAGAGCTCGCTTTCCAGCAGGTTCTCTGGGATCGCCGCGCAGTTCACCGAGATGAACGGCCGCTGCGCGCGGCGCGACTTGGCGTGCAGGTAGCGGGCCAGCACTTCCTTGCCGACGCCGCTTTCGCCGGTGACCAGCAGCGAGGCTTCGGAAGGCGCCACCTGGTCGGCCAGTGCGATCACCTGCTGCATGGCCGGGTCCCTGGCCACCATCGGCCGGTCGTCGTCGGCCACCGCCGCCAGCACCGCGGCGATCAGCTCGGCGTCCGGGGGCAGCGGGATGAACTCCTTGGCGCCGGCGCGGATGGCGTCGGCCGCGCGCTTGGAATCGGCGCCGACGCCACAGGCCACCACCGGCACGCGGATGCGCTCGGCCTCGTTGGCGGCGATCAGGGCGGCGATGTCGAGCTCGTAGTCGACCATCAACAGGTCCGCGCCCTGGCCGGCGCGGAGCGCATAGGTGGCCGCCTCGCACGTCTCCACGTGGCTGACCTTGGCCCCGGCCGCCATCGCCAGCTTGACCGCATTGGAAAGCTGACCGCTCAGATGTCCGACGACGAGTAGCCGCATGATTCTTCTCCTTGTGCGCCGCGCCCGTTCAGGTCGCGGTGTCGCCGTCCTTGATGATTTCCGTCATGGTCACGCCCAGGCGGTCTTCGACCACCACCACCTCGCCGCGGGCGACCAGGCGGTTGTTGACGTAGATGTCGATCGCCTCGCCGACCTTGCGGTCCAGTTCGAGGACGCTGCCCTGGCCAAGCTGCAGCAACTGCGCGACCGAGAGGTGCGCGCGGCCGAGCACGGCGGAGATGTTCACTGGCACGTCGAACACCGGCGCCAGGTCCGAGGCGGTCTTCTCCTCGCCGTCGGGGGCGACGGCGATGACATCGCCGTCGGGGCCGAATTCGTCCAGTTTCAGATCGGTTTCGGGTTCGTCAGCCATCGGGCGCCTCCTCGGCGGCAGTGGGCTTGGGGTCCGCTTCGGGATCGAACGCGGGTTCGGGGTCGGTCGAAGATTCGGGCGAAGCAGCGACGGGCGGCGGGGCGACCAGCGCCTCGGCGTGCAGGCCCTCGGCGGCCAGCGCGCCTTCCAGCGCCTCGCCGACGCGGGCCGCGGCCTCCGCCGGATCGAAGGCGGCGCTGCCGTCGCCCCACTCGAGTACGAAGGCGGCCTTCGCCAGGGTCGGATCGGCCTTGGCGATGATCTGGCCCGGAAAGCCGATCGCCTCGGCGGTCTCCTTCAGCGCGGCCTGCAACCGTTCGAGAAGCGCTTCGGGGGCCTGGAGCACCAGCTTCGGGCTCGACTCCACCTCCCGCGCCAGGGCCGCCAGGGCCGCCTGCAACGGCGCCTCGGGAAACAGGTCGCAGGCGGCGTCGGCGATCTGCCGGGCGGCGGCCAGCGCCAGTTCGGCGGCGCCGACGCGGTGCTCGTGCGCCGCCGCGGCCAGGGTCGGCAGCGCCGCCTTTGCGGCCGCCGCCAGTTCGGTGAGGGCGTGTGCGGCCTGCACCTCGGCCCGCTCCAGCGATGCGGCCATGCCCTCGGCGTGGGACTTCTTGGCCAGCCGCTCGGCTTCTTCCGACGTGTACAGACGTTTGTAGACGGTGGGCTGGGAGGTGATGTCCCCGCCGCCGTCGAACACCGTGTCGAAGGTGAATTTCTTCGGCTCGGCCATCAGTAGATCAACTCGTCATCGCCGCCGGCGCCGGCGAGCATGATCTCGCCCTTGGCGGCGAGGTCCTTGGCCACCTGAACCATGGCCATCTGAGCGGCGTCGACGTCCTTCAGGCGCACCGGACCCATGCTCTCCATGTCCTCGCGCATGATCTTCGAGGCGCGCTCGGACAAGGTGGAGAAGAACATCTCGCCAAGGGCGTCCGAGGCGCCCTTCAGCGCCAGGCCCAGCTGGTCCTTTTCCACCGCCCGCAGCAGCGTCTGCACGCCGCCGGGGTCGAGCTTGGAGAGATCCTCGAAGACGAACATCAGCGCCCGGATGCGCTCGGCGGCCTCACGGTTGCGCTCCTCGAGGGCGGCGATGAAGCGGCCCTCGGTCTGGCGGTCGAAGCTGTTGAAGATCTCCGCCATCATCTCGTGGCTATCGCGCTTGGAGGTGCGCGCCAGGTTGGACATGAACTCGGTGCGCAGCGTCTGCTCGATCTTGTCGAGGATCTCGCGCTGCACCGGCTCCATGCGCAGCATCCGCATCACGCACTCCAGCGCGAAATCTTCCGGAAGCGAGGAGAGCACGCGCGCGGCGTGCTCGGACTTGATCTTGGAGAGCACGACGGCGACGGTCTGGGGGTATTCGTTCTTCAGATAGTTGGCGAGCACGGCCTCGTTCACGTTGCCGAGCTTGTCCCACATGGTGCGGCCGGCCGGACCCCTGATCTCCTCCATCAGGGTGTCGACCTTCTCGCCGGGCATGAAGGCGGCGAGCAGCTTCTGGGTCTGCTCGAACGAGCCCATGATCGCCCCGCCGCCGGACATGCCGGAGATGAACTCGACCAGCAGTTCCTCGACCACCGTGGAGGTGACGTTGCCCAGCCCCGCCATGGCTTGGGAGACTTCCTTGATCTCCTCCTCGTCCAGCGCCCGCCAGATGGTGCCGTGATCCTCGCCCAGCGATAAGAGGACGATCGCCGCCTTCTCCGGCCCGGTCAGGCGCGAGGCGTCGACGATGGATTTGCCTTTGCCGGAGCGGGGGGTGAGGCTCATGCGGTCTCATGCAGCCAGGTGCGGAGGATCGAGACCGATTCCTCCGGATGCTTGTCGACGAACTCCGCCACGCGCTTCACCGACGAGGCCTTCACCTGACCCTCGATGCGGGCGATGTCGATCTTGTGCTCGATGTCGGGACTGGGGAGCGCCAGCGCCTGGCCGGTGGCCGCGTCCACGGTGATGACCTGGCCGTCCGCCGTGGTGACCGTACGCGTCGCCGGCGGCAGCGCCTGCTGTCCGCCGCCGCCTCCGCCGCCCGCCGATTGCGCCAGCAGCTGCGGGCCGCCCCCGCCTCCGCCGCCGCCTCCGCCCGCGCCACGGATCATCGGCCGGACCACGAAGAACAGGATCATGATCGAGACGATCCCGAGGATGCCCAGCTCCACGGCCCGCATGATGTCGTTCTTGTCGAAGCCCATCAGCGGATTGGAGGCGCTGACGCCCTCGCCGTCCTCGGCGTCGGGGAACTTGACGTTGACCACCTGCACGGTGTCGCCGCGGTCGGTGGAAAATCCGATCGCCGCCTTCACCAGGTCCTGCAGATGCTGCATCTCCTCGGCCGAGCGCGGCGTGTAGGGCCCGGGCTTGCCGCCTTTGCTGGGACCGGTGATCCCGTCGACCGCCACCGCCACCGACAGGCGTTTGATCGTGCCGGGCTCCTGCACCTCGGTGCGGGTGGTCTTGGAGATCTCGTAGTTGGTGGTGGATTCGGCGCCGCTGGTCTGGTTGCCGCTGGCGGTGGGATTGGGGGGCGCGATCACCGCGCCGCCGGGCACGTTGCCAGAGGCGGTGGTGGCCGGGATCACGCCGCCGGCGGCCTGATTCTCGGCGGTCTTCTGCTCGTTGGTCTGTTCGGACCGCACCACCTGGCCGTCCGGGTCGAACTTCTCTTCCTGGGTGGTGACCTGGGAGAGATCGACGTCGGCGCTGACCTGCACCCGCGCCTTGCCGACGCCGACGGCGGCTTCCACTTCGTTCTTGACCTTGTTGCGGATGCTTTCCTCGATGGCCGCCTTCTCGTCCTCGGCTTCCTTGCCGCCCAGCGCCGTGTCGCCGGCCGCCGAGAGGGTCTTGCCGTGCTGGTCGATCACCACGACCTTCTCCGGCTTCAGGTTGGGCACCGCGCCGGAGACCAGGTTCTGCACCGCCCGCACCTGGTCGGTAGAGGGCTCGCGCGCGCCGATGCCGATGGTCACCGAGGCCGAGGCGTCCTCGGTTCCGTCCTGGAACAGTTGCCGCTCGGGCAGCACCAGGTGCACCCGCGCGAAAGTCACCCCGTCGAGGGCGCGGATGGTCCGCGCCAGCTCGCCCTCGGTGGCCCGCTTCATGTTCAGCTGCTGGACGAAGTCGGTCTGGCCCAGCGCATTCTGGCTGTCGAAGATCTCGTAGCCGACCGAGCTGGAGGTCGGCAGGCCCTTGCCGGCCAGCATCAGCCGGGTCGAGGCGACCTTGTCGCGAGGGACCATGATCGTCGAGCCGTCGCCCTTGACGTCATACTTGATCCCCGCGGCGGCCAGCGCCTGGGTGATCGAGCCGGCCTCGCGCAGGTCGAGGTTGGAATAGAGCAGGCCGTCCGGCTCGCGCGCCAGGTTCAGCCCCATGGCCATCATCAGGGCCGCCGCGCCGGCGCTGACGCCGATCAGGACGGCCAGGCGTCCGATGCCGAACCGCTGCAGTGCGTTGAAGAATGCATTCACGTGGGTAAGGCTCGATGTCCTGCCAAGATCACGCGGCTCGGCCTTCTAGGCGCCCGTCGCTAGGCAGGATTTACCCAGTGCAAGGTAAACGGGGAGTTTAAGCCGCTGCGGCGTTTTGGGCTTGCGGCCCGTTCGCGGCGGGACGTTGCGTCCTTCGAGACGCCGGCTGCGCCGGCTCCTCAGGATGACTGGATTTCAGGTTCCAACAGACTTCGTCATGGTGAGGAGCGCTCGGCAGAGCGCGTCTCGAACCACGCAGCGGCCCAAGAAGAAGCGGCCGCGCCTCGTGGGGAGGCGCGGCCGCGATTGTCGCTTCGTCCTTGGGGGAGGGGTCAGCGATACTGTTGCAGCCGGGTCGTGCGAAGGCCCGCCAGTCCGTGGCGGTCGATCGACTGTTGCCAGCCCAGGAATTCCTCATTGGTCAGTGAGTAGCGTTCGCACGCTTCGTCGAGCGAAAGCAGACCGCCGCGCACGGCGGCGACCACCTCCGCCTTGCGGCGGATCACCCACCGCTGGGTGTTCGGGGGCGGCAGATCGGCCAGGGTGAGCGGCGCGCCGGTCGGACCGATCACGTACTTCTCACCCCGGCTGTTCGTGCGCTGCTGTTGCAACATGGCTTTACGCCCTTCTCACCATCACCGTAGGCGGCGGAACATAGGCCACACGCGATAACGACGACTTAATCGCGATAGTAAAAAAACGCTTAATCAGCGGCCTGCCCTCGGAGATTAGTGTTAGAAGGGTTTTGTACACTTCCATTAATTGTGACTGAATCAGGGCGTCTACCTAATGATATTCAACAAATCTTGCATCATCTGATCTGCCGTAGTGATGATCTTCGAAGATGCGGTGTAGGCGCGCTGAGTAGTTATAAGATTGGTGAACTCGGTAGACAGGTCGACCGTCGAGGCTTCCAGCGTAGAAGGGTCGATCTGGCCGGCGCCGCCGGTCCCCGGCTGCTTCAGGTTGAAGGTTCCGCTCTGCTGGGAGACGCGATAGGCGTCGCCGCTCACCGCTGTCAGGCCGTCCGGATCGGGGAAGGTCGCCAGGGCCACCTGGGCGATCTGCTTGGTGACGCCGTTGTCGAACACGGCGGTGACGAAGCCGTTCTTGTCGATCTGGATGTTGGTCAGGTTGCCGAAGGCCGTGCCGTTGGTGTTGATCGACTGGGTCACCGACTGGCTGTCGAACTGGGTCATCCCGCCGGTGGCCGAGGCGATGTTGAAGGTCACCGTCTGGGTGTTGACACCCAGCGCCACGGACCAGTTCACCTGGCCCGCCGGCGGCGCCCCGGCGTTCGACGCGCCGAAGGTGATCGACGGATTGGCCGGGTTGAAGAGGGTGGTGTTGGCCGGGTCCAGCGCGCCGTCGGGGGTGAAGGCGACGATGCCGGTGGCGATCTGGCCGTTGGCGAGTGGCGCGCCGCTGACCACGTCCGAGGCGGGCACCGCGACCATTTCGGCGAACCACTGGTTGGGGACCGCGCTCTTCAGGAAGTCCACCTGCACGGTGTGCTCGCCGCCCTGGGAGTCGGAGATCGGGATCTGGATCGAGTAATCCGGCTTCGTTCCGGTGGCGTTGTTGGCGTCGTACATGGCCATGCTGTTGGCCACCGGGTCGTAGGCGCCAGGCCCGCCCGGGAACGCCGCCGCCGCCGCCGAGATAGGCTGGCTGGACTTCAGATTGGCGTTGATGCCCACGGTCGTGGTCGGCTCTACCGCGCCACCGACCGAAGAGACGTTGATCGACTGCAGCTTGGTCAGGTCCGAGGGGTCGGTCAGGACGACGCCCTGGGCGTTCACCGGCCAGCCCTGCAGATAGAGCCCGGCGGCGTTCTTCAGATAGCCCTGGCTGTCCACCTGGAACGAGCCGGCCCGGGTGAACAGGCGCGGGTCGGCGGCGGTGATGTTGGTCGCCTGGTTGGTGGTGACGAAGAAGCCCTGGCCGGAGATCGACAGGTCCAGCGGCGATGACGACTGGTTCTGCAGACCCTGCTGGGTGATCAGCTGCTGGGTGGTGGCCAAAACGCCGCCGGCGTTTTGGCTGTTGGACGAGCCGCCCTGGGAGGTGATCAGGGTCTCGAACTGGTTCTGGCTCTCCTTGTAGCCAATGGTGTTCACGTTGGCGATGTTGTCGGAGATGGTCGAGAGAGCCGAGGAATTGGCCACCAGCCCCGAAAGGCCGGCGAGCATGGCGCTGTTGATACTCATGGGTGTTTGTCCTTTTCAGAACGCTGGAGTCGTTTCGGTTGAGCCCTAGCCGGCGGCGGCCGGCGCGGTGGGCGAGGTGGTGGCGATGCTGGTGACCGCGCTGAGCGGCACCTGGTTCTTGCCGACGGTGAGCACGGTCGTACCGTTGACCTCCTGGACGCCGGTGACGACGCCGGTGATCTGCGGATCGGTGCTCTTGGCGCCAGGCGCGGTGACCGTCTGACCGATCAGGCCGGCGGCCTGGGTCAGGCCCTGCTGATTGACCAGTTGCTGCAGCAGCTGGTTGGACAGCAGCTGCTGCTCCACCCCGGTCATCTGGGTCAGCTGCTGGGTGAACTGGTTGGTGTCCAGCGGCGAGAGCGGGTCCTGGTTCTTCAGCTGCGTGGTGAGCAGCGAGAGGAACGTCTGGTAGTTGTTGGCCACCGAGGCCAGGCCGGTGTTGATGGTGGCCTGCGTCCCGGTGGCGGGGGTCGTCGGCGTCGTCGGTGCGACGGGGGCTGTCATGACGGGTGGTCCTTAGATCGTGATGTCCAGGCCGCCGGGGCTGGCGGCGCTGGCCGGGGTGATGGGGGTAGCCGTGGCTTCGAGGGCCACGTCAGGCGCGATCGGCGCGGCGGAGGCCGAGCCGCCCGCGGGCGCGCCTTGCGAGGGCGTTCCCTGGCCCTGGGCGCCGCTGTTGAAGCTGAGGCTGGATTGCGAAAGGTCGAAGCCGGCTTGCTGCAGCGCCTGCTGCAGGTCGCCGGCGCGGCCCTTGGCCTCCGCCGCGGCGCTCGGATTGTCGAACGAAAGCATCGCCGAGAGCTGGCCGGAGGCGTCGATCTTCAAACTGACGTCCACGCGTCCCAGTCCTTGCGGATCTAGGGCGAAGTCGAAGCGGCTGGCGCCGTCCTGGGCCCGCCGGACGATCTGCGCGGCCACCTGGGCGGTGATCGCCGCGCCCTGGCCCGCCGCGAGGGCGGCCTGGGCGGCGCCGGCCGACGTCGCCGGGTTCGCAGCCTGCGCTCCGACCAGAGCGGTCGGGGCGGTAGACGATGAGACCGCGGGCGGCTGGGCCAGCGCCTGGTCGGCGCTCTGCGGGGGCTTGTCGCCCGTCTGCGGCTGACCGCCGGCGGCGTCGGCGGCAGCCGCCTCGATCGCCCGCGCATCGGGCGAGGCCGGAGCGGGCGGCGGCGGAGCGGTCTCGTCGGCGGCCTTGGCGGCGGTGGGCGGCGAGACGGCGGACGACGCGGCCCTGGTGGTTTTCGATGGACCAGCTCCGGCGCTTGCGGGCGCGGCCGGCGCCTGGACGTTGAGGCCGAGGGCGTTGGGCGGAACGACGACCGGCGCCGCCGAGGCGTCGGCGAGGCTGCCGGCGGTCGCCGGCGGAACCTGCGACGTCGCCGGCGGCTGGCCGGCGGGCGGCGCTTGCGTCGCGGGGGCGGCGCTCTGAGGCTGCGCCGCAGGCGCGCTCTGATCGGTGAGGGCTGAGACGATGGCGCTGACGAGGTCCTTGGCCAGCGTGGGAGCGGGCGCGGCCGTCGGCGGGGTCGCCGTGGCGATCGCCGCCGGCGCCAGCGCGGCGGCTGCGGCGTCGGGCGCGGGCGGCGGGGCGAGGGAAGAGGCCGGCCCATCGGCGCGGGCGAGGAAGCGGACCAGGGTCGGATCGATCGGCGGCGCCGCGTTCGGGGCGGCGGTGGCGGCGGCCGGCGCCGTCGCGGACGCCGCGCTGGAGGCGTCGATGGCGGCTGGCGCGGTCACCGCCGGCGCACTCGCGGGCGCGCCGGCGACGGATTGAAGCTGGGTCAGCAGGTCGGTCAGCGCCGTTGCGGCGCCGGCTGTCGCGGGCTGGGCGGCGATCGGGTCGGCGTTCGCCTGGCCCGTGACCCCGGACAGTGCGGCGACCGCCGGAGCGACTGCCGGGGTGGCGGGAGCGGCGGGCTGGCCCGCGGAGGAGGCGGCGCCTTGTGACAGGAGCGCCAGCAGCGCCGCGGCGGCGTCGGCGATGGCGCCAGGGGGAGCCGCCGGGACGATCGCGCTGGCGTCGGGTGTCGCCGGGGCGGTCGCAGCCGAGGCGGCCGGAGCCGGGGCGGAACCGGCGGGCTGGGCGGCGCCCGCGGCCGGCGTCGAGGCGGTTGCGTCCTGCAGCGGGGCGGGGGCGCCCAGCAGCGCCATCAGCGCCGCCAGCGCCTGCGCAAAGCCGTCCACGCCCGCGGCGGGCGTGGCGGCGCCGTCGCCGGGCTGGGCGGCGGGGCCGAAGGCGGCAAGGGCTTGGGCGGCCTGCATGCGCGGTGAATGCTTTGAGACTTAGAGGACGAGGGCGCGTGCTGCGCCAAGGATTCGGACCGACGAAGCAACCCCTGCGCCAACGCCCGGATTGTCTTCTATCTTATTGAGCTAGCTCATATTTATTCATCGCTCTCGAAGTCGACCGCTGGCCCCGTGCGGCGGTTTTTGCCGAGAGACGATAGGCAAGGACCGCCGAGCGCGCCGCTCAAGGCGCCGCCAGTGGCGCCAGTCTTGCGCGGAACAGACGCCATGAAATCGTCGCTGAAAATAAAAGCTATGCGATTCAAAGGAATACCGTCGGCGCCAGATGCCAGACCGGCTCGCTCGCGGCAAATCTTGCCGGCGCGGCCGGACTCTCCTGCCGGGCGGAGCTGAGAGATGTCGCTCAACTCCATCATGGGCGCGGCGGTGACCGGCCTGCAGGCCGCCCAGACCCAGATCACCACGGTCTCCAACAACGTCGCCAACGTCAACACGCCCGGCTACGTGCAGGAGGTGGCCGACCAGGCGCCGCAGGTGGCCAACGGCGGCGGCGCGGGTGTCACCATCACCGACATCCGCCGGGTGACCAACCAGTACCTGGAGACCGCCAACCTGGGCGCCATCTCCGCCAGCGGCGGCGCCAGCGTCATCGCCGACTACCTGGACCAGGCGCAGACCGCGTTCGGCGATCCGACCTCGGCGTCCAGCTACCTCAACCAGCTGAGCACGGTGTTCTCGGACTTCTCGGCGGCCGCCAACGATCCGGCCTCGACGCTGCCCAGGACCCAGGCGCTGAACGACGTCACCACGTTCCTGGACACCACCCAGCAGATCGCCGGCACCCTCAACGGCCTGCAGGGCGCGGCCGACACGCGCATCACCGGCGACGTCGCCGAGGTGAACCGCCTGCTTGGCCAGATCAGCGCCATCAACATCGACATCGTCCGCACCCAGGCCAACGGCGGCGACACCAGCGGCTCGCTGAACGCCCAGGGCCAGCTGATCCAGCAGTTGTCGGGCCTGATGGACGTGCGCACGGCCGCCCAGCCCAACGGCGCCCTCGTCGTCACCACCGGCTCCGGGGTCGCCCTGGTCGGCCAGGCTGGGCCCTCGACCGTCAGCTACACCGCTTCGGGCGTGGGTTCCGGCGGGCTCTCGATCGCCCCTCCCGGCGTCATCCAGTCGACTCCGCTCACCCTTGGCAGCGGCGAAATCGCCGGCCTGCTCAGCCTGCGCAACACCCAGATCCCGGCGGTCCAGGATCAGCTGGCGGCGTTCGTCAGCGGCGCGGCGCAGGCGATCAACGCCGTGCACAACGCCAACACCGCGGTCCCGCCGCCGCAGACGCTCACCGGCCGCAACACCGGCCTGGACCTGCCCACCATCATCGGCGACTTCTCCGGCAAGACCACCATCGCCGTCGTCGATTCCACCGGTCAGCCGACCACCCAGGTGGCCATCGACTTCACCGCCGGGACCATCAGCGTCAACGGCGGCGGGCCCACCGCGTTCACCCCCGCGAACTTCCTCACCTCGCTCAACACGGCGCTCGCCGGAACCGCCACCGCCAGTTTCGCGAACGGCGCGCTCAGCCTCTCCGCCGCCGCGGCCGGGTCGGGGGTGGCCATCGCCGACGATCCGACGACGCCGGCCACGGACGGCGCCCAGGGTTTCAGCCAGTTCTTCGGGCTGAACGATCTGCTGAGCTCCAGCGAGATCACCAACTACAACACCGGCTTGAAAGCCACCGACGCCAACGGGTTCAACCCCGGCGACACCGTCAGCCTGCAGATCGCCGACGCCAGCGGCACGCCGGTGAGCGATGTCACGGTGGCGATCCCGGCCGCGCCGACCATGCAGGACCTGGTCAACTCCCTGAACGCGCCCTCGGGCGGCGTCGGCCAGTACGGCGCCTTCAGCCTCGACGCCAACGGCGCCTTGACCTTCACGCCCAACACGCCCGGCAGCGCCACCGTCTCGGTGATCGCCGACAACACCCAGCGCGGACCCGGCGGCCCATCGCTCAGTCAGCTCTTCGGCGTCGGTGTCATCCAGCGGGGCAGGCGCACCACCGCCTTTTCGATCCGCAGCGACATCGCCTCCAACCCGATGAACATGGCGCTGGCCAAGCTGAACCTCAGCGCGCCCGTCGGCCAGCCGGTGGTGGCGCTGGGCGATGGGACGGGCGCCCTGGCCCTGGCGGCGGTGGCCAACAGCAAGGTCACTTTCGCCGCGGCCGGCGGCCTTTCGGCCATCTCCACCAGCGTCACCCGCTACGCTTCGCAGCTGGCCGGGGCGCTCGGCGAGAAAGCCAGCGCCGCCGCCGACGCCAACACCTCGGCCAAGGCGGTGCAGACCGAAGCCAACACCCGCCTGCAATCGGTCGAGGGCGTAAATATCGACCAGGAGCTGGTCACGCTCACCACCTATCAGCAGGCCTACAGCGCCTCCGCGCGCCTGCTCCAGGCGGCCAAGGACATGATGGACACCCTCCTGGGGATCGTCCCGTGACGAAGAAATCTGACGGAGCGTTCTGATGGACAGGGTCGCGACCAGCACCGCCTACGGCACCATGCTCGCCAATCTGATGGCCTCGGAAGTGCGCCAGACGATCGCCGGCGATCAGCTTTCCTCGACCAAGGTCGCCAACGACCTCAAGGGCTTCGGCGCCAACTCCGAGACCCTGGTCGCCCTGCAGACCACCAACAACCAGGTCAGCGGCTATCTGGCGCAGACCCAGCAGATCGCTTCCAAGCTCTCGATCCAGGACCAGGCGCTGAACCAGGTGGCCAGCGCCGCCCAGAGCGCCAGTCTGTCGATCTCCAACGCCATCGCCACCGGCAACGGCGACCTGCTGATGGCCTCGCTGCAGAACCAGTTCCAGAGCGCGGTCCAGGGGCTGAACACCACCTTCAACGGCGAATACATCTTCTCCGGCGGCCAGGTGACCACCCAGCCGGTGAGCTCCACCCAGCTCAGCGACCTCACCGCCGGGACGATTCCCGGCCAGTTCCACAACGACCAGCAGCAGCTGACCAGCAACCTGGACGGCTCGACAACGATCAATTCCGGGTTCCTGGCCGACCAGGTGGGAACGCCGCTGTTCACCGCCTTCCAGTCCGTCGAGGCCTATGTGCAGGCCAACGGGCCCTTCACCGGCCAGCTCACCCCGGCGCAGACAGCGTTCCTGTCCGGCGTGGTCACCAGCTTCAACGCCGCCGACACTCAGCTCAACGACACCACCGGCCAGAATGGGCAGATGCAGGCCCAGGTGACCACCGCCCAGAGCGCGCTCACCCAGCGCCAGACGATGTTGGGGGGCCTGATCAGCAACATCACCGACGTCAACCTCGCCCAGGCCTCCACCGACCTGCAACAGGCGCAGCTGTCGGTGCAGGCGGCCGGTCAGGTGTTCAATTCGCTGAAGGCCGCCTCGCTCCTCAACACCCTGACCTCGACCGGCATCCCCTAGCGCCGGCGCGCAAGGCCCTCGGCCAGGGCCTTCATCGTCGTCAACACGACCGCCTCGTCGACCTCGCTTGGGGTGATGAACGACTGCACCAGCAAGCCCATCGCCACCGCCTGCAGCGCCACCGCCAAGCGCCGGGGCGGCACGGTCGCGTCCACGTCCGTCAGCCGCGCCAGATAGGCCGCCGTCTGGCCGAAGGCGTCGGAGTAGACGCTCGCGAGGCCCGCCCGCAGCTCCGGATCGCTGAGGGCGTAGAGCTGGAACTCGGCCAGGAACATCTCCTCGCCCTTGGCCCGGCGCAACGTGGCCGCCAGATCCTGGGCCATCGCCGCGAGCTCTTCGCCAATGGTCCGCGCGGGCGCGCGCCCTGACGACAGGGTCAGGCCCTTGGCGGCCATCGCCGCCAGCAGCAGCTCCGCCTTGCTGGCGAAGTTCGAATAGATCGCGCCTTTGGTCATGACGGCCCTGGCGGCGATCTCATCCAGGCTAGCGGCCGCGAAGCCCTTTGACGCCACGATCTCCAGCGTCGCGCTGACCAGGGCGGCGCGCGTGCGCTCGCGCTTGCCGCCGGTTCGTCGACGTTTCTTGGGGGACGGGGACGGCACATCGGGGCTTGACATGGCCCGAATTTATACTATCAGTATGAAATACTCACGGTATATTTTGTCCGCGGTCAGAGGAGCCAGCCGCATGTCTAAGCCGTCGTTCGAGTCTCCGCCGCCGATCGGCCGCCGCTACCAGGCAGCGGGCCGTCGCCTGGCTTTGCATCGCACGGGCGAAGGCGGACCCGCTGTTGTGTTCCTGCCGGGCGCGGGCCTGATCGGCCTCGACTATCTGAACATCCACGAAGAGGTCTCCAGGTTCACCACCAGCGTGATCTACGATCGCGGCGGCACGGGCTGGAGCGACGCAGCCCGCCTGCCGCGCTCCGCCGCCGAAGTCGCGGGCGAATTGCGCAGCCTGCTCGTCGCCGCGGACGTCCCGGCGCCCTATGTGCTGGTCGGCCATTCGCTGGGCGGCGCCTACGCCCGCCGCTACACGCAGCGCTTTCCGGACGATATCGCTGGCGTGCTCTTCCTTGACCCGGCGCACGAGGCCTACGGCGCCGAGCCGAAACAGCCGCTCATCGCCCAGCTCCGCCAGGGCCTGGCGCTCGTTCCGGCGCTGCTGAATCTGAAGAAGTTCTATCGACCGAAGTTCGAGGCGATGTTCGCCAGCTGGCCGGACGGCCTGCGCTCCAGGCTGGTCGACTACCACCTGGCCTCGTGGGGCAAGGGCCTCGAGGAGGCCAGGAACCTGCGGACCGAGATCCTGGACGAGATCCGCCTGGGCGGGCCGATGCCGGACGCGCCGGTGATCATGCTCACCGCCATGGGGATCGACCCCTTCATGGCGCCCTTCATGGCTGAGCCCTACCTGCGGGAGCTGAACGAGCGCAAGAACGGCTACTACACGGCCTTCGCCCGCTCGCTCCAGCGCGGCGAGCACCGGGCGCTGAGCGACGCCGGCCACAGCACCCTCCACACCGACCGCCCGGACGCCGTGGTCGCCGCGATCGCCGAACTGGTGGACGCCGCGCGGGAAGATGCACGGTCCCGTTCGCCAACCAAACTCGCCATCGGCGCCTCGAGGGACTAAATGCGGGGCCTGATGCCGCTCGATACCGCCATCGACACCGGTCATGCCGAACGCGCCGCCCGCGAGGCGGTGGCGCTGCCCGCTGGCGCGCGGGTGCTGGCGGCGATGTCGGGCGGGGTGGATTCCACCGTCACCGCCGCGCTTCTGAAGCGCGCTGGCTATGAGGTGGTGGGCGTCACCCTGCAGCTCTACGACCACGGCGCGGCGATCCAGAAGAAAGGCGCCTGCTGCGCCGGCCAGGACATCCACGACGCCAGAGCCGCGGCGCAGGCGCTGGGCTTTCCCCACTACGTGCTCGACTACGAAAGCCGCTTCCGCACCGCGGTGATGGAGGACTTCGCCGACGCCTATCTGCGCGGCGAAACGCCGGTGCCGTGCATCCGCTGCAACCAGACGGTCAAGTTCCGCGACCTGGCCGAGATCGCCCGCGAGTTGGGGGCCGAGGCGCTGGCCACCGGCCACTATGTGCGCCGGCTGATGGGCGAAGCGGGACCGGAGCTGCACCGGGCCGCCGATCCGGCGCGCGACCAGAGCTACTTCCTCTTCGCCACCACCACCGATCAGCTGGACCTCCTGCGCTTCCCGCTGGGCGGCCTGGAAAAGCCGATGGTCCGGCGCCTGGCGGCCGAGCTCGGCCTCGCCGTCGCCGATAAGCCCGACAGCCAGGACATCTGCTTCGTGCCGGAGGGCCGCTACACCACCATCGTCGACCGCCTGCGCCCGCACGGAGCGCTGGCCGGCGACATCGTCCACCTGGACGGCCGCGTGCTCGGTCGGCACCAGGGCGTCACCCGCTACACCGTCGGCCAGCGGCGGGGGCTGAACGTCGCCGTTGGTGATCCGCTGTTCGTGGTCAGGCTCGACGCGGAGCGGCGCGAAGTGATCGTCGGCCCGCGCGAGGCGCTGCTGGTGGGATCGCTGACCCTGAAAGAACCAAACTGGCTGGGCGAGGCGACGGATCTGGCCGCCGCTGCGGCCGCCGGCGCGCCAGTGCTGGCCAGAGTCCGCTCCACCCGCGAGCCGGCCCCCGGTCGGCTGGCGATGATCGAGGGTGCGCCGGGGGTGATCTTCGACACGCCAGAGGAAGGCGTCGCGCCCGGCCAGGCCTGCGTGCTCTACGATCCGGCCCGGCCCTCGCGCGTCCTGGGCGGCGGCTTTATCACGGCCGCCCAGCGCTGATCGCTCAGCGGGGTTTAGCGGCCGCCTGGAAATCCGGGTCGGCGAAGAGCGCGTTGGCCAGCTTGGGGAACAGGCCCGAATAGTGGTTGAAGGCGTCGGGAATGGCGACCGCGCCCATGAAATCCGAACTCCAGCTGGCGTCCACCCGCAGGGTCTTCTCGAACACCACCTTGCCGCCTTGCACGAGGGTGAACTTGGCGCCCAAAGCGGCGGTGGCGGTGGGCATGGCGCTGTCGACATGGGTCTCGGTCACCACCCCTGAGACGATCAGGGTCGAGCTGGGATCGAGCTTGCCGGCGCCCTTCAGTTCCGCCGAGAGGGTGTCCCCCAGATACTTTGCGTACGAGCCCTCCGGCGCGGCCTGGGTCCCCGCGCGGACGGCGATGGACTTGTCCATCTCGGTCGGCCGGCCGGCGGCGGGCGCGAAGTCGCCCACCGACATTGGCGCCAGGTTGGCGGCGCGAATGGCCTGGATGTTGTCCAAGCTCGCTTCCGGCGGCGCCAGCGCCGGCTCTGCGCACGCCGCCAGCGCCAGCGAGGCCAGGACCGCATAGCAGATCGGGATCAGTCTCATGGCTGCGCGGCCGCTGGCTGGGACGGCGCGGCCGGCGGGGCTGGCGGGGTCGGCGAAGCGGGCGGGCCTGGCGCGGACGGCTGAGCCGCGTTCGCGGGCGCCGCCGGGCTTGGGGCGCTCGCCGGCGGACCGGGCGAAGCCGGCTCGGTCGCCGATTGAGCGCCAAGCGCTGGCGGGGCCGCGCTCGCTGACTGGAACCCTGGATCCTTGGCCAGGTCGTTCAGCGGATTGGTGACGATCTGACGGACCATGGTGTTGACCGCGTCCTTCATGCTGCCGATCTTCACCGCGTCCTTGGGCGCGCTGTTGATGATCCCCATCTGCACGATCAACGCGTGACGCGCGGTTTTGGTGATCTTCGGCGCGTTCGGACCGCCGACGTAGTCGACCGTGCAGATGTACTTGTCCTGGATATTGCC
>JBIOEF010000030.1:0-30625 GCA_044445785.1 Caulobacterales bacterium
CCCCTGACCCCTCCCCTCGAGGGGGAGGGGGAGTCAGTAAGCCGCCGCTTCGTAGATCGGGGTGACGCTTTCGCGCCAGGCGCCGTGGTAGAGGTCTAGCCAGTGTTCGGCCGGCGTGCGGCCGCTCTGCGCGATCTCTTCCAGCGAGGCGAGGAAACCAGTCTCGTCGGTCATCGCCGGGCCGATCCTGGCGCGGCGCTTGAGACCCTCGCGGGCGATCACCAGCACGTCGCGGGCCAGGTCCTGCAAGGTGCGGCCGGCGACCTCGGCTTTCATGCCCAGCCTGGCGGCGTCGGCGCGCAGGCGCTCGTGGTCCTCGATCTTCCAGTGCTTGACCAGGTCCCAGGCGGCGGCCATCGAGGCGTCGTCGTAGAGAAGCCCGATCCAGAACGCCGCCAGCGCGCAGAGCCGCTCGGGCGGGCCGGTGTCGGCGCCGCGCATCTCCAGGTAGGTCTGCAGGCGCACTTCGGGAAAGAGCGTGTTCAGGTGGTCGCGCCAGTCCTTCAGCGTCGGCCGGTCGCCGGGCAGCGCCGGCAGCTCGCCCTTCATGAACGCCTGGAACGACTGGCCGGCGGCGTCGACATAGAGCCCGTCGCGCTTGACGAAATACATCGGCACCGCCAGCGCGAACCGCGCATAGGCGTCGAAGCCGAAGCCGTCGCGGAAGACGAAGTCCAGCATCCCGGTGCGGTCAGGATCGGTATCGGTCCAGACGTGGGCGCGACTGGAGAGGAGGCCCGTGGGCTTTCCCTCCACGAACGGCGAATTGGCGAAGAGCGCGGTGGCCAGCGGCTGCAGGGCCAGGCTCAGGCGGTACTTGGCCACCATGTCCGCCTCGCTGCCGAAATCGAGGTTGGCCTGCACGGTGCAGGTGCGGAACATCATGTCCAGGCCAAGCGCGCCGACCTTGGGCATGTAGGCGCTCATGATCTTGTAGCGGCCCTTGGGCATCACCGCGACGTCGGCGCGCCGCCACTCCGGCGCAAAGCCGAGGCTCAGGAACGAGACGCCGAGCTCGGCGGCCACCGCCTTGGCCTCGGTGAGGTGGGTTCCGATCTCGATGCAGATGTCGTGCACGCTCTCCAGCGGCGCGCCGGAAAGCTCGAACTGGCCGCCGGGCTCCAGGCTGACGCTGGCGCCGCCGCGGGAAAGGGCGATCAGCGTCTCGCCCCCTTGAGGGGTCTTCTCGAAGACCTCGCTCCAGCCGTAGCGCTTGAGGCCCATCAGCAGGGCGTGGATGCCGGCCTCGCCCTCGTAGGGCACCGCCTCGTGGGTATTGGTGCGGAAGACGAACTTCTCGTGCTCGGAGCCGACGCGCCACGCCTCCTTGGGCTTGCTGCCCCTGGCCAGATCACCGACCAGGTCCTCGAAGGTGAGCGGACGGTCGTCACAAAGCGTTTCAGCCATTCAAATCCTCCACCCGCGAGTTGGCGGCTCTCCCCGCGCGTCTCGCTTGTTTCGCCCTAACGGGCGCTGGGTGAACATCTGGGCGCCTCTGTGGATAAGCTCAAGCCCCCTTCCAATCGCCAAGCGACGCTTGCCATAGGGTCAGCGCGCTGATCGCGGCGGTGTCGGCGCGCAAAATCCGCGGTCCCAGGGAGACGGCGAGGGCCGCCGGATGGGCGCGGATCGCCGCCCGCTCGTCCGGCGAAAACCCGCCTTCCGGCCCGATCAGGATCGACCAGGCCCCGCCCGCGCGCCCGCTGAGCGCTTCCAGCGCCGGCGGCGCATCGCCCGCCTCGTCGCAGAACATCAGCGAGCGACCGGCCGGCCAGCCGGCCAGCAGGGCGTCCAGTTTCAAGGGCGCCCCGACCTCGGGGACATCCAGCCGGCCGGTCTGTTCGGAGGCTTCCACGGCGATCGCCTGCAGGCGCGCGGTGTTGGTGTGGTCGGCATTGGTGTGCTGGGTGACCACCAGCTGGATGCGTCGCGCGCCCAGCTCCGCCGCCTTCTCGACGATGGTCTCCAGCCGGCCGCGCTTGACCAGGGCGACGATGAGCTCCAGGTCGGGCGCCGCCGTCTGCGGCTGCGTCCGGGCGATGACCTCCAGCGAGCAGCCGCGCTTGGACGCCTGGCCGACCCGCCCCGCCCACTCGCCGTCGCGCCCGTTGAAGAGCAGGAGCTCGCCCCCCGCCGCCAGCCGCATCACCTTGGTCAGGTAGTGGGCCTGCTCGGGCGCGGCGTCGAACCGCGCCCCGGCGGCCAGGTCCTCGGCGACATAGAGGCGGATCATCCGTTTCTCCCAAGCGGCGATGCTTTCGCATCGGCGCCGCGCGCGACTATGCTTGGCCCATGTCCAAGACCAAGTCCTACAGGCAATCCCTGCGCGAGCTCCAGATCGGGCTGGTGCGCTACCAGGAATGGGCGGCCGAGAAGGGCGCCAAAGCCCTGGTCATCTTCGAGGGCCGCGACGGGGCCGGCAAGGACGGCGCCATCGCCCGGATCACCGAGCACCTGACCCCGCGCAGAACCAGAGCCATCGCGCTGCCCAAGCCCTCCGACCGCGAGCGCACCGAATGGTACTTCCAGCGCTACGTGCGCTACCTGCCGGCCGCCGGCGAACTCGTGCTGTTCAACCGCTCCTGGTACAACCGCGCCGGCGTCGAGCCGGTGATGGGCTTTTGCACCCCGCGCGAGCACGCCGACTTCCTGCGCGATGTCCCGGCCTTCGAGCGCATGCTGGAAGAGGCCGAGATCCACCTGGTCAAGCTCTGGCTCGACATCTCCAAGCAGGAACAGGCCAAGCGCCTGGAAGACCGGCGCGACGATCCCTTGAAGGCGCTGAAGACCAGCGACCTCGATGCGGTCGCCCAGGAAAAGTGGAAGGAATATTCGAAGGCCAGGGACGAGATGCTGCTGGCGACCTCGACCGCCATTGCGCCCTGGACGTGCGTGAGCACCGACAGCAAGAAGATCGCGCGGCTGAACATCATCCGCCACGTGCTGCACACGCTGGCGCCCGGCCACATCAAGGACGGGATCGATGAGCCAGACCCTTCGGTCCTCTTCACCTTCGAGGCCGCCGCGATCAACGACGGGCGGCTGGAGACATGACCTGTCTCGCGCCGCCCGAGCCCGCCGCCTAAGATCGCCCGCCCGCCGCACCAGGAGAGACGCCCATGGACTACATCCGCCTTGGAAACACCGGCCTGAAGGTCTCGCGTCTTTGCCTGGGCTGCATGACCTACGGCTCGTCCAAGTGGCAGCCATGGGTGCTGGAAGAGAAGGAGGCCCTGCCCTTCTTCAAGCGCGCCATCGAGGCCGGGATCAATTTCTTCGACACCGCCGACGTCTATTCCCAGGGCGAGAGCGAGAAGGTCACCGGCAAGGCGCTGAAGGAATACGCCAAGCGCCACGAGGTGGTGATCGCCACCAAGGTCAACGGCCCGATGGGCGGCGATCCCAACAACCGCGGCCTCTCACGCAAGCACATCCTGGACGGCATCGACCGCAGCCTGACGCGCCTGGGCGTCGACTATGTCGACCTCTACCAGATCCACCGCTTCGACTATGACACCCCGATCGAGGAGACGCTGGAGGCGCTGAACGACGTCGTGCGCGCCGGCAAGGCCCGCTACATCGGCGCCAGCTCCATGTACGGCTGGCAGTTCATGAAGATGCTCAGCGTCTCGCGCGCCAACGGCTGGACGCCGTTCGTCTCCATGCAGCCGCAGTACAACCTGGTCTACCGCGAGGAGGAGCGGGAGATGCTGCCGCTCTGCCTGCAGGAAGGCGTCGGCGTCATCCCCTGGTCGCCGCTGGCGCGGGGCTTCCTGGCCGGCGGCCGCGGCAGCCCGGGCGAGGGCAACACCGAGCGCGCCCGCACCGACGCATTCGCCCCGCGACTCTATTACCGAGAGCCGGACCACAAGGTGGTGGAGGCGCTCACCGGCGTCGCCAGGGAGCGCGGCGTCTCCAACATGCAGGTGGCGCTGGCCTGGGCGCTGAAGAACCCGGCGATCACCGCCCCGATCATCGGCACGTCCAAGGCCCACCACCTGGACGACGCCGTCGCCGCCCTCTCAATCAAGCTCACCGACGATGAAGTGAAGGCGCTGGAAGCGCCCTACCAACCCAAGCCGATCCTGGACCATGCTTAGGGCCGCGCTGGCCCTCATCAGCGGCCTCTGGGCGCTGGCGAGCGCGGCGGCGGGCGAGCCGGTGGCGGTGATCGTCTACCCGCCGCAGCCGCCACCGCTTTTCGCCACCTGCGCCACGCCTGGATCGTTCTCGGCGACTCCACCCCGTGTCAGGCGCGGCGCGGCGCGAAGCCTGGCGCCCGGCGTGACCGCGCAAGACGTGACCTTCGCCTCGGACACCGGCTCGACCGTCAAAGGCGAACTGATCGCCGGCGATGCGCCGGGGCCCCGCCCGGGCGTCCTCTTCGTCCACTGGCTGGGCGATGCGAAGACCACCAACCACACCGAGTTCGAATCCGACGCGACGGCGCTGGCCAAACATGGCGCGGTCTCGCTGCTGGTCGACGCCATGTGGTCGGACCCGAAGTGGTTCGACAGCGTCGGCAAGTCGGAGCGGGCCGATCTCGAGGTCACGGTGCATCAGCTGCTCAACCTGCGCATCGCCCTGGATGTGCTGGCGGCGCAGCCCGGCGTCGATCCCGCCCGGATCGCCTACGTCGGCCATGATTTCGGCGCGATGATGGGCCCGTTCGTCGCCTGCGCGGACGCCCGGCCCAGCTGGTACGTGCTGATGGCGGGCGTCCCGACGCTGAGCGAATGGTACCTGCTCGGCAAGCCCGCGCCGGAAGACTACGTCCAGGACCTCGACAAGGCCGCGAACCCGGCGCTGAACCTGTCGCGGGCCAGGCTGAAGGGCGTCATCTTCCAGTTCGCCACCCGCGACCACTACATTGCCGCTGACCGCGCCCTGGCCTTCATCGCCGCCGCGCCAACGCCCAAGGGCGTCTTCTGGTACGACGCCGACCACAGCCTGGCCGTCCCCGCGGCGTTCGACGACCGGCAGGCGTGGTTGGTGGAGAAGCTGTTCGAGGAACGCTAGGTGCGTGGTTCGAGACGCGCTCTCCGAGCGCTCCTCACCATGACGAAGTCCATCGCATCGCCCGTCATCCTGAGGAGCCCGCAGAGCGGGCGTCTCGAAGGACGCGGCCCTACCGCGCGACGGTGGTGATTTCCTTGATCAGGCCTTGCACCGTGCCCTTGGCGCCGGCGACCCACATCAGCTTCAGGAACTCCAGCGAGCGCGCCGCCGCCCCTTCCAGGCGCCAGTCGCAGTCGTCGAACTTGCAGTTGACGAAGCTTGGCGGCTCGCCCCCGGCGTAGACCAGGCGGCAGGCGCGGAACTCGCAATCGGCGTAGCTCTCGCCGTCCAGCGCGAGCGTCTCGTGGTTGAAGATCGTGGCGGTCTGCATCGCCCCGGTCCTCAGTCGTCACCGCCCGTCGGGCCGGGCCCTTCGCCGCCCCCGCGCTCGCGCTCGCGCTGCTCGCGCTTGGCGGCGGCCTTCTCGGCGGCCTTGGCGGCTTTCAGACGCTCGCGTTCCTGGCGTTCGAAGGAATAGTTGGGCTTGCGCGCCATTGTTTGGTCTCCAGCTGGGTGACAGCGCCGCGGCGGCCAAGCAAGGCCAGCCGGCGGCGATGAAGGGCGCCGAAGGTCCGCCGCGGCGAACCGATTGTCGGCGCATCCTTACCCCAACCGCGCCGCCGACCCAAGCACTAGAACAATCCGCGAACGGCCGCGCGCCGATGATTCCCGAGATCACCCATCGCCAGGCCCGGCGGATCGCGCTGGCGGCGCAGGGGCTGGCGGCGCCCAGGGCCCAGGGGCCGGTCAGCCGCCGGCAGTTCCGCAAGCTTACCGGCCAGCTGGGCGTGATCCAGATCGACAGCGTCAATGTGGTGACCCGCACCCACTATCTGCCAGCGTTCTCGCGCCTTGGGGCCTACCCGCGGGCGCTGCTGGAAGACGAGGCGTGGGGCAAGCGCCCGAGCCTCTTCGAATACTGGGGCCACGAGGCCTCGCTGATCCCGATGGCGATGCAGCCGCTGTTCCGCTGGCGCATGGAGCGGGCGCGGGGCGGCGAGACCTGGGGCGGGCTCGCCCGCTTCGGGCGCGAGCGGCGTGACTATATCGACGAGGTGCTGGCCCAGATCGAGCGGCGCGGGCCGGTCACCGGCGCCGACTTCGCCGAGGCGGGCCCCAAGAAGTCCGGATGGTGGGAGTGGTCGAACGGCAAGCGGGCGCTGGAGTGGCTGTTCTGGGCCGGGGAGATCACCACCAAGACCCGGCGCGGCTTCGAGCGGGTCTATGACCTCACCGAGCGGGTGATCCCGCCGGCCGTGTTCAAGGCGCCGACGCCTCGCGAGGAGGACGCGCAGCGCGCCCTCCTGATGATCGCCGCGCGGGCCATGGGCGTCGCCACCGAGGGCGACCTGCGCGACTATTTCCGCATGCCGGTGGCGCAGACCAAGGCGCGGCTGCCCGAGCTGGTGGAGGCCGGGGAGTTGATCGCCGTCAAGGTCAAGGGCTGGCGCCAGCCGGCGTATCTGGCGCCCGGTGTGAAGATTCCGCGGCGGCTGGGCGCCAGCGCGCTGCTGTCGCCCTTCGACAACCTGATCTGGCGGCGCGAGCGCACCGAGCGCCTGTTCGGCGCGAAGATCCGGCTGGAGATCTACACCCCGGCCGAAAAGCGCGAGCACGGCTACTATGTGCTGCCGTTTCTCGAGGGAGAGGCGATCACCGCTCGCGTCGATCTGAAGTCCGACCGCAAGGGCCGGCGCCTGCTGGTCCAGGCCGCGCACCTGGAGCCGGGGTGCGAGGCGGACGCCGTCGCCCCGGCGCTCGCCGCGGAACTGCGCCGCCTGGCGGGCTGGCTGGACCTGGACGAGGTCGCGGCCACGAAAAAGGGCGACCTTTCGGCCGCCCTTTCACGGGAGCTGGAATGAGCGCACCGCTTAGAACGGCGTGAAGATGCGGCTGATGGCGCTCGGGGGCAGATCGCCCAGAAGCTCGAGCGCCGGGGCGAAGAGGCGCTCAATCCAGCGAGAGAACAGATTCAGCATGGTTTGCCTCCTTGTGCAGTGCAATATGTTGCAGTGCAAATAGGGAGTGATATTCATAGAGTCAAGGCGTTAGGCCGGGTAGACCGCACAAATCGGGTTAAGGGACCGTTGATCATATTGCGTCGCAGCAGATCGCGACGCCCTAGACCCCTTGCGTCACCGCGTGCAGACGCGCGTAGGCGCCGCCCTTGCGCACCAGCTCGCCATGGCGGCCCTCCTCGACCACCCGGCCGCCCTCGAAGACCAGGATCCGGTCGGCGCCCCTGATGGTGGAGAGCCGGTGGGCGATGACGATGGTCGTGCGCCCGGCCATCAGCTCCTCGCTGGCCGCCTGCACCTGCACCTCGGTCTCCACGTCCAGCGAGGAGGTGGCTTCGTCCAGCACCAGCACCGGCGCGTCGGCCAGGAACGCCCGGGCGATGGCCACCCGCTGGCGCTCGCCGCCGGAGAGCTTGACGCCCCGCTCGCCCACCAGGGTGTCGTAGCCCTTGGGCAGGCTGAGGATGAAGTCGTGGGCTCTGGCGCGCTTGGCCGCCAGCACGATCTCGTCGGGGGTGGCGCCCGGGCGCGAGTAGCCGATGTTCTCGGCGATGGTGCGGTGGAAGAGCGCCGGGTCCTGGGGCACGACGGCGATGGCGCGCCGGAGCGAACCTTGCCCGACCTTGGCGATGTCCTGGCCGTCGACGACGATGCGCCCGCCCTGCAGATCGTAGAGCCGCTGGATCAGCTTGACGAAGGTCGACTTGCCCGACCCCGTCGGCCCCACCAGCGCCAGCCGCTCGCCGGGTTTGATGCGCAGCGAGAAGGCGTCGTAGATCGGCGTCTCCGCCGACTTGTAGCGGAAGGTGACGTCCTCGAAGACGATCTCGCCCACCTGGCCGATGAAGTCAGGGGCGCCTGGGACGTCCGCGACCTGGGCGTCGATCCGCTGGAAGCGCGCGACGTCCTCAACGTCGGCCAGGCCCCGCTGCAGCATGCGGATGTTGTCGCCCATGTTGCGCAAATAGCCGCTCATGATCAGGAAGGTGGTGATCACCGTCCCGACATCGCCGGGCCTGGCCTTGCCGTTCAGGTAGTCGAGCACCACCAGCCCGGTCAGGCCCGCCTGCAGGGTCGACAGCAGGATGTTCTGGAACAGCCACACGGTCATGTAGCGGTTCCAGGTGATCAGCGTGGCCTTGCGCCAGTCGCGAGTGACGATGGCGATGCGCGACTCCTCGCGCGCCTCGGCGCCGAAGCCCTTGACCGTCGGATTGGACGAGATGGAGTCGGCCAACGCCCCGCCGATGCGGGTGTCCATGGCCACCGACCGGCGGTTGGCCGCCTGCACATAGTAGTTCGAGAAGAGGATGTTGGAGACGATGTAGAACACCACCATCGCCATCGAGAACGCGCCGATCAGCGGCCAGCTGACCATCAGCGAGATCGAGAGCGCGAAGAGCACGATCACCGCCGGCCCGATCCACATGATCACCGAGTCGGAGACCACGTCGTAGCCCCACATGGCGCGGGAGAGCCGCCGCACGGTGGCGCCGGCGAAGGTGTCGCCGTGCCAGTCCGACGAGAAGCTCTGCACGCGCTGGAAGCCCTCGTTGGTCATCTCCTCCATGTTCTGGGCCGCCATCGGGTTCCAGAAAAAGCGGAAGCCCAGGTTGCGGATCAGAGCGGCCGCCAGATAGACGCCCACCAGCGTCGCCCAGGCCAGCCAGATGCCCTGGCTCCGGGTCGGGCCCAGAGACGTGATGTTGATGAGGCTGCCGGTCGCCCGCGGCGTCCAGGTCTCGAAGCCGATCGCCAGCAGCGTGCAGATGACGGTGGCGTAGGCCCGCCAGCTCCGGCGGTTCCAATAGCCGGCGATGAAGGCCAGCACCTGGCCGTTGGAGAGCACCCGCTCGCGGCTGCTCTCGTCGTCTTCGTACTGGTCCATGACCGCCTCTGGCGCGAGGCGCTCACATAGCGGCGTTTTCCGGCGAGCGGGAGTGGGAGCGCATGGTTTTCGCCGCCCATTCGGCCCAAAAGCCACAGATTGTTGTCGCGTTCTGGCAGGAGGGCGGCCAATTTTGCCGCCGCTTGCCTCGGCCTCGGCTCGGGGGTCTTAAGGAAACGATGACCGTCCTTCCCGACGCCCTCCCGACCAACTGGGTCGACCGCCACGCGCCGGCGGCGCTCAGACCCTGGCTGAAGCTCGCCCGCTTCGACCGGCCGACGGGGATCTGGCTGCTGATGCTGCCGGGCTGGCAGGGGATCGCGCTGGCGGACGCCATGCAGGGCAAGCCGCCGGACGTCATCCTGCTGCTGCTCTTCTTCATCGGCGCAACGCTGATGCGCTCCGCCGGCTGCGCCTACAACGACATCGTCGACAGGGACATCGACGCCAAGGTCGCCCGCACCGCCGCCCGGCCGCTGCCGTCGGGCCAGATCAGCGTCCGCGCCGCCTGGGCGTTCGTGGTGGCGTGCAGCCTGGTCAGCCTCGCGATCCTGCTCAGCCTGAACCCCTGGAGCCTGGCGCTCGGCATCGGATCGCTCGTGCTGGTCGCGGCCTACCCGTTCATGAAACGCATCACCTGGTGGCCGCAGGCTTGGTTGGGGCTGACCTTCAATTGGGGCTCGCTCTTGGGCTTCGCGGCTGCGGGCGGAGGCTGGCCGAGCTTCATCTGGCTGTCGGCCGAGCTCGTGAAGCGCGTCGGCCCCTTCTACACCGTCGGTGTCAGCCTCCCGCTCGTCGGGCGCCTTGACGCCAACCCATTGGGCGCGGGCCCCGCGCTCGCCGCTTTGCTGCTCTACGCGTCCGGCATCTTCTGGACCCTCGGCTACGACACCATCTACGCCGTGCAGGACCTGGAGGACGACGCGCTGGCCGGCGTGAAGTCCTCCGCCCGGCGCCTGGGCGCGGCGGCGCCACGGGCGGTGTTGATCTTCTACATGGTCTCGGTGTTCCTGGCCCTGGCGGCCTGGTGGAGCGGACATCTGGGCCCCCTCACCGTCCCGCTGATCGCCCTCTACGGCGCCTGGCTCGCGCGCCAACCCGCCCGGCTGAAGCTCGAAGACCCCGCCGGCGCCCTGGCCCTCTTCAAGTCCAACACGTTGGCCGGCGCCGTGCTCTTCCTGGCCCTGGCGGCGGGCGCCTGGCGGATCGGACTGGGGCTGCAGCGCTAGAAGGTCAGCTGGCCGGCGAAGTCCATCATGATGCCCAGCTGTCCGAAATAGTAGAGCCACCACACCAGGAACGCTCCCAGCGAGCTCTGGAACTTGCCCCGAAAGAGCTGCGCGGCCAGCAGCGCGTCTGAAGCGAAGAACAGCAGCGCTCCGACAATGGGGGCGTTGTAGCCCGGCGGCAGTGTCAGACTCGCCGCAACCATCGAAACGATGGCGACGACGTAGAGACTGACAGCGGCTCTCATGGCGCCCAGCTTGGGCCACAGCCAACCGAGCATGGCTAAGGCCGCGAGTCCGACGACCCCGATGGCGACGACCCGTCGGAGCGGTACGGCGGCGAACGACAAGGCCGCCGGGTGGGCGCCCTGCGTGATCGCGAAGAAGAGGAACAGAACGACGTAGAACAGGTGCGCCAGGAGGAAGCACGCCAGGCCAAGGCGCAGCCGGCGATCGGACTCAACGGCCAGGAAGCCGTCGCCCAACGTCGAGAAGGTCAGGCCGGCGAGAAGGGGCCATGGCGCGCCGCCGAGCAAGCAGGCGACGACGAGAAGTCCGACGGCGGACGTCTTGACGGCCGTCCGCGTCAGCGACGGACCCCGGCGGAAGAAGAAGAGACCGAACGCTAGGGCGGCTAGAATCGAGGCCCAAACACCCCATGCGCCCACTCCCAGGCTCATGAAGCCTTCTGGCGAAAGATATCCGGCGTGCGCGCCCCCGACCTTCGCCGGCGTGTTCTCGTCCGACATGGCTAGAACGGCCCCTTTGGGTCGACCCTCGTCACAAAGCCGGCCGCGCCGGCCGCCATCGCCGCCGCTCGTTCAACGGTGGCCGGCAAACCGAAGCGAAAACCTCCGCCATTGACGCCGGGTGACGCTTTTGACTTGTGGATCATCGGGCTAAACCCCGCCGCAACAACTCATTAGACGCAATCGGGAGAGATCCGTCCATGAAGCTCGACAACACCATCGCCGCGGTGGTCACCGGCGGGGCCTCCGGCCTTGGCGAAGCGACCACGCGCCTCTTGGCCAGCCACGGCGTCAAGGTCGCCATCTTCGACATGAACGAGGCCAAGGGCGAGGCGGTGGCCAAGGAGGTCGGCGGGGTCTTCTGCAAGTGCAACGTCACCTCCGACGAGGAAGTGGACGCGGCCTTTGCCAAGGCCAGGGCGGCGATCGGCCAGGAGCGGATCCTGGTCAATTGCGCGGGCACCGGCTTTGCGGCCAAGACCGTCAGCCGCGACCGCAACACCGGCGAGATCAAGACCTTCCCGATGGCCGCCTTCAACATGATCCTGCAGATCAACCTGGTAGGCACGTTCCGCTGCATCACCAAGAGCGCGGCCGGCATGCTGACGCTCGACCCGCTGCCCGACGGCGACCGCGGCGCCATCGTCAACACCGCCTCGGTGGCGGCCGAGGACGGCCAGATCGGTCAGGCCGCCTACACCGCCTCCAAGGCCGCCATCGTCGGGCTCAACCTGGTGGTGGCGCGCGACCTTTCGGGCGACGCCATCCGCTGCAACACCATCCTGCCCGGCATCTTCGACACCCCGCTGCTGGCCGGCGCGCCCGAACCGGTGAAGGCGGCGCTCTCGGCGCAGGTGCCCTACCCCAAGCGCCTTGGCTCGCCCCCGGAGTACGCCACCCTGGCGCTGGAGATGATCACCAACGGCTACTTCAACGGCGAGACCGTGCGCCTCGACGGCGCGATCCGGATGGCGCCGCGGTAGGCCGGCCGGCGCGGGCGTCCGTGGATGGCTTCTGACGCAGCAAGAATGGACGCCTACATCGCCGCCGCGGCGTCGGCGGCCCAGCCCGCGTTGCGTCGCATCCGGGAGATCTTCCGCGCGGCCGCGCCGGACGCGGCGGAAATCATCAGCTACAAAATGCCGGCGTTCCGGGGCCATGGGATCCTCATCTATTTCGGCGCCTTCAAGAGCCACATCGGCCTATTTCCCCCTGTCGGCGGCGACGCTCCGCTGCTCGAAGCGCTCGCGCGCTATCGTGGGCCGAAGGGCAACCTCCAGTTTCCCTTGGACGAGCCCCTGCCCGAGGCGCTGATCCAGCGCATCGCCAGATTGCGCGCGGAGCAGGACCAGGCGAAGGCCGACGCGCGGAAACAACGCCGGCGCTCGCCCTCCTAGGCGCGCGCGAAGGTATCAACCGCGGAGATCGCGGAGATGCGCGGAGCGATCGAAGCGCCGCGATGTCTCTGCGTATCTCCGCGGTCTCCGCGGTTCAGACTTCTCCTCTGCTAGACAGTCATCGCCGCGCGAGCGTAAGCCGAACGCATGGCGCCGCCGCTGAACATCCTCTTCATCACCGCCGACCAGTGGCGGGGGGACTGCCTCTCGGCGGTGGGCCATCCGATGGTGCGGACGCCGAACCTGGACGCGCTGGCGGCCGAAGGCGTGCTCTTCGAACGCCACTACGCCAACACCGCCCCCTGCGGCCCCAGCCGCGCCTCGCTGCACACCGGGCTCTACCTGCAGAACCATCGCTCGGGCACCAACGGCACGCCGCTGGACGCACGGCACACCAACTGGGCGCTGGAGAGCGCGCGGCTAGGCTACGATCCGGCGCTCTTCGGCTACACCGACACCAGCGCCGATCCGCGCGGCCTGGAGGCGGACAATCCCTGGCTGCGCACCTATGAGGGGCCGCTGCCGGGCATCCGCACCGTCTGCGCCATGGACGGGCGGCCGAAAGCCTGGACCGACTGGCTGGGCGAGCGGGGCTACGAGGTTCCGGACGACATCCAGCGCGCCTACGGCCTGCGCCATCCGGGCCCCGAGTACGAGGACGGCGCCGCCAAGCCTCGGCCGCTGGCCTATCCGGCGGAGGCGGACGACACCGCCTTCCTCACCGGCCGGCTGATCGACTATCTGCGCAGCGCGAGCGGGCCCTTCATCGCCCACCTGTCGCTGCTGCGCCCGCACCCGCCGTTCGTGGCGCCCGAGCCCTACAACGCCCTCTACGATCCGGCCGCCGTGCCCGGCTTCGTCCGCACAGAGAGCGCCGAGATGGAAGGGCGCCAGCATCCCTGGCTCGCCTGGCGCCTCGGCCGCCATCCGTTCCGCGCGCCGCAGGACGAGACGCGCCTGCGCCGGCTGAAGGCGGTCTACTTCGGCCTGATGACCCGGGTCGACGCCGAGCTTGGCCGGTTGATGGCGGCGCTGCGCGAGACCGGGCTGATCGACCGCACCCTGATCATCTTCACCTCGGACCACGGCGAGGAGATGGGCGACCACTGGCTGCTGGGCAAATGCGGCTACTTCGACGGCTCCTATCACATCCCGCTGATCATCCGCGATCCGCGCGCCTCGGCTGATGCGACGCGTGGAAGCCGCGTCACCCGCTTCACCGAGAACGTCGACATCATGCCGACCATGCTGCAGGCGATCGGCGCGCCGATCCC
The DNA here is from genome assembly GCA_044445785.1 of Caulobacterales bacterium. GTDB lineage: Bacteria > Pseudomonadota > Alphaproteobacteria > Caulobacterales > Caulobacteraceae > Acaudatibacter. The sequence continues at coordinate 13,611 of JBIOEF010000030.1, forward strand.
GCCCGAGTGCGACGGCTTCAGCCTGACGCCGTTCCTTGGCGGCCAGGGCGCGCCGGCCAACTGGCGGACGGAAGCGCACTGGGAGTACGACTTCCGCGATCCCAGCGACGACGACGCCGAGCGGCGCCTGGGCCTGACGCTGCACCAGTGCGCGATGAACGTGATCCGGGGGGCGCGCTACAAGTACGTCCATTTCACTAACCTGCCGCCGCTGTTCTTCGACCTGGAGCGCGACCCGCACGAGCTGGTCAACCGGGCGGCCGACCCGGCCTACCTGCCGCTGGTGCTGGAGTACGCCCAGAAGCTGCTCTCCTGGCGCATGGTCCACGACGAGCAGACCCTGACCCACCTGGCGCTCACCGATGACGGCGTCATCTCCCGCCCCGCCCCGCGCTACTAGGGCCTGCTGGCGTGGCGGGCGTGCGAAGGAAGTAAGACTGGACCACGAACCTCACGAACCTCACGAACAAGGAAGGCTTTACCGCGGAGGACGCGGAGGGCGCGCGGAGCGCGCAGAGAAGAATCAAACACGAAGGTCACCAAGCGCCCGAAGAGGCCGCCGCGAGCCACACCGCCTTGGCGCACTTGGTGAGCTTGGTGTCCAGTTTCGGCGCTCCGCGCCCGCTGCGTTCTCCTCCGCGTACTCCGCGGTAAAACCTCTATCTTGTTCGTGAGGTTCGTGAGGTTCGTGGTTGAATCTTCTTAGTCCCGCCAATGCAGAGGAGGCGGAATGAGCGTCGAACTGGGCGTCATCGAGGGCTACTACGGAACCCCCTGGACCTGGGCCGAGCGCCAGGATCAGGCGCGGTTCCTGGCCGCGCACGGCTACGGCTTCTTCCTCTATGCGCCCAAAGCCGACCCGTTCCTGCGCCGACGCTGGCGTGAGGACCACCCGGCCGACGAGGCCGTGGCGATGAAGGCGATGGCCGCCTGCTGCCGCGAGGTCGGCATGCGCTTTGGCGTGGGCCTCAGCCCCTACGAAGTCTACCGCGACTTCAACGACGAGGCGCAGGCGGCGCTGGCGCGCAAGCTGAAGTTCTTCGACGCGGTCGGCGTCGAGGAACTGGCGATCCTCTTCGACGACATGGCCGCCGATCAACCTGACCTCGCCGAGACCCAGATCCGCATCATCGACTGGACGGCCGAGCGCACCGGCGCGGCGATGGTCACCGTCTGCCCGACGATCTACACCGACGATCCGTTGCTGGAGCGCGCGTTCGGCGCCGCCCCGGCGGACTATCTGGACAAGCTCGGCGCCGCCCTCGATCCGGCGATCCGACTCTTCTGGACCGGCGAGGAGGTCTGCTCGCGCGAGTACAGCCCCGGGCACCTCACCCGCATCGCCGAGCGGATGCGGCGCAAGCCGCTGCTGTGGGACAACTATCCGGTCAACGACGGGCCCTTGATGTCGCCCTTCCTGCACCTGCGCGCCTTCACCGGCCGGCCGGCGGCGATCGGGCCACATCTGGCGGGCCACGCAATCAACCCCTGCCTGCAGCCCACCCTCTTCCGCATCCCGGCCCTGACCCTGGCGGAGAGCTACGCGCTCGGTGAAGCCTATGAGTACGGCCGCGCCTTCGAGCATGCGGCGGCGCTGGTGCTGGGGCCGGAGCTGGCGAAGACCGTCCGCGGACACCTCTATTCGTTCCAGAACTATGGCCTGGACCGCCTTGACAACGGCGGCGCCCGCCTGCGCGCCCGCTACGAAGGCGTCGATCACCCGGCCGCGCGCGAGATCCTCGCCTGGCTGGGTGGCGCCTACCGCATCACCCGCGAGATGATCGAGGCGCAGTAGGTCAGCGAAGGTCGGCGACGAAGTACCGTGTCTGCGCGTCCGGCCGCGGGTTCGGGAACTGGAACTCGGTGAGGCCATAGGCGCGGTAGAAGCGCACCGCGCGCTCGTTCTTCACGCCCACGCCCAGGTGCGCGCCGCTCGATCCCAGCTCGCGCATGCGCGTGAGCCAAGTATCGATCAGCCGCCGGCCCAGCCCCTGACCCTGGAGTCGCGGCAGCAGGTTGATGTGCAGGTGCGAGGGGTAGGCGTCAGTGACCCGCGCCGGCGGCGGCTGGGGGTGATGGATCTGATAGGCGCGCACCTGATCGGCGTTCCAGGCTCTGGGATCGCCGCCAGGGTCGGCGTAGCGCCCACGCAGCGCCGGCCACCACTCGCCCACCATCCGCTCTTCGAACGCCAGAGTGTCGGCCGCGCCAACGATGTAGCCGGCCACTCCGTCGCCGTCCTCGACCACGAACGCCGAGCCGGGCTCGAGGACCGCATAGGGCGCCGCGTAGATATGCCCGACCACCTGCGAATCGTCGTGCTGGGCCGAGGCGTCCTGGCCGTTGTCGCCGGTGGCGAGGCAGATCGCGTACAGCGCCTCCAGGTCGCCCGGCCGCACGCCTCGGATCAGCGCCATCCGCGAGCCCTGGGCGACCTACTTCGGCCGCGCGATCTGCGAGCCGAGATTGGCCATCACCTCGTGCGCGTCGAGGGCCTTGGGATCGTCCGGCGGCTTGGGGCCATGGTGCATGGCGATGTCGGCGGTGGCCTCGTACTCATCGACCGTCTGGACGTCGAAGTCGTCGGCCCAGAAGGGATCGCCCCAGAACGGATCCCAGGTCCGCCAGAGTCCGCCGCGTCCGTGGAAGCGCCAGGAGGGCCGCCAGTAGCCCCAGCGGTAGCCCGGTCCATAGAACGGATCGGGGTCCAGATAGGTGCGCCGGTCCTGGCTGGTGTGCCGGTCGACCATCTCGAACCAGTCGAACCCCTGGGCGACGGTCAGTTCGGCGGCGCGGTAGAGCAGATAGGTCTCCACCTTGTCGCGGGCGGTCATGCTGTTGCCCTTGAAGGTGACCCGGAAATGCTCGGCGTCGAGCTTCTGGTCGGTGAAGCCGCCGGAGACTGCGCTATTGGCGGCCAGCGGCTGGTAGGGGGTGGCGGTCTCGCAGGCCGAAAGGCCAAGCCCCAGAGCGAGGACGGCGGCCAGGGCGGCGGCTGATCGTTTCATCTTGCAAACGTCCTTCATCCGCCCGGCGCCCGAAACTTGCGCTCGATGCGGCGCGCATCCCTCACGGCAGCAACGTACAGCGAGGCCGCGCGTTGCGGAACTAGGGTCTGCTACGGATCAGTGCAGCGTCCCAAGATCGCGCGCCACTTCCAGCCGGGCGGGCGAGACCAGCCCCGCCGCCGAGCAGGTCACCGAGTGGATCACCGCGTCGATCTCCTTGCGCCAGAAGATCAGGAACTGATGCACGCGCGGAAACTCCGGCGGCAGATCCAGGGTCTGCCACAGGAACCGCTGCAGCAGCGCCGGGTGGTCGGGCATGTAGTAGAGCACCTCGGCGGTGGTCAGCCGCTGGCCTCTCAGCTGGTTGGAAAAGTCCGAATGGGTCATTCGAATCTCCGCATGCGCACAGTCACGCTATGCGCCGAATCAATGCGCCCGCAATCGGAAAAGTTCCGTAAATCCAGCCGGTTAGCAGCCGGCGACGCAGACTGCTAGCAGCGGCGTCAGACCCCGTGTTGGATCGCGATCCAGATCGCCTTGCCGAGCGCGCCAAGCAGCAGAACCGCGGTGGCCAGCGACTGGACGGTGAACCCCAGCTCCCGGTCCTTCGCCGCCTTGGTGTAGCCGGTGAGGTAGAGAATACGGCCGATGACCCAGACCAGACCCACGCCCGCCGCCACGCGGTCGTTCCAATAGAGCGCGAAAAGCCACATCGACGCGAGGAAGATCGGCAGCCATTCCAGGGTGTTCATCTGGATGCGGTAGGCCCGCTCGAAGTCCGGATTGCCGCTCACCGCCGGCGCTTCGACGCCATATTTTCCGCGGGCCATGCCGACCCTGAGGCCCATGTAGAAGTAGAGCAGCAACGCCAAGAAGGTCACGATCGCCACGAGCGCGTGGGTCTGCATGTTGGTTTCCTTTTTTGCCCCTGCGAACCGGCGCCGGAACGCCGTTCAGCCAGCGGAGCCTGACACGGCCTCCCCGCTCTGGCGAAGCTTTTTCAATCGCCGGCGGATTCGATGGTCTCGATGTCGTCGTCCGAGAGCCCGAAGTGGTGGCCGATCTCGTGCACCAGCACGTGGGTGACGAGTTCGCCCAGGGTGACATCGCCGCGCTCGGCCCATTCGTCGAGGATCGGGCGGCGGTAGAGGAACACCCGCGCCGGCGTCGGCGACGGATCCAAGAGCGAGCGCCGGGCCAGGTCGACGCCCTGGTAGAGGCCGGTGAGCTCGAAGGCGTCCTCGATCCCCATGTCGTCCAGCACCTCCTCGGACGGGAAGTCGTCGATGCGGAACACCACTTCGCCGGCCAGTTCGCGGAACTTGGCCGGCAGCTCGGCGAACGCCGCTTCGGCCAGCGCCGCGAAGTCCTCCAGCGACGGCGCGCCGGCGCCCTGCCAGTCACGGCCCTTCATTCGTCGGGGATCAGGATGTGCGGCGCCTCGGGCGCCGGCGATTCGAAGAGGCCGATGTCCAGCGGCTGCTGCGGGCGCACGGGGCGCAGCGGCTGGCTGGCCAGCGCCCGCAGCTCGCCGGCGCTCAAGCGCGCGGCCTCGGCGCGGCGCCGCGCGGTGCGGGCCTGGTCGAGGGCCAGCTGTTCCTGCTCCTGCGCCGTCTCGATCCGCCAGTAGGAGACCGAGAGGCGGAACGCCGTCGCCGGCCGCTTGCGGGGCGGATTTGGCCATCGCCGGCCCTTGGCGAAGCTCGGCTCGAGCGGCGCCGCCGCCGCGCCGACCGCGACCTCGCGCAGCGCGCAGTAGCGATCCTCCGCCGCCAGCGCCTCGCCGTGGCCCGGCCGCTCGTCGTCCACCCGCCCGGCCCAGGCCTCCAGCGCCGCCTCGCGGCTGGGAAACGCCGGTCCGGTCTCCTCGGAGACGAAGCGCACCGCGCCCGCCGCCAGCTCACCCGCCTCGCGCTCCCGCGCCGCCCGGCCGCGGGGCTTCCTCAGCGCTTCCTCCGCATTGCGCGCCACGGGATAGAGGATGGCGTTCATCAAGCGTCATCATGCTCCAAGGCGAAAGCCGAAGGAACGCGGAAGGCGGCGCGCTCGGGTAATGCCAACGACGGGCGTGCGGGTAGTATCTTGGTTTTCTCTTACAACTTCGTCCGCATACATGAGACGCTGAAGGTCATACCCGCGATGGCGCTGGCGTTTCAGCGCAACGCTCTGGACGATGGAAGATATCGCCGAGCGGATCGAAGCGCGCCGGCCGACGGCTGGCAAGCGCGGGCCTTACAAGAAGCGCCAAGCGCTGTAGTCTCGCAACATGGAGCCGCCCTGGATCGCCCATCCCGAAATTCAGCTTGGGTCCATCGGCTGGCGGATGGGTTACGGCGAGGAATATTGGGACAGGTTTGACCGCTGGTACAAGGCGCTCACCGCAGCGCGCCGCGATCAATATGAACGCGACTTTCCCGAGCCCGACATGTGGGTGGGTTTCTATGTCCGCAAGCGCGCTCACTTGGACAGTTGGCGAAATTCAAACTGAGTCACCACCGCTGCGCCACGGCGGTCGCCAGTCAGGCGGCCCGCGCCTATGCTGGGCGGGGTTTGATTCGGGCGAGGCTGGATGGGTCCTCAGGCGTTGCTCCTCGCCGCCGCGGTCGGCGCGGTGTGCCTGGCGATCGGCGCGGCGCTGTGGGCGCTGGCGAGCCGCCGCGCCCAGGAGGACGCGCGCGCCCAGGTGAAGGCGCGCCTGACGGAGGCCGAAGCCCGCGCCGCCACCGTCCAGGCCGCCTCCGAAGCCTTCGACATCGCCCTCATCTCCCTGGAGGACGGCGCCGCGCGGCTGGTGACGGGCGATGAGACCCTTGGCCGGTGCGCCGGCATGTTGGACGCGGAGGAGGTGAGCGCCGACGCGGTGGTCGCCGCCATCGCCAAGGCCGATCCCGACCACGACCGGCGCCTCAAGGCCTTGATCGAGCGCGGCGAAGCCTGCGTCTTCGAAGCCAAGGGCCCCGCCGGCGCCGTGCGCGTTGACGGCCGAGCGGCCGGGGCGCTGGCGTGGCTGCGCCTCGCGCCAGTGGCCGCGACCGAGGCGGTGCTGCCCACCGCCGCGCGGCTGGCGGCGTTCATCGACGCCCGCAGCGAGCCGGCCTGGATCGCCGCCGCCGACGGGACCCCTGCTTTCGTCAACCGCGCCTGGCTGGCGGCGGTGGGGGCCGAGAGCCTGGAGGCGGCGAAGGCCAAGCGTCTAACCTTCGACCGGGCGGCCGACGATCTGGCGCGGGAAGCGGCGCGGGCCGGCGAGCGGCGGGGCGCGGTGCGCTGGGCGCCGGTGGAGGGACGCCGCCGGGCCCTGCGCGTCACCGCCGAGCCGCTGGAGGGCGGTGGCGTGGGCGTCTGGGTCGAGGACGTCACCGAGGCGGAGGACGCCGGCGAGACCCTGCGCCGCCATGTCGAGGCCCAGGACCAGACCCTCAACCAGATCCGCGAGGGCGTGGCGATCTTCGCCGCCGACCGGCGCCTGCAGTTCAACAACGCCGCCTTCGCCGAGCTATGGGACCTGGAGCCGGCCTGGCTCACCGAGCGGCCGAGCCACGGCGAGTTCCTGGACCGCCTGCGCCAGCGCCGGCGCCTGCCCGAGACCGTGGACTATGCCAAGTGGAAGGCTGCCGAGCTGGCGGCCTATGAGTCCCTGGCGCCGGCCGAAGACCTCTGGCCGCTGCCGGACTCGCGCACCCTGCGCGTCGTGCGCCAGCCGCACCCATGGGGCGGGCTCCTCCTGATGTTCTCCGACATCACCGACGAGCTGAAGCTGAAGTCGCAGTTCAACGCCCTGATCCAGGTGCAGCAGGCGACGCTGGACAAGCTCACCGACGCGGTCGCCGTGTTCGGCTCCGACGGGCGGCTGAAGCTGCACAACGAAGCCTTCGAGCGGTTCTGGAACGTCACCCCCGCACAGCTGGGCGCCGCCGCCGACTTCGAGGGCGTGGTCGAGCTTTGCCTGCCGCGCCTGCACGACCGCCAGTTCTGGCGCGACCTGAAGGCGCGGGTCACCGATCCGGAGCCCAACGCCCGCGCGCCGATCACCGACGAGATGGTCACCGCCGACCGTCGGATCGTCGCCTTCCAGTCGCGCCCGCTGCCGGACGGGGCGACCCTGATCGGGTTTTCCGACGTCACCGACACGCGGCGCCTGGAAGGGGCGCTGCGCGACCGCGAGGCGGCGCTGGCCGAGGCCGAGCGACTCAAGCGCGATTTCGTCGGCAACGTCTCCTACGAACTGCGCACCCCGCTCACCACCATCATCGGCTATTCGGAACTGCTGGAGCGGGCGGGCGAGGGGCTGTCAGAGCGCGGCCGCGGGCACGTGGCGGCGGTGCGCTCGGCGGCGACGCAGCTGGCGCGCTCGATCGACGACGTCCTCGACATCGCCCAGATCGACGCCGGCGAGATGGCGCTGGACCTGCAGGACGTCGACGTCGCCAAGCTGCTGGAGGCCGCGCTCGCCCGCTGGGCGCGGCTGGCGGAAGGGGCGCAGGTGACCCTGACGCTGGCCGCCGACGCCGACGTCGGCCTGATCCGCGGCGACGCCCGGCGCCTGGGCCAGACCCTGGACCACCTGGTGGAGAACGCGGTGCGCCAGACGCCGGCCGGCGGCACGGTGACGCTGTCGGCAGTGCGGGCGCCGGGCGAAGTGCGGGTCAGCGTCACCGACACCGGCCGCGGCATCCCCTTCCACGTGCAGGCGCACATCTTCGACCGCTTCATCGGCCGCGACCGCGGCGGGCCCGGTCTTGGTCTGGCGCTGGTCAAGTCGCTGGTGGAGCTGCACGGCGGCTGGGTGGCGCTGGAGAGCGAGCCGGGCGCCGGCGCCACCTTCACCTGCCACCTCCCAGAAACCGCCCAGGCGGCGGCGGGAGCGCCGGAGCTGTTCTAGGCGTGATTGGGGCCTTCTCCCCCTGTGGGAGAAGGTGGCGGGCGAATGCCCGACGGATGAGGGGTGGCGCAGATCTAAGAGGGACAACCGCAGAGAGCGCAGAGACGCGCGGAGATGTTTGAGCGCCTCGATGTCTCTGCGTATCTCTGCGATCTCTGCGGTTCGACAGGACCGCGCCAGCGGCGCAACCCCTCATCCGGCGCTTCGCGCCACCTTCTCCCACAGGGGGAGAAGGACGCCTTGCCTAGTGCTGGCTTTCCGGCATGCGCACGGTGAGGCCGTCGAGGTCGTCGCTGACCTTGATCTGGCAGGAGAGGCGCGAGTTCGGCTCGACGTTCTCGGCGAAGTCCAGCATCGACTCCTCCATCGCCGACTTCTCGCCGGTCTTGCCGCGCCAGGCCTCGTCCACATAGACGTGGCAGGTGGCGCAGGCGCAGGCGCCGCCGCAGTCGGCGTCGATGCCGGGGATGTTGTTCTTGATGGCGCCTTCCATGACCGAAAGGCCCGTCTTGACCTCGACCTGGTGCTCTTTGCCGTTGAACTCGATGTAGGTGATCTTAGCCATGGATTCCTTACGCCGCCCCCTAGCCGGCTGCGACCTCTTTCATGGAAACGGCCGGGTTCGCAAGCCTTGAACGGTCGATCGGCTTTTGCGAGCCGATCAATTGCTTGCCAGCCATGAACTCGGCCGGCGCGTTCACCGCCTCGACCGCGCGAATGACGTCGCCCTTCAGGTGGAAGACCGCGAAGTGGGCTGCCGCTGGGTCACCGCGGACCAGCAAGTCGTCGGAATCGAAGGCGATTCCGGCCAGCTGCAGCTTGACGTCGTACTGGTCGGACCAGTTCCAGGTGACCTCCGGCGCGGGCTCGGGCCGGCCGACGATGGCGCCGGCCGCCTGCTTGGCCTGCTCCAGGGCGTTGGCCACGCTTTCCAGGCGGAACATCCGGTCGTAGAGCGGCAGTGGCCGGTGGGTCACATCGCCGACGGCGAAGATCGCCGGATCGGACGTGCGGGCGTTGAGATCGACGACGATCCCGCCCGCGCACTGGAGGCCGGCCTGGCTGGCCAATTCGTCGCAGGGAATGACGCCGACGCCGATCAGCGCCTCGTCGCAGGCGATCACGCGCCCGTCGGCCAGGCGCACGCCGGTGACGCGGCCGTCCGCGCCCTCGAACGCCTGCGGCGTCACGCCGAGCTCGAAGGTGACGCCGCGCGCCTCGTGGTAGGCCTGGAAGAAGCTGGAGAGGGTGACGCCGGCGACCCGGGCCAGGAGCCGGGGCTCGCGCTCCATCACCACCACCTCGGCGCCGAGGATGCGGCCGGACGCGGCCGCCTCCAGCCCGATGTAGCCGCCGCCGATCACCACCAGCCGCTTGCCGGGGCCGAGCGCGGCCTTGAGCAGCTCCGCGTCCGCCGCCGAGCGCAGATAGAGGACGCCGTCCAGGTCCGCGCCCGGGATCGGCAGCGGGCGGGCGCGGCTGCCGGTGGCCAGGATCAGCGCGCCGTAGGGGAGCGCGCGGCCGTCGGAGAGGGTGACGGTCTTGGCTGTCCGGTCGATCGCCTCGGCCTTCACGCCCAGGATCAGCTCGATGTTCTGCTCGTCGTAGAACGAGAACGGCCGCAGCATCAGCGACTCGGCGTCGGCCTCGCCTTTCAGCCAGGCCTTGGAAAGCGGCGGGCGCTGATAGGGCGCGATCGGCTCTTCGCCGGCCAGGGTGATCTTGCCCTCGTAGCCGTACTGCCGCAGCAGCGCCGCCGCGGTGCCGCCCGCGTGGCCCGCGCCGATGATCACCACGCTCTCTGGGGCGCCGGTCATGCACGTCCGATGCAGAAAAATGACGGCGCCGTCAACTTGACTGCTCCAAGCCGACGCCGCCTGGCCGTCTAATGGCGCCCAATCGCCCGGCGCGGCAAGGGGTCAGGGGGCGCCCGGCGGCTTGGCCGGCGCGCGCGCCACCATGGCGGCGGTGAGGAACGTCGAGGCAAGCGTGATCTCCCGGCGCTTGGCGCGGATCGAAACGCCAGCCGGGCTGGCGTTGAACGCGGCCAGCGCGGCCTTCTCCGCGTCGGTGTAGTTGGGCGGGCTGAAGGTGAAGTCGGCCGCCGCCGCCGCCGCCCGGCGCTTCTCCTCCAGCACCGACTGGCCGATCGGCGATCCGTAGAAGGCGTCCAGCGCCGCCAGCTCGCCCTCGGAATAGGCGGTGGCGTAGAATTGCGCGCTGAGCTCGAGCATGGACTCGCGCTTGGCCCGCATCACCGCCTCGGTGTCGGTCGAAAGGTCGCGGGCGGCCGCGGCGCCGACGGTGGTGATCCAGTTCTGTCGGAACGCCTCCATCAGCGCATCGATGTTGCCGACTTCCTCGGCCGCCACCTTGCGGGCCAAGCCAAGCTTCGCCGCCGCCGGCGTCCGCCAGGGCGTTTCAGGCGCGTCGGGGGGCGTCACGCAGCCGAGCCGGGCGCAGGCGCCGGCGCGAAACTGCGCGCGCAGCTCCAGGACCAGGAACGCCTGGGCCGCGAAATCGCCGATGCCATCGCTGGCCAGGCGCTGGCCCGCGGGGCTCTCCTCGAACGCCGCCATGACGTTGAGTTCGCCAAGCGTGAAGGCGCCGGCGTAGAGCGTGGCGATCTGGCGATGGAACGGCGGCGAGAGCGCCACGCCCGCCCCCCCCGCGGCGGCCAGAAAATAGATTCTCGCCGCGTCGGGCGGCGCCCCTTTCGGGCAAGCCTCGGCCAGGGTGACGGCGCCGGCGTAGCCCGGCAGATCGTCGCCCTGATAGCGGCCCTGGTCGCGCAGCAGGCGCAGGGCGGCTTCGACATTGGCGCGGTGCGCTGGCGGCTGATTCGCGGCCGCGGCGGGGGCGGCAGGACCCTTGCCGGGACAGACCCTGGCGGCCACGGCGGCCAGCAGCTGCGGCCGCATCGCCGCGCCCAGGCGCTGGACGCCGGCGGCGAGGTCGGCGTCGTGCGCGTGCGCCGCCCGCCCGGCGGGGCTGGCCTCGTAGTCAACGATCGCCTGCAGCGTCGGCTCGTCCAGCCGCGCGGCCGCCGAGAGGGCGAGCCAGTCGAGATAGCCAGGCGCGACGGCGTGGGCCGCCTGCCCCGCCGCCGCGGTCAGCACGGCGCTGCGGCCGCCGGCCGACAGGTCCGCCTGCGAGGCCGCCGCGCTGACTTCGGGGTGGTCGCGGATGAGGTCGTCCAGGTCGGCGGGCTTGATCTCGCTGGCCAGGTCGGCGCCCAGGTTGGGGAGGCTCGCGGCGACCAGCCGCCGCGCAAGGTCAATCGCGTGCGGCGAGGGATCAGCGGCGCTGGCGCCGCTCCAGATGAGGCCGCACGCGCCCACGAACAGGCCCAGGATCAGTCCACGCATGACGGCGAAGCTAAGGCGCCAGCCTCGCCCGGTCGAGCCGCGAGCTAGACCACTCGCTCCACCAGCATCCGCTTCACCTCGGCGATGGCCTGCGAGGGGTTGAGGCCCTTGGGGCAGACCTGGGCGCAGTTCATGATCGTGTGGCAGCGGTAGAGCTTGAACGGATCCTCCAGCGCATCCAGCCGCTCGCCGGTGGCTTCGTCCCGGCTGTCGATGATCCAGCGGTAGGCGTGCAGCAGCGTGGCGGGCCCCAGGAACCGTTCCTCGTTCCACCAGTAGCTCGGGCAGGAGGTCGAGCAGCAGGCGCAGAGGATGCACTCGTAGAGGCCGTCCAGCTTGGCCCGGTCCTCGGGCGCCTGGGGCCATTCGGTCTGCGGCTGGGGCGTGGTGGTGTGCAGCCAGGGTTCGATCGAGGCGTACTGGGCGTAGAACAGGGTCAGGTCCGGGATCAGGTCCTTGACCACCGGCTGGTTGGGGAGCGGGGCGACCTGCACCGCCTCGCCCGGGATCTCTTCCCAGCCGTGGGTGCAGGCCAGCGTGTTGCGCCCGCCGATGTTCATGGCGCACGAGCCGCACACCCCCTCGCGGCACGAGCGGCGGAACGAGAGCGTCGCGTCCATGGTGTTCTTGATGTGGATCAGCACGTCCAGGAGCATCGGCCCGCAGGCGTCCACGTCCACCTCGTACTCGTCCCAGCGGGGGTTTTCGGTCCCCTCGGGATCGTAGCGGTAGATCTTGAACAGCTTCACCCGCCCGGCGCCGGCGGGCGCCGAATAGCGCTTGCCTTTGCCGACCCTGGAATTCTTCGGCAGCGTTAGCTGGACCATGCCCTGCTCAATCCCCTTGAAGGCGCTGAGCTTGGTCCTAAACCCGCATCGGCCCGCTTGTCCATGTATGGGGCGCAGCGGTCTTGTCGTCGGAGGGTTCAGCGCCGTTGGCCTTGCGTGCGCCGGTGCGGTCGCGGCTGGCGCGTGGCTTGGCGGCGGGGCCCGAGTCGCCGGCCGGCGCGCCGTCGGAGAGCCGGCGCATCGCCAGCGGCACGAGAGCGTTCAGGCTCGCGCCGAGGCCCCCTTCGCCGAGGTTGAGCGCCAGGTTCTCGGGCATGAAGCGCTGGGTTCCGGTGGAGAGTTCGCGCACCACGTTGATGAGCGCGGTCTGGTCCTTGCCCACGGCCTGCTGCTGGGCTTCCAGGCCCTTGGCGATAGCCAGCCCCTCGGCCTCGGTCTTCACCGCGCCGGCTCGACCGACCTTCTCCAGGCGGTACGACTCGCCGTCCGCCTCCGCCTTCACCGCCGAGGCCTTGGCGCCGGCGACATCGACGCCCACCGTCGCCTTGGCGAGGTCCGACTGCATATCGGCTCGGCCGCGCGCGGCCTCCAGGTCCAGCCGTTTTTCCTGGGCGGCCTGCTCGGCGATGTAGGTCTGCTGCTGCTGGTTGGCGATCTCGCGCGCGGTCAGCACCTCGACCAGCTGCGGCGGGAACACAACGTCCTGGATGTAGACCCCGCGCGTCTCGACCCGATACTCCTTGAGCTTGTCGGTGATGTGCGTCTGCGCCTCGGCCTGCACCTCCTGGCGCTTCTGGATGAAGTCGATCGCCGGCATCGACTGCAGCTTGTCGCGGAAGTGGTTGCCCACCGCCGCCTGCAGCACTTCGCTGACGAGATTGGTCATGGTGCCGACGGTGGAGATCACCTTGGGCGCCTCGGTGTCGGGCACATGGATCTGCACCTGCAGATCCAGGCTGAACACGAACCCTTCGCGCGACTTGGCGACGATCTGATGCAGGTCTTTGTCTAGGTTGTGGGCCGTGGAGCTGGCCTCCGCCCAGTTCAGGGTCAGGATGAAGGTCGGCACGATCTCGGCCGAGTAGCAGCGCGGGTTAATGGCGTATTTGCCGGTGCGCAGCGGCTCCTGCCAGATGCCACGATGGCCGGGACGCACCAGGTGGCCGAACTTGAACTCGGCGCCGGAGGTGTCCTCGGTGGCCAGGCCCACATAGGCCTTGATCACCGCCACCTGGCCCTGCTGGACCACCAGCATGGGGGTCAGCTCCACCGACACCAGGAACGGGTTGAGATTGTAGGCGCCATAGAGCAGCGGGTCGTGCTGCAGGCCGATGCGCCCGCCGTTGTCGAGGAAAGCCTGGAAGTCCTGGTAGTTGTTATGCACCGCGTTCTTGGTCGCCAGCAGCAGCTCGACCAGCTCCGAATCCTTCGTTTCCGAGGAGTCCTCGAGCGCGTCCAGATCCTCGAAGTCCTTCAGCCGGTTGGCGATCGCGCCCTTGGGCAGCGGCAGGCCGTCCAGCGTGGTGACGATGCCGATCATGTCGACGATCTTGCCGTCCTCGTGGGTGCTGGGCTCGATCCGCACCACCTCCAGCTGCGAGGGCTGCAGGCCGAAGGTGGCGCACGAGAGGCCGCCCTTGTCGCTGAGCCGCGCATAGGCTTCGTCCACCGGTTTGCCGAACACCCGGTCGCGGGCGATCACCAGGAAGCCCACCGGATGGATCGGCGCCACGGTGCCTGGCGGCAGGACGGTGCGCTGCACGCCCTTCTCGCCGCCGCCCTGAACGAAGGCGGTCAGGTCGTCGAAGTTGCCGAACCCTGGCTTGTAGGCCGCGGACTTGGCCCCGATCGGGAGGTCCCCGCCCACCTGGGCGATCACCACGCCGATCTGACCGGCGGGGATCTGCACCATGGGATGGCGCGTCACCTTGTAGATCGGCCAGAGCTTGAACCTGAGGCCGGGCATCAGGAGCTTGGCCTGGTAGCCGGCCTCGCCCTTGAAGGCGATCGGCCCGTCGCTGGTCTGGCTGGCGCCGAAGCGCTTGCGCACCAAGCCCACTTCCATCGGCCCGATGGTCCAGAGGGAGCGCAGCAACATCCATACGACAACGACGCCGAGCGCGAGCAAGAGCAGGTCCACAAGCCCGGCATGGGCGAGGGATGAGAAGATCTGAGACACAGGAGTTGGCCCCGAAAGCACCGCGCCGGATGCGGCGCGTCACCTAAAGGTAAACGCGCGCCAAGGTGAAGCTAAGGGTTGATCGCGCGGACGTGATCGGGTGTGTGGGACTCGCCCGCTTGGCGGCGGCGCCGGGATTGACGCCACCCTGCCCTGGGGATGTCATGGCGGCGCGGCCCGCTGGCCGTCTGTGGGAGGCAGGGGCTTGGGCAATCGAAGACTGACGCTGGCGGCGCTGGCGATAGCGCTGGCTTGGCCCGCGGCCACCGCCGCGCAGGACTATTCGCCACCGGGGATCAGCGGCTTCCCGCCCGGCTACTTCGTGCCCTGCGACACACGACCGAAGACCGCGGTCATCGTCGTGCCGGCGCCGTTCGATCAATATATGCGCGTGGTTTGCGCCAAGATCACCGACGCCCTGGCGCCGCCGCCTGGCTTCCACTGGGCTTTCACCAACGGCACGAACGGGTTCCTGACCGCGCTGAACGCCAACGTGGCGACGACCGGCGCCAACTTCACGCGGCTCGCCAACGCGCCGCTCACGGCCGCCGAAGTCGCGGCCTTCCGAGCGCGGCTGGCGCCGGTGGTCAAGAATCCGATGATCCTCACGGCCGACATCATGCGGCTCGAGGTGGACACTTCCAGCAACGACCATAAGCAGGAATACCTGCTCATCGCCCACAACAGCTCCGGCGCGGTGACCGGCCTCTGGGGCATCGAGTGCTACAACGACTGCGATCCGATGGAAAAGACCCCCTGGGCGTTCACTGTCCTGCAGGACGGACCGTAGCGCGCCGGCCGCGACCGCCGGCTTGGAGCGGTTTCGGCTTGGATTGGCCTGTAGGGCGAGCGCTGGAAGGCTGAACCACACGAACAACCGCCCCAAATGCCTGTCATCCCGGAAGCCGCGCAGCGGCTGTCCGGGACCTCCCTGCGCAGTGCACGAGGAGATCCCGGCTCTCCAGTCCGCTCACGCGGACTTGCGGCCGGGATGACAGGCAAAGAGTAGAGCGCGTTCGTGTGGTTCGTGGTCAATTCTTAGGCTGGCCGGGGCCAACGCGCCTGACGATCCGAGCTGGTCCTCGCGCTAGTACACCCGCGCCTTCGGGGGGATCGAGGCGATGTCGTTGCTCATGGGCTGGGTGTGCACCGGGCGGTAGTCGATGGTGACCTTGCCGGTGGCGTCGTCGAACCAGGTGAGGGTGTGCTTCATCCACGCCTCGTCGTCGCGACCCGGGAAATCCTCGCGGGCGTGGGCGCCACGGCTTTCGGTGCGGTTGAGGGCGGCGTTGACGATCACCGTGGCCTGGGCGATCAGGTTGTCCAGCTCCAGGGTCTCCATCAGGTCGGTGTTCCAGATCAGGCCCCGGTCGGCGACGGAAAGGTCGCCGCGCTTGGCGCAGACCTGGGCCAGCCGCGCCACGCCCGATTCCAGCGACTTTGCGGTGCGGAAGACCGCGGCGTCCTCCTGCATGGCCAGCTGCATCTCTAGCCTGAGCGCCGCGGTGGTGGTCCCGCCGGCGGCGTGGCGCAGGCGATCGAAGCGGGCGAGGTGGCCGTCGGTCCACGCCGGCTTGGGCTCCGGCTGGGTCGCGCCGGGCTTCAGCAGCTCGGCGCAGCGCAGGCCGACCGCGCGGCCGAACACCACGATGTCGCAGAGGGAGTTGGAGCCAAGGCGGTTGGAGCCGTGCACCGAGACGCAGGCCGCCTCGCCAACGCTCATCAGGCCAGGCACCCGCTGGTCGGGGTCGCCGCCGGCTTTGGTCACCGTCTCGCCCATGTAGGTCGTGGGAATGCCGCCCATGTTGTAGTGCACGGTCGGCAGGACCGGGATCGGCGCCTTGGTCACGTCGACGCCCGCGAAGATCTTGGCGGTCTCGGAGATGCCGGGCAGGCGCTCGTGCAGCAGCTTGGGATCCAGGTGGTCGAGGTGCAGGAAGATGTGGTCCTTCTTCGGACCCACGCCCCGTCCCTCGCGAATCTCGATGGTCATGGCGCGGCTGACCATGTCGCGGGGCGCCAGGTCCTTCACCGACGGCGCATAGCGCTCCATGAACCGCTCGCCCTCGGAATTGGTCAGGTAGCCGCCCTCGCCCCGCGCGCCCTCGGTGATCAGGCAGCCCGCGCCATAGATGCCGGTGGGGTGGAACTGGACGAACTCCATGTCCTGCAGCGGCAGGCCCGCGCGCAGCGCCATGCCGCAGCCATCGCCCGTCTGGGTGTGGGCGCCGGTGCAGGTGAAGTAGGCGCGTCCGTAGCCGCCGGTGGCGACCACCGTGGTCTGGGCGCGGAAGCGGTGGAGCGTGCCGTCGTCCAGCTTCCAGGCGGTGAGGCCGCGGCAGACCCCTTCCTCCATGATCAGGTCGATGGCGAAGTACTCGATGAAGAACTCCACCTCGTGCTTCAGCGACTGGCCGTACATGGTGTGCAGCATGGCGTGGCCGGTGCGGTCGGCCGCCGCGCAGGTGCGCTGGATCGGCGCCTCGCCGAAGTTGCGGGTCATGCCCCCGAACGCGCGCTGGTAGATCTTGCCCTCGCCCGTGCGGCTGAAGGGCATGCCCCAGTGCTCGAGCTCGTAGACCGCCGCCGGCGCGTGGCGGACCATGTACTCGATCGCGTCCTGGTCGCCCAGCCAGTCGGAGCCCTTGACGGTGTCGTACATGTGCCAGCGCCAGTCATCCTGGCCCATGTTGCCGAGGCTGGCCGAGATGCCGCCCTGGGCCGCCACCGTGTGCGAGCGGGTCGGGAAGACCTTGGTGATGCAGGCGGTCTTCAGCCCCGCCTGGCCGC
>JBIOEF010000031.1:0-30493 GCA_044445785.1 Caulobacterales bacterium
GCCATCTCGTCCTTCTTCTTCTTGCCCATGGCCCGGCGCAGCAGATCGGCCTCGCCCAGGGAGTAGCCGGCCAGGATCTGGGCGATCTTCATGACCTGTTCCTGGTAGACGATGATGCCGTAGGTCTCGGCCAGCACCGGCTCCAGCCACGGGTGCAGCCAGGAGATCGCCTTGCGGCCGGCCTTGCCGTCACAGAAGGCGTCGATGTTGTCCATCGGACCTGGCCGATAGAGGGCGCCCAGCGCGGTGATGTCCTCGATGGTGGTGGGGCGCAGCTTGCGCAGGGTGTCGCGCATCCCCTGCCCTTCCAGCTGGAACACCCCCACCGTGTGGCCGGCCGACATCAGGTCGTAGACCGCCTGGTCGTCCAGCGGCAGGGTGTCCATGTCGGGCGCGGCGCCGCGGCGGGCCATGTGGCCGACGGCGCGGTCGATGACGGTGAGGGTCTTCAGGCCCAGGAAGTCGAACTTCACCGGACCGGCGCTTTCCACCCACTTCATGTTGAACTGGGTGGCGGGAATGTCCGAACGCGGATCGCGATAGAGCGGCACGAGCTCCGTGAGCGGACGGTCGCCGATGACGATGCCGGCCGCGTGGGTGGAGGCGTTGCGATAGAGCCCCTCCAGCTGCAGGGCGATGTCGAGGAGCTCGGCGACGCCTTCCTCGCTCTGGCGGGCCTGGCGCAGGCGCGGCTCCAGCTCGATAGCCCTGGCCAGGGTGACCGGCGCGGCGGGATTGTTGGGCACCATCTTCGCCAGGCGATCCACCAGGCCCAGCGGCAGCTGCATCACCCGCCCGACATCGCGCAGCACCGCGCGGGCCTGCAGGGTGCCGAAGGTGATTATCTGGGCGACGCGGTCGCGGCCGTACTTCTCCTGGACGTAGGCGATCACCTCCTCGCGCCGCTCCTGGCAGAAGTCGGTGTCGATGTCGGGCATGGAGACCCGCGCCGGATCCAGGAACCGCTCGAAGAGCAGGTTGAAGCGCATGGGGTCGAGGCCGGTGATGAGAAGCGACCAGGCGACCAGCGATCCCACCGCCGAGCCGCGGCCGGGGCCGACCGGAATCCCCTTGGAAACGGCGAACTTCATGAAGTCCGACACGATCAGAAGGTAGCCGGAAAAGCCCATCGACTGGATGACGCCGATCTCGCGTTCCAGGCGCGCCCAGTATTCGGCCTCCGGCGCGAAGAGCGTGTGGGCGGAAAGGCGGCGCAGGCCCTCGCGCGCCTGCACCGCCAGCTCCTCGTCCTCGCTGCGGCCGCCGACGGTGGGAAAGCGCGGCAGCACGGGATCGCGCTTCTTGACCATGAAGGCGCAGCGGCGGGCGATATCGAGGGTGTTGTCGCAGGCTTCCGGCAGGTCGGCGAAAAGCCGGCGCATCTCCGCCGCGCTCTTGAACCAGTGTTCCGGCGAGACCCGCCGCCGCTCGTCCTGACCCAGGAACGCGCCGTCGGCGATGCAGATCAGGGCGTCGTGCGCCAGGTGGGTCTTGGCCTGGGCGTAGTAGACATCGTTGGTGGCCGCCAGTGGGACGTCGTTCTCGTAGGCCCAGGCCACCAGTCCAGGTTCGGCGGCGGCCTCGGCGGCCAGTTCATGGCGCTGCAGCTCGACGTAGAAACGGTCGGCGAACACTCGGTGCATTTCCGCGAGCGCCGCCTCGGCCTCGCCCGTGCGCCCGGCGGCCAGCAGCGGGTCGACCGGGCCGTCCGGTCCGCCGGAGAGCAGGATCAGGCCCTCCGCGCGCTCGGCGATGCGCGCCCAGGGGACGCTGGGCTCGTCGGTGGCGGCGACGTCCAGGAAGGCGGCGGTGGAAAGCTCGGTGAGGTTACGGTAGCCGGCCTCGCTCTGGGCCAGGAGCACGATGGTGGGAATCCGCGCCCAGCGCTCGGGCGGCCCCTCGCCGATGCCGGTGACCGGCAGAGCGCAGCCGACGATCGGCTGCACCCCGGTTTCCTTGGTGGCGACGCAGAACTCCAGGGCCCCGAAGAGATTGGCCCGGTCGGCCAGCGCCACCGCCGGCATGCCAGCGCCGGCCGCCAACGCGCCCAGGGCGTCGGCCTTGATCGCGCCCTCGAGCAGCGAATAGGCCGAGCGGGTCCGCAGGTGGACAAATCCCGCCTCAACGCCGGCCATTTACCCTGCCCTCGTCGCCAGACCCAACGCCACGCCTCGCTGCTCGCGCCTTGCGCCCCCTCCGTCACTCGGCGCGTCGCGCCGAGCGCCACCCCCGCGATGCGGGTGAGGAGAGCGACTCAGCCGGCGAACTGGGCGACCTGACACACCATCCAAACGAACCCCGCCACCGAGGCAAGGGCCAGACCGTCGCGGGCGAACCGAAACATGGGGAGAACCTCCGTCGTGCTGGGTTTGTTCTAATTCATGTTTTGTTCTCATGTCAAGCTCGGGCGCTTGGGACACGCCGGCCCTAGTGGCTGATCGCGATCACCGGCGTGGAGCTGGCGCTGGGGGAGGCGACGGCCTGCATGGTCAGCAGCTGGCTGAGCAGGGTGAAGTTGACCTTCGACACCTCATCGTCGCCGGCGATGTAATAGGTGGCCCCGCCGGTGCTGTAGGAGACGTAGGCGTCGCCGGGCGCCGGGCCCTTGACGATGACCACGAACGCCCGCCGGTTCAGCAGCAACTGCTCTCGCAGCATGTCCTGCGGCTGGTTCACGTCGAGCGGCGCGGCCGGATCCATGGTCAGGAGGTCGCAGTCCCCCTCCCCGGCCGCACGGACGCGCGCGAAGACCGCGCGGTGATCGGCATCTTCATCCGGCCGGTCCTCTCGCGGCACGTCCAGGAAGAACCCTCGGCCGCGGGCGCAGGCCATGCTGTTCCAGCCAGCCGCCCTCAGCTCGGCGTAGTGGTCGGGACTGATGAACCTCAGGCCCGCGTTGTATTCCGCGCCCGCCTTCAGCACGCCGAGCGCCGAGCGTGTGCGCAAGGTGGGCGGCGAGATCGCCTGCGCGGCTGGATCGGTGGCGCCCATCGCGCCCGGGGTGGGCCGCGTGCGCAGCTCGATGCTGTTGGGAAGCTGGCGCAGGGCGCCCGAGACGCTCGTCGCATCCATGGCCTCGACGCGCCGGTCGAGGCCGTCCAGGCAGGCGTCCACGGATGGTGCGGCCCCGCAGAGCGTTTTCAGCGAGGCGTCGGCCGCCGGCTGGGTTCCCTCGTAGATCCGCAGCAGCCGGATCCAGAGATGCAGGATGCTCTTGCGCGTGGCGTCCTGCGAACCGTGAGAGAGCGGGCGGTTGGCCGCCAGGTACATCACCAGGGTGTCGTTGGGGAGGTTCGCCACCGACGGCGCGCCGCTCCCCTTCGAGCGCAGGTCGGAGATGGCGCTGGCCGAGGGATAGGCCGCCAGCACCAGGGCGTTGTAGCTGTCCAGCTGACTGATGGCGTTCAGCGCCGCGCCATAGTCGGCCGCGTCCGGCGTCAGTCGGTCGATGGTGAGCTGCATGACCGACGGCACCGACCAGTTGGAATCGAACAGGTAGGAAAGCGACTCGGCTGTGATCGGACTTGAAATCTGCTGCACAAGCGGCTGACCGATCAGCGGAAAATAGCGGACGAGCGGCGATTCCGAGTAACTGGCGCCCGCGGTGGCGCCGCCGGACCGGCCGGTCTTGGCGCCGATGTTGGCCATGCTGAGGCCCGCCGTGCCGGTGGCGGTGACCGTCGCGTCGACTTCGGTGACGTCGACGAAGAGGGTCGGCTCGCGATTGTGCACCCGCACGATGTTGGCGAAGATCTGCGCCTTGGCGGTTTCCTGGATGACGTTGTTGTAGTTCGGCCGGCCCTGCTGGATCGAGAGCGGACCGACCGTCTGGCAGCCCCAGAGGAGCGGCGCCAAGACCGCCAGCGCGACGAGCGACGCGTACCGCTGAAGCATCTATCCCCCTCGCCGACCCACCCTTGGCGCATCGCCTGGGCGGCAGTTGACAGCCCTCACCTCGGGGCGTCAAGTCGGCCAAAGAGCCCGACCCCGGCCATCGCCGTGCGGCCTGGCGGGTGGATGAACATGCGGCTGAAAATCTCCGTGATCACGATCGCCATGACGTTGGCGGCGAGTGTCGCCGCCCACGCCGAGGGCGACGCGTCCTCCGCGGCCAAGCCGGCCGCCGACAACGCACCGGCCGCCGCCAGTGCGCCGACGGACTCAGCGGCATCGCCCGGGTCCGCGAACGCGGAAGCGCCCACGGTGGATCGGGCCTCGGCGACCGCTTCATCCGACGACCAATCGCTGGAACGCGGCATCGAGCCGGCGACGCCGGCCGGTACTCTGGGCGTCGACAGCCAGACGGGGCCGGTGCAGCACGCGCCGGCCGGCGCCGGGGGCCAGGCCACGGGCTCGGCCGACAGCGTCAATCCCGCGAGCCCGCCACCGCCGCACCCGCCGGCGGGCGCTGGCGGCAACTAGACTCGGCGGGTCGGGGGCGTCGATGAAGCAGAGCAAAATCCTCGCCGTGGCGGCGCTCGCCGCTGCGGCCGCCTTGGCCGGGTGCAACAAGCCGGCGGCCAGTGCCCCGCCTGAGTCCACGCCACCGATCGCCGATGCGAACGCCGCCTCATCCGCCGGCGGCGCGGCGCCCGCGCCTGACGCGAGCGGAGGAGCGGCGCCCTCGCCCGGAGGCGGGGCGAACCCGCAAAGCGCGCCAGCGCCGCACCCTCCGGCCGGCGCGGGCGGTCAGTAGACCTTCAGGCGCCGTTGTCCCGCGACCTCGCCCGCGAGGCCTGCTTGAGCGCACCGGCGAGTTCGGCGAGGGTTTCCAGGCGGATGTCCGCCTGCGCCGCCTCCGGCCAGCTGGCCTGGGCGATCCCCCAGGGACCGCGGCGGATGAAGATCGCCAGCATGCCCGCGCGCTTGGCGGGGACGACGTCGTTGTCCACGCGATCGCCGACATAGGCGATGGCGGCCGGATCGACCCCGGCGGCGCGAGCCAGCTTCTCGAAAAACGCCGCCGCGGGCTTTTCGACGCCCCACCTGGCCGACGAGGCGACGAAGTCGGCCTTGACGTCCGCCGCGGCCAGGGCCGCTTCGGCCTCCTCGGGTTGGTTGCCGGCGACGCCGATCCGGTAGCCGGCGGCTTTCAGCGCCGTCAGGCAGGGCAAGGCGTCCGGGTAGAAGTCCGTGCGCGCCAGGCCGTAGGTCCAACCGGCCGCCCGCCGGCGCGCGGTTTCGGCGGCTAAGTCGATGCCGGGCCGGACCAGGTCGAAGGCCCGATGGTGGTGTTGGCGCCGCTCGATCACCACGCCCAGGGCCGCGAACATCGTCAGGCGCGGAACGTCCAGCCAATCGGCCCACTCGCCCCAGTGACGGGTCTCGTCGACCAGGGTCTCGCCCACGTCGAAGACCACGGTGGAGATCACGGTGGCGATATCGGGGGGCGCGGCTCGAGCCGGCCGTCCTTCAGCGCCAGCACCCGGTCCATGTAGGTGGTGAGCTCCAGGTTGTGGGTGGCGACCAGCGCCGCCACGCCCTTGGAGCGGGCGAGGTCGTGCAGGTTCTGGAACACCGCCAGCGAGGTCGCCGGATCGAGGTTGCCGGTGGGCTCGTCGCAAAGGAGGAGCCGCGGGGCGTTGGCCAGCGCCCTGGCGACCGCCACCCGCTGCTGTTCGCCGCCCGATAGCTGGGCCGGCTGGTGGCTGAGCCGCTCGGCGAGGCCGAGCTCGGTGAGCAGGGTGCGGGCGCGTTCTTCGGCCTCGCGGCGGGAGCGTCCGGCGATCATCAGCGGCAGGGCGACGTTGTCGAGGGCGGAGAGCTCTGGGAGCAGATGGTGGAACTGATAGACGAAGCCGATCTCGCGCAGGCGAAGGCGGGTGCGGGCGCGGTCCGGCAGATCCGACGCGTCCTCGCCGTCGATGATGATGGTCCCGGCGGTCGGATGTTCCAGCAGGCCCGCGGCGTGCAGCAGCGAGGACTTGCCAGAGCCCGAGGGCCCGACCAGGCCCACCATCTCGCCAGGGAAGACCTGCAGATCAGCCCCTTTCAGCACCTCCAGCGTCCGCTCGCCGGCCACGTAGCTGCGCTTGAGGCCCCGGATGGAGAGGACCGGCTCACTCATAGCGAAGCGCCTCCACCGGATCGAGGCGCGAGGCGCGCCACGCCGGCGGCAGGGTGGCGACGAACGAGGCGGCGAGCGCGAAGAGGGTGATGGCGATCACCTCCGGCCACTCGATCCTGGCCGGGACGCGGGAGAGGAAATAGATCTGGGCGTTGAACACCTGCGCGCCGGTGATCCACTCCACGAACCGCTGGATGGCGCCGATGTTGGCGCAGAAGAGGACGCCGATCACCAGGCCGGTCAGGGTGCCGGCAGCCCCCACGGCCGCGCCGCAGAGGAAGAAGATGCGCAGCACCGCGCCCTGCCCCGCACCCATGGTGCGCAGGATGGCGATGTCGCGGCCCTTGTTCTTCACCAGCATCACCAGCGCCGAGATGATGTTGAGCGAAGCGATCAGCACCAAGAGCGCCAGGATCAGGCCCATGACGTTGTGCTCGACGGTGAGCGCGCCGAAATAGGCCTGGTTCTTCTCGGTCCAGTCGCTGACCACGGCCCCCGGGCCGGCGGCGGCGGTAAGCGCGCCCTTGAGGCCCGGCGCCTTGTCCGGATTGTCGAGCTTGATCTCGATGAAGTCGACCTGGTCGCCGCGGTCGAAGAAGAGCTGAGCCTGGCGCAGGGGCATGTAGATGAAGGCCTGGTCGTACTCGCTCATCCCCACCTGGAAGACGCCGCCCACGGTGTAACTCTTCTGGATCGGCAGGGTCCCGAGCGCCGTGGCCGTGCTGGAGGGCGCGGTGATGGCGATGGGATCGCCAGGTTTGACGCCCAAAGTGTCGGCCAGGCGCGCGCCGACCAGCACCTCATCGCCCCCGTCCTCGCCCTCGCCAAAATGGGCGAGCGAGCCGGACTTGATGTTGCCGGCGATCAGCGGCGTCGCGCGCAGGTCCTGCGGCGTCACGCCCCGCACGACGGCGCCCGCCGCGGCCGTGTCGCCCTGGACCAGGGTCTGGGACTCGATCACCGGAAACGCCTGCACGACGCCAGGCACGGCGCGCAGACGCGTGAGCTGCTCCGCCCGCTCGGCGGCGTTGTCGGCGCCGCCCACCACATAAGCGTGGCCGTTGAAGCCCAGGATCATGCCGCTGAGGTCGGCGCGGAAGCCGTTCATCACCGACATGACGATGATCAGCACCGAGACCGCCAGCATGATGCCCAGGAACGAGATGATCGAGATCAGCGCCACCCCGCCCTCGCTGCGGCGGGCGCGCAGGTAGCGGAAGGCGATCTCGCGCTCCCAGGCGCTGAACGGAGCCGCCCCAGCGGTTTCGCTCATCCGGGCCGTGCCCCTCAGC
This sequence comes from Caulobacterales bacterium, assembly GCA_044445785.1. Classification (GTDB taxonomy): domain Bacteria; phylum Pseudomonadota; class Alphaproteobacteria; order Caulobacterales; family Caulobacteraceae; genus Acaudatibacter. Next base: position 7,360 of record JBIOEF010000031.1, read on the forward strand.
CGAACTTCCTCAGCATGCCAAGGCTGATCCAGTGGAAATACACGGCGATCCAGAAGGGCGCGAAGATCAATGCCGCGATCCAGGTGGTGGTGATGAACTTGCGCTTCAGATTGGGGTTCACCGGCGAGGCCGGATCGCCTCCGCCCGGCGTCCGGATCCCGGCCTCGGCGTGGCTGACAGCCCGGAAGGGGAGCACGGTGAACAGCACCACCCACCAGACGATCATGAAGATCGAGACGGAGGTCTCCAGGTTCATGCGTGGGCGCCCTCCGGCGCCAGCATCAGCTCGACGAGCACCCCGCCCATGTCCTTGGGATGGACGAAGATCACCGGCACGCCGTGGGCGCCGATGCGCGGCTCGCCGGTCCCCAGCACGGTCGCGCCCTTGGCGCGCATCTCATCGCGCGCCGCCAGGATGTCGGGGACCTCGAAGCACACGTGGTGCTGGCCGCCGCGGGGGTTCTTGGCCAGGAAGCCGTGGATCGGCGAATCCTCGCCGTAGGGCTCGATCAGCTCGATCTGGGCGTTCTCCAGGTTGACGAAGCTGACCCAGACGCCCTGCTCGGGCAGGGCGCGTTTTTCGGTGATCGAGGTCGCCCCCAGGACGTCGCGATAGAGCTTCCAGGAGTCCTCGATCGATGGCGTGGCGACGCCGACGTGATTGAGCTTTCCGATCATGGGCTGGTCCGTAGCACCGATGGCGCGGCGATTGAAGGCGGGCCGGCCCTAGATGGACGCCGCGCGCAGCCAGCGCGTCAGGCCAATGGCCGGCTCGACGGTCTCGGGCCAGTGGTAACCGAACGACGCCAAGGTCGGTTCAAGGATAGGCCGGATCTCCCGCAGCTCGCGCGCCGAGCGCCGGCGCCACTTGCCGACGCCGCCTTCGAACACCGGCATTGTCAGAGGCGCGTCTAGGTCGGCGTCGAGGTTCAGGAACCCCGCCACGCGCCGGGCGCTGGCCGGCAAGTCGGCGACCAGATCCTCATAGCGAACCTCCAGGTAGCGCTCGCCCAGCATGGCGCCGTGCGCGCGGCCGAGCGTGACGCTGTTGACCCAGCGGGCGGCGTTGAACCGGTGGCCATGCTCGCGATAGGCGCGCTGGGTCATGTCCAGGCCGTGCCATGACCGAATCCGATCGGTGCCGAAATAGATCTTCCGCCAGAAGAGGGATTTGGGCGCGAGGAACGGCGAGAAGGCTACATCGCGTCCGTCGCGGATCAGGTGGACGAAGCGGGCGCCCGGAAAGATCCTGGCGATCACCGGCAACACATGGCCGGTCTCGCACAGCTTCCATCCCCAGGGTTGGTCGGGCCCGCGGCCCGTCAGGTGCGCCGAGAAGGTCGCGAAGGCATGCTCGGACAGGGCGGTGTCGCCCGCTTCAAAAAGGCGTGAAAAATCAGGCGCGTGGGTCTCGACCAGGTAGCGGACGAAATCGAACACGTCGAGGCTGTCTTCGCTGTCGTTGAGATTGCCGCCCATGAAGACGCCCAGTTCGCGCAGGACCTTGGCCAGCAGCCGGCTGCCAGAGTGCGACGCGTTGAAGACGACCACGGGCGGACCGTGTGGCGCGAGCGCTCTGGCCACTTCGTCCAGCTGGCTCGCGCCCAGCCGCCCGACGCCGCCGCACGAGGCCAAACGCAACCCCACGCGCTCCACGGCCCAGCGGCCGACGCCGGCGCTCACCCCTGTCATGATCTGGTCGTCATCCGCGTCGATTGCGGCCTGATTGCGATCTGTTTCCCGGGCGTAACAGGAGTCGCCGAAGCCGGGACCTTGCCTTCGCTCTGCGATCGCGTATACTTTGCGTTACAAAGCTGATGGGCGACTTTCATGCATGATCTCGACCGGGCCCTGGCCCAGATCGACGCCATCCGCGTCCAGGTGGCCAGAGGCGTCGAGTTCCGCGGCTACGGCCCGGCGGCGTTCGCGGCGACGGGCGTGCTGGCCCTGCTGGCCGCGGTCCTGCAGGCGCGGTGGATGGGCGCGCCCGCCGCCAATGTCGGCGCCTACCTGGCCCTATGGATCGCCATCGCGGCCGTTTCCGCGGGCGTCATCGGCTTCGAGATGGTCGGCCGCTCGCGGCGGATGCATTCGGGCCTCGCGGACGAGATGATCCGTGCGGCGGTGGAGCAGTTCCTGCCGGCGGCGCTGGCCGGAGGGCTGATCACGCTGGTCCTGGTCCGCTATGCGCCCCAAAGCCTGCCGATGCTGCCCGGCCTCTGGCAGATCGTCTTCAGCCTGGGCGTCTTCGCCTCATGCCGCTTCCTGCCTCGCGCCATGTTGATCGTCGGCGTCTGGTATCTCGGCGCCGGCCTCTTCTGCCTGGCCTTCGCCAGCGGCGCGCGCGCCTATGCGCCATGGACCATGGGCGGTCCCTTCGGCCTTGGCCAATTGCTGGTGGCCGCGGTGCTCCGCCTCAGCGACCGAGGCGGCGATGAGTGACGCCGGCCGCTTCGCCTACGAGGGGCTCGACCGGGTGATCCACGAACGGGCGCGCCTTGGCGTGCTCACCTCGCTGGTGGGCCATCCCAAGGGCCTGGTGTTCGGCGACCTGCGCCAGCTCTGCGGCCTCACCGACGGCAACCTCAGCCGGCACCTGCAGGTGTTGCAGGAGGCTGGCCTGGTGGTGGTGAGCAAGGGCTTCGAGGGCAACCGCCCCCAGACCCTGTGCCGGATCACGCCAGAAGGTCGGCGCCGCTTCCTGGATTACCTGGCGGTGCTGGACCAGGTTGTGCGCGACGCGGCGGCGGCCGCCAAGGCCGCGCCCGGCCTGCCGCCCCTCCCCGGCCTCGCGCCGGCCTGACCCCCATTTTTTTTGGAAGGAAACTTTCCGTTGCAAAGTCCTTTGTCTGACACACCCGGTCTGCACGTGGCCATCATCATGGACGGCAACGGGCGCTTGGGCACGCGCCGGGGGTTGCCGCGCTCGGCCGGCCACCGCGCCGGGGCCGAAGCCGTGCGGCGGGTCACGCAGGCCGCGCCGGACCTGGGCGTCGCCACCCTGACGCTCTTCGCCTTCTCCTGCGCCAACTGGCGGCGGCCCAGCGAGGAGGTGGAAGCGCTGATGGGCCTGCTGCGGGGCTATCTGAAATCGGAGGCGCGGCGGCTGGTCGAGAGCGGCGCGCGGCTGACCATGCTGGGCCGGCGCGACCGGCTGCCCAAGGAACTGGTGGCCGAGATCGGCCGGATCGAGGCCGCCAGCGCCAGCGGCCGGCGCCTCAACGTGCGGATCGCCCTCGACTATTCCTCCCGCGAAGCGATCGCGCAGGCCGCCACGTCTCTGGGGCCGGCCGGCTCGATCGACGATCTGGCGCGGATGATCGCCGGCGCGCCGCACGACGATGCCGGCGTCGGCGCGGTCGACCTGATGATCCGCACGGGCGGGGAAAAGCGCCTCTCCGACTTCCTGCTCTGGGAATGCGCCTATGCCGAACTCTGGTTCACCGACAAGATGTGGCCCGACTTTGGCGCTGAGGACCTGGCCCGGGCCATCGACGACTTCCACCAACGCGAACGGACCTTCGGCGCGGTCCCGGTGGGCGTGGCTGCGCGTCGCGCCGCGGGACCGGCGAAAGTGTCGCACCCTTTTCAATCCGCAGGTTAGCGGCGTGCTAACCTCACTCTGGGATGGTGGTCTCCACGGCGCGGCCAAAACGGCGGCGCTGGCGTTCGAGAGGATTGACCGTCATGCAGGTCTCCGCCGTTTCCCCCGTCAGCCATGCGCCGCCGGTCCACCAGGTTGCGCCGGTCCCCAAGGTCCAGGCCTCGCCCGACAATGACGGCGACGGCGATCACGGCGCGCCGGACGTCAAGGCCCCGAGCGCGCCGGGCAGCCGGGTCGATATCAAGGCCTAGAGCCGGAGCACGATCGTCTCCACAACCGGCCGGCGGTTCCAGATGCGGAACGCTGCCTTCTTGACCACCCGCGAGAGCGTGGCCTCGACCGTGTGATCGTCGTCGCGGTCGTCGCTGGAGAGCTTTTTCAGCGCCCGTTCCGCCTCCTGCGCCAATTCATCCAGCGCATCTTCCAGGGGATCGTCGGCGTCGCCGGGGAGTCCCAAGGCGCGCACCTGCGGGCCCGAAGCGATCCGGCCCCGCCCGTCCAGGGCTACCGAGACCGTGAGGACGCCGTTGAAGGCCGCGTGGCGGCGCTCCCGCAGGGCCTCGCCGTTCTCGGGCGTCACCATGCCTGCATCCACGTAGAGTCTGCCGGCCGTCACCTCGTCGATGATCGCCGCCCGGCCGGGGGCCAAGCGCACCATATCGCCGTTGCGGGGCGCGAGCGCTTCGGGGACCTGCAGGTCCTTGGCCAGGTTGACGTGCTCCAACAGGTGCCTACGCTCGCCGTGGGTCGGTACGGCGATGGCGGGCCTGGCCCACTGGTACATCCGCTTCAGTTCGTCCCGGCACGGATGGCCCGACACGTGGATACCCGGATGGTCTCGTTCCGTGTAGAGCCGCACGCCGCGGTCTGCGAGCTTGTTCTGCAGATTGCGGATCGGGACCTCGTTGCCAGGAATGATCCGTGACGAGAAGATAGCGGCGTCGCCGCCACCCAGCTTGACGTGCGGATGGGTGCCGTCGGCGATCCTGGCCAGCGCCGCGCGCGGCTCGCCCTGGCTGCCGGTGCAGAGGTAGAGGATCTTGTCGCCCGGGAAGTGGCCGGCGTCGCTGTCGGAGATGAACGCCTTCACGTCGCTGAGGAACCCCACCGAGCGGGCGGCGGCGGCCATGCGGATCATCGAGCGACCGACCAGGCAGACGCGCCGGTCGTTGGCCTCGGCGGCGCGGATGATCGAATCCATTCGCGCCACGTTGGAGGCGAAGCAGGCCGCGGCGATCTTGCCCTTCAGCTGACCGATCAGGGTGTTGAGGGTCCCTCGGACCTGCGCCTCGGACCCCGCCTCGCCGTCGATGAAGACGTTGGTGGAATCGCAGACCATGGCCAGGATGCCATCGTCCCCCAGCCTGCGGATCGCATCCTGGTCGGTGGGCGCGCCCAGGAGCGGGTCCGGATCGATCTTCCAGTCACCGGTGTGCAGGATGGTCCCGAGCGGCGTCCTGATCGCCAGCCCGTTGGGTTCGGGGATCGAGTGGGTGAGCGTGATCAAGGTCACCTCGAATGGGCCCAGCCTGATCGTTCCCGAAAGCGGAATCTCCGTGATCGGCGCTTCATCGAGCAGATCCTTCTCGCGCAGCTTCTCGCGCAGCAGGAAGGCGGTGAAAGGCGTGGCGTAGAGGGGCGCCCTCAGCCGCGGCCAGAGCCAGGCGACCGCGCCGATGTGGTCCTCGTGGGCATGGGTGAGGACGATGCCGATGATGTCCTTGGCGTGCGCCTCGATGAAGGTGGGATCGGGGAGGATGATCTCCACCCCCGGCGTCGTCTGGTCACCGAAGGTGACGCCGAGGTCGACGACGATCCACTTGCGGGCGTGCGGCGGGCCATAGCCGTAGAGATTGAAGTTCATGCCGATCTCGTTCGACCCACCGAGCGGCAGGAAGACGAGTTCGTCGTCCGGGTGTGCGGTCATGTGCCGGCGAAGTTGGGGTTGCGGCGCCAGATCTCCAACAAACCCTTGATGGTCAGGTCATGGTCCCACCGATCGATGACGTCGGTGGCGTTCTCGAACAGGCTGGCGACGCCGCCGGTGCCGACCACGGTCATGGGCGCGCCGAACTCGGCCTTGATCCTCCCGACGAGCCCCTCGATCAGTGAGATGTAACCCCAGAAGACGCCGGTCTGCATCGCCGAGACGGTGTCGGTGCCAATGATGTTCTGCGGCTTCTGGATCGCCACCCTTGGCAGACGCGCGGCGGCAGTGTGCAGGGCCTGCATGGAGAGATTGATGCCAGGGGCGATCGCCCCGCCCTCGAACCCGCCGTCGGCGGCGACGACGTCGAAGGTGGTGGCGGTGCCGGAGTCGATGACCAGCAGCGGGCCTGGAAAGGTGATGTGCGCGCCGATGGCGTTGACCAGCCGGTCGGCGCCGGCCTCCGACGGCTTTTCGATGCGCACTTCGATGCCCAGGTCGACGTTCTCGCCGATCACCATCGGCTCGACGTGCAGATAGCGGCGGGAGAGGTTGCGCAGGTTGAACAGCGACTGCGGCACTACGGTGGAGACGATACAGGCGTCCAGCACGCTCAAGGTGAGGGACGTCAGGTTGAGAAGTTGCGAGAGCCAGGCCGCATATTCGTCGGCCGTGCGGGTGGAGTCGGTCGCCGCCCGCCACTGGGCGATCCACCGCTCACCGTCCCAGACGGCGAAGACGGTGTTGGTGTTGCCCTCATCGATCGCCAGCAGCATCAGCCGCTCCTAGAGCCTTTTAGCCTCAAGTGGAATCACTTGAGGCGGCCAAAAGGCTCTAAACTCAAGAGTCTTAGAGCGCGATGGACGCCGAAAGTAGTTCCCACTTTCGGCTATCGCGCTCTAGAAGAACACGTCGCCGGCGGTGATCCGCCGAACGACGCCGCCCGCCGTCCTAAGCCTCAGCGCGCCGTCGCCGTCCAGTCCCTCGGCGATCCCGGCGATGGTTTCGCTGGCCAGCCGCGCCGTGCATGTCTGGCCAAGACCGTGAGCGCGCGCCGTCCAGGCTTCGGCGATCGGCGCAAAGCCCAGCCGTTCCCAGACGCCCTGCCAGCGCTCGAAGGTCTCGGCGAGCTGGCTCAGCGCCTCGGTCGGCGCCGGCGGCGGGCCGCGCATGTGCCGGGAAAAGGCGGTGGCGGGCCGTTCTGGCGCGACGGGCGGCGTCGCCAGATTGACCCCGATCCCGATCGCCAGCCAGAGGCCGCCGGCAGGATGGGGTCCCGACTCCACCAGGATGCCGGCGCTCTTGGCGGCGCCGATGAGGACGTCGTTGGGCCATTTCAGGGTGATGAGGGCCGCGGGGACGTATCTCGCGGCGAGATCGGCGACCGCCAGGGCGGCCACGAACGAGACCTGCGCGGCCTGCGCCGGGGGTTTGTCGCTGACGCAGAGCAAGGTAGTGGCCAGATTGCCCTCGCCGGTTTCCCAGGATCGCCCGCGCCGGCCCCGGCCGGCGGTCTGCCGTTTGGCGGTGATCCAGAGCGGGCCACGCTCGCCCGCCTCGGCCCGGCGGCGGGCTTCGGCGTTGGTCGAATCGACCGCTTCAAGGACCTCGATCGGGACGGCGGGCATTCACCGGGCCAGCGCCGAGGCGGCGGCCTGAGCCAACGGGTCGATGAAGATCAGCGCGGCCATCACCGCCGGCAGGGCGAAGAGGGCCGAGAGGTAGGCCACCGCCCTCGCCCCGCCCACCGGCTGGTCGGTTGCGCCGGGCGCCGGGTCCAGCCACATCACCTTGATCAGGCGCAGGTAGTAGAAGGCGGCCACGACGCTGCCGACGAGGCCGATCACCGCCGTCCAGGTCATCAGCGGACCGGCGTGCAGCGCCGCCTTGAAGACGTAGAACTTGCCCCAGAACCCGGAAAACGGCGGCAGGCCAAGCGCCGAGAGCGAAAACGCGGTCATCGCCAGCGCCAGGCCCGGCCGCTCGCGCATCAGGCCGGCGAAGTCGTCGAAGCTCTCCATCGGCCGGCCCTCTCGGCTAAGCGCTGAGAGGCAGGCGAAGAAGCCGGTGACGTCGATGGTGTAGAGCACCATGAAGATCAGCATCGACTGCACGCCCTCGTGGCCGCCGGCGGCAAGGCCGATCAGCGCGTAGCCGATGTTGGCGATCGAGGAGTAGGCCCAGAGGCGCTTGAGGTTCGATTGCGCCAGGCCCGCGAAGGCGCCGACGGCCACCGAGAGCAGCGCCACGGCGATCAGCACCTGGCGCCATTGGTCCAGCGCCCCGCCGAAGCCTTCGGTCAGCAGCCGCGCAAAGAGCACCATGGCCGCCAGCTTCGGCGCGCCGGCGAAGAAGCCGACCACGGGCGTCGGCGCGCCCTCGTAGACGTCCGGGGTCCACATGTGGAAGGGCGCGGCCGAGACCTTGAAGGCGATGCCGCAGATCAGGAAGACCAGGCCGAAGGTCGCGCCAGGGCCCGCGCCGGCGTGCATGGAATGGGCGATGTCGACGAACTTCAGCGAGCCGGCGAACCCGTAGACCAGCGAGGCGCCGTAGAGCAGCAGTCCGGACGAGAGGGCGCCCAGCACGAAATACTTGAGGCCGGCTTCCGAGGACTTGGCGTCGTCGCGCTGGAAGGCGGCCAGGATGTAGAGCGCCAGGGAATGCAGCTCGATCCCCACATAGAGCGAGATCAGGTCGCCGGCGGAGGCCATGATGCTCATGCCCAGCGCCGCCAGGATGATCAGCACCGGGAACTCGAACCGCCGGGTCCCGCGCTGGGCGAACCAGCGGTCGCCCAGCGGGATGGCGACGGCGCTGGCGGCAAAGATCGCCACCTTGGCGAAGGACGCCCACTGATCGGAGATCAGCGCTCCACCGAACGCGCGGCCAGGCTCGGCCCACGCCGCCGCGCCGGCCGCTATGGCCAGCGCCAGCACCGAGGCGAAGCTGTGGGCGGCGCTGGCCTTGCCCTGGAACGCGCCCCAGACCAGCAGGACCAACGCCGATCCGGCGAGGATCAGCTCAGGCAGGGCAAGCGCCGCATTGGCCGAGAAGGTCATCGCGCCACCGCCGCATAGACGCTGGCCAAGTGATCGGCCGCCGCGCCGGTCACCTGGAAGACGAGGCCGGGCGCGAGGCCCAGCACCAGGGTGGCGACGATCAGCGGGGTGAAGATCACCACTTCGCGCATACCCAGGTCCGAAATGGTCATCAGCGCCATGTTGCTGATCTCGCCGAACACCACGCGCCGATAGACGGTGAGCATATAGACCGCCGAGAGGATCACGCCGCTGGCGGCGACGATGGCGGCCCAGGTGGAGGCGTTGTAGGTCCCGGTCATGGTCAGGATCTCGCCGACGAAACCGCTGGTGCCGGGCAGCCCGACGTTGCCCATGGTGAAGAGCATGAAGACCGCCGCGTACCACGGCATCCGGTTCACCAGCCCGCCGTAGAAAGCGATCTCTCGGGTGTGCATGCGGTCGTAGACCACGCCGACGCAGAGGAAGAGCGCGCCGCTGATCACCCCGTGGCTGAGCATCTGGAAGATCGCCCCCTGCTCGCCCTGCACGTTGCCGGAAAAGATCCCCAGGGTGACGAAACCCATGTGGGCCACCGACGAATAGGCGATCAGCTTCTTGAAGTCGGTCTGCCGGAAGGCGACCAGCGAGGTGTAGACGATGGCGATCGCCGACAGGGTGAAGATCAGCGGCGTGAAGAGGTGGCTGGCGGCCGGGAAGATCGGCAGCGAGAAACGCAGGAACCCGTACCCGCCCATCTTCAGGAGGATCCCGGCCAGGATCACCGAACCGGCGGTCGGCGCCTCAACGTGCGCGTCCGGCAGCCAGGTGTGCACCGGCCACATGGGGAGCTTCACCGCGAAGGAGGCGAAGAACGCCAGCCACATCCAGGTCTGGACGGCGGGGTCGAACCGGAAGGCCATCAGCTCGGGGATGGAGCTGGTGTGGGCGATGCCGATCATGGCCAGGATCGCCGCCAGCATCAGCACCGAGCCCAGCAGCGTGTAGAGGAAGAACTTGAAGGCCGCGTACACCCGCCGCTGGCCGCCCCAGATGCCGATGATCAGGAACATCGGGATCAGCTGACCCTCGAAGAAGAGGTAGAAGAGAATCAGGTCGAGCGCGCAGAAGACGCCGATGATCAGGCTCTCCAGCACCAGGAAGGCGACCATGTATTCGAGCACGCGCGTCTCGATGGTTTTCCAGCTGGCCAGGATGCAGAGCGGCATCAGGAACGCCGTCAGCAGCACGAAGAGGATCGAGATTCCGTCGACGCCCATCCGGTAGTGGAGCCCGGCGAACCAGGGAGCGTCTTCGACGAACTGGAAGCCGGCGCTGGCTGGGTTGAACTGCATGACCATCAAGACTGAGAGCGCCAGGGTCGCCAGGGTGGTGGTTAGCGTGATCCAGCGCGCGGCGTTGGCGGCCCTCGGATCATCCCCCGGCGCGAAAGCCTTCAGCGCCAGGATCGCCGCGACGCCAAACAGCGGCAGGAAGGTGGTGAGCGAGAGGATGCCGACCATCTAGCGTCCCCCGCCCGAGAACGCCCAGAGGGCGTAGGAGAGGATGCCGGCGACGCCCAGCAGTATGACGAAGGCGTAGTGGTAGACGTAGCCGGTCTGCAGCTTGCCGGTGGCCTTGCCCACCGCATAGGAGACGGCCGAGACTCCGTCCGGCCCAAGGCCGTCGATGATCTTCTGGTCGCCCCCCTTCCAGAAGAGGTCGCCCAGCACGCGCGCCAGGCGCACGAAGGTCGCGTCGTAGAGTTCGTCGAAGTACCACTTGTTGTAGAGGAAGCTCCAGACCGGCCCCTGGCGGGCGGCGATCCGCGCGCCCATGCCTTCGCGGCGGATGTAGACCCACCAGGCCGAGAAGAAGCCGATCGCGGTCACCACCAGCGGCGCCCACACCACCCAGGCCGGCAGGCTCGAGGCCTCGGCCAGCGGCGGCTTGCCGCCCAGATTGAAGATCGCCGTGCGCCAGAAATCCGCCCTGCCCTCGCCGATGAAAAGGCCCTGGAACGCGAATCCGGCGGCCACCGCGCCCAGCGCCAGCACCAGCAGCGGGACCAGCATCACCCAGGCGCTCTCGTGCGGCTGGACGTGGCCATGGCCATGCTCCAGCGGCTCGTCGTGCGACGCATCGTGCGCCGGCGCGTGGTCCCACTTGGCCTTCCCGTGGAAGGTCATGAAGATCAGCCGCCAGGAGTAGAAGGAGGTGAGGCCAGCCGCCAACAGGCCAATGACGAAAGCGAAACCGGCCGTGCCGTTGCCATGGCTGGCGACGAAGGCCGCGTCGATGATCGCGTCCTTGGAATAGAAGCCGGCGAAACCGAGCTCCAGGCCTGGAATGCCCACGCCGGTGATCGCCAGGGTGCCGGCCAGCATCACGCCGTAGGTGACCGGCATGCGCTTCCACAGCCCCCCCATGGCCCGCATGTCCTGCTCGTGGTGCATGCCGGTGATGACGCTGCCGGCGGCCAGGAACAGCAGGCCCTTGAAGAAGGCGTGGGTGAAGAGGTGGAACATCGAGGCTTGGTAGGCCCCCACCCCGGCGGCGAAGAACATGTAGCCGAGCTGCGAACAGGTCGAATAGGCGATCACCCGCTTGATGTCGTTCTGCGCCAGACCGACGGTGGCGGCGAAGAGCGCGGTCACCGCCCCGATCACGGTGACGATCCCCTTGGCCACCGGCGCGTACTCGAACATCGGCGACAGCAGGCAGACCATGTAGACGCCGGCGGTGACCATGGTCGCCGCGTGGATCAACGCGGAGACGGGGGTCGGGCCCTCCATGGCGTCCGGCAGCCAGGTGTGCAGGAAGAACTGCGCCGACTTGCCCATGGCGCCCACGAAGAGCAGCGCGCAGGCCAGGTCGACGGCGTAGAACTGGGCGCCGGCGAACGTCCAGCCCTGATGAGCGTGGGCGGCGACCTGCGGGAAGATCTCTGCGAACCTGATCGTGCCGAACACCCAGAAGGTGGTGATGATGCCCAGCGCAAAGCCGAAATCGCCGATCCGGTTGACCACGAAGGCCTTGATCGCCGCGGCGTTGGCGGTCGGCTTCTTGAACCAGAAGCCGATCAGGAGGTAGCTCGCCAGCCCCACGCCCTCCCAGCCGAAGAAAAGCTGCATGAAGTCGGCCGCCGTCACCAGCGCCAGCATCGAGAAGGTGAAGAACGAGAGGAAGGCGAAGAACCGGGGCTTGGAATCGTCCTCGGCCATGTACCCCCAGGAGTAGAGGTGGACGAGGGCCGAGACGGTGGTGACCACGACCAGCATCACCGCCGAGAGGGTGTCGACGCGCACGCTCCAGGCCGACTGGAAGCGGCCGACGTCGATGAAGGGCGCGAGCTGATAGGTGAAGCGCCACTCGCCGGCGACCACGTGGCTGAAGGTCAGCCACGCCAGCGCGCAGGACGCGAAGAGCAGCCCCGTCGTGACGCTCATCGACACCGTGTCGCCGAGCCGCCGGCCGAAGAGGCCCGCGATCACCGCGCCCAGCAACGGGGCCAGGACGATGACGGTGACGATGAGCTGCGGGGTCATCGCACCGCTCCGCTCATCCCCGCCAAAGCGGGGACCCATCGTGCTGAACTTCGAAGATGACCCGCATCACGCTCCGCGCCTCTGTTCGCGGAGCCGGCGCCATGGGTCCCCGCTTTCGCGGGAATCAGCGGGGTTGGTGGGGTCACGCTCATCCGCCTACCCCTTCATCATCGAGGCGTCGTCGACGGCGATGTCGCCGCGGTTGCGGAAGAAGGTGACCAGGATCGCCAGCCCGACGGCGGCCTCGGCGGCGGCGACGGTGAGCACGATCATGGCGAAGATCTGCCCGGCCACGTCGTGCAGGAAGACCGAGAAGGCCACCAGGTTGATGTTCACCGCCAAGAGGATCAGCTCGATCGACATCAGGATGACGATGACGTTCTTGCGGTTCACGAAGATGCCGAAGACGCCGATGGTGAAGAGCATCGCTGCGACGGTGAGGTAGTGGCTAAGACCGATCATGGGATCAGCCCCTCGCCGGACTTGATGTCGACGATTCGCATGCCTTTGGCCGGCGTGCGCGCCACCTGATCGCCGATGTTCTGGCGGCGGATGTTGGGGCGGTGCTTGAGGGTCAGCACGATGGCCCCGATCATCGCCACCAGCAGCACCATGCCGGCCGCCTGGAAATAGTAGACGTAGTCGGTGTAGAGCACCCGCCCGATGGTCTCGACGTTGCTGATCCCGGCGGCGGCGGCCATCGGCTGGGTATGCGCAGAGGCCGCGCCCTGCGCGGCGACGTCGAGGGCCACGACGATCATCTCGACGGTCAGCACGCCCGCCACCAGGGCGCCCAGCGGAAGATAGCGGGCGAAGCCCTGCTTGAGGGCGTCGAAGTCGACGTCCAGCATCATCACCACGAAGAGGAAGAGGACGGCGACGGCGCCGACGTAGACGATCACCAGCAGCATCGCCAGGAATTCGGCGCCCAGGAGCACGAAGAGCCCGGCGGCCGAGAAGAAGGCGCTGATCAGGAACAGCACCGAGTGCACCGGATTGCGCGCCGAGACCACGCCCAGGGCGGCCACGATCATCACCGTGGCGAGCAGGTAGAAGGCGATCGCCTGCAGGTCCATGTCGGCGCCGCTACTCCCTAGGCTCGAGGTTGGACGCGGCCGACGCGCCGCGCCCCTGGTGAATCGCGGGTTCCTCTTAGCGAGGGCCAGGGCGCAACTCCAGACGCATCTCGCGCCCGACGCCCCGTGACGCATTGGCCGGTCACCTTGCCGACGCGTAGGCGTCGAGGGCCGGGTCGATCCCGGCGCAGCTGACGTCGCCGAAATAGTCGGGCCGACCCGCCGGCGGAATGACGTCGTGGTACGGGGACGCGGCTTCGGCGACGAAGAGGTTGAACCGCTGGCGGCAGCAGGCGATGCCGCCGACGGTGTAGGCGACGATCCAGCTCTTCCCCGATCGCGCCGCCCAGTCAAAGCCGGCGGTGAGCTGGCCAGGGCCGATGGCGTCGCTGCGGCTCCACGCTTCGCCGTGCAGCGCCATCCACTTGCGGAGAGATGCGGTGACCGCGGCCGGCAGGTCAGCGGCGGAGGCGGCCATGGTCAGGGGATGGCGGCAATGCAGAGCCGGCGCCGCCGCTTGGGCGCTGCCTGCAACAACCCAGCCGGCGAGGAGCGCCGCGGACGCCAGGCGGGCGGCTCTTCTCATCGATAGGGCGCGTCCAGTTCCAGGTTCCGGGCGATCTGCCGCTCCCAGCGGTCGCCATTCTCCAGCAGGCGCTCCTTGTCGTAGTAGAGCTCCTCGCGGGTCTCGACCGCGTATTCGGTGTTCGGCCCCTCGACGATGGCGTCCACCGGGCAGGCCTCCTGGCAGAGGCCGCAGTAGATGCACTTGACCATGTCGATGTCGTAGCGGGTCGTGCGCCGGCTGCCGTCCTCGCGCGGCTCGGCCTCGATGGTGATCGCCTGCGCCGGGCAGATCGCCTCGCAGAGCTTGCAGGCGATGCACCGCTCCTCGCCGTTGGGATAGCGGCGCAGCGCGTGCTCGCCGCGGAAGCGTGGCGATTGCGGGTTGCGCTCGTGCGGATACTGCACCGTCGCCTTGGGCCGCAGCAGGTGGCCGATGCCGAGGCCAAAAGCGCCGACGAAGTCCATCAGGGCCGCGCCGCGGATCGCCTGGCCGATGCGTCCGAACGCCGACATCAGCCGCCCTTGCCCTTCGCGCACTGATAGTCGCCCATGTGCGTCGGATCCCCGCCGTTCTTGAGGTGGAAGTCGCCGCCCTGCTGCTTGCAGGCCTCGGTGGCGGCCTTCAGCGCGTCGTAGGTGGCGTCGCCCGATTCGTACCAGGCGCGGCCGCCGGGGCCTGGGTTGTCGCTGCTGTCGCCGCCGCCGGCGCAGGCCGCGCAGGCCAGCAGCATCGAGGAGGCCAGAAGGACGCGGATCATAGCCAAAACACCCGGATCGCGCCGACCAGGGCCACGGCCACGAGCGAGGTCGGCAGGAACACCTTCCAGCCCAGCCGCATCAGCTGGTCATAGCGGTAGCGGGGGACGACCGAGCGGACCATGCCGTTGGCCAGGAAGAAGAACAGCGTCTTGACTGCCAGCCAGCCGAAGCCGAAGAGGCTCGCGACCGTGGGGTCCCAGGACTTCAGGAACGGCGTCGGGAACGGCGCCTGCCAGCCGCCGAAGAACAGCACCGCGATGAAGCTGCTCATCAGGATGATGTTGGCGGTCTCGGCCAGGTAGAAGAGCATGTAGGGCGTCGAGCCGTATTCGACCTGATAGCCGGCGACGAGCTCGGACTCGGCCTCGGGCAGGTCGAACGGCGGGCGGTTGGTCTCCGCCAGCGACGAGATGAAGAAGATCATCGCCATGGCGACCATCACCGGCGCGGCCAGGAGGCCCCGAAGGCCCCCGCCGCCCAGGATGTTCCAGTTCCAGAAACCGCCCGCCTGGCGCTCGATGATCGTCTGCAGGTTCATCGAGCCGGCCAGCAGGATCACGGTGACGATGACGAAGCCGATCGAGACCTCGTAGCTGATCATCTGCGCCGCCGAGCGCAGGGCGCCCAGGAACGGGTACTTCGAGTTCGACGCCCAGCCGCCCATGATCACGCCGTAGACGCCGAGCGAGGAGGCGGCGAAGAGATAGAGGATGCCGACGTTGATGTTGGAGATGATCCAGCCGGGCGCGAGCGGGATCGCCGCCCACGCGGCCAGCGCCAGGGTGACGCTGATCAGGGGCGCGAGCAGGAAGACGAACTTGTCCGCCCCCGCTGGCACGACCAGCTCCTTGATCAGGAACTTGCCGAGATCGGCGAACGACTGCAGCAGGCCGAACGGACCCACCACATTGGGGCCTTTGCGCAGCCCCACGCCGGCGAAGAGCTTGCGGTCGCCCCAGATCAGGAAGGCGCAGGCGAGCATGACCCCCACCAGCACGACCAGGATCTGACCCACGGTCAGCACGGCCCAGCCGCCGCTGGTTGTCCAGAAGGAGGCGACGTGCGGATGCATCGCCTACTCCGCCGCCATCTTCGCCACGCCCAGGGCCAGGGCGGCGCATTCGGCCATGGTGACGCTGGCTCTGGCGATCGGGTTGGTGAGGTGGAAGGCCTTGATCGGGCTGGCGAGGGGCGCCTCGCTGAGCTGGCCCTCGGCGCCCAGGCCATTGGGGTCGAAGGCGGCGGGGATCGAGCCCGGGGCATGGTCGATCTGGCCGAACGTCGGATGCTCGGCGAAGAGCTTGGCGCGCAGCTGGTCCAGGCTGTCGTAGGGCAGCGTCGCGCCCAGGCGCTCGGAAAGGGCGCGCAGGATGGTCCAGTCCTCCTTGGCCTCGCCCTTGGGGAACACCGCCCGCTCGCCCCGCTGCACCCGGCCCTCGGTGTTCACGTAGAGCCCGTTCTTCTCGGTGTACGCGGCGCAGGGCAGGATCACGTCGGCCTTGTGCGCGCCGGCGTCGCCGTGGGTCCCGAGGTAGATAGTGAAGGCGTCCGACTTGGAAAGGTCGATCTCGTCCGCGCCCAGCAGGAAGAGCACGCCCAGCGCACCCTTCTGGACCATCGCCGCGGCGCTCTTGCCGCCGTCCCTTGGCGTGAAGCCAAGATCGAGACCGCCGACGCGCGCGGCGGCGGTGTGCAGCACGTTCCAACCGTTCCAACCGTCGCGGACGATCTTGAAGGCGCCCGCCAGGTCGGCGATGGCGGCGAGCGTCGCCGCGTCGCCCAAGGCCCCCTGCCCCACCACGATCGCCGGCCGCTGTGCGCCCTTCAGCGCTCCCACGAACGCCGATTGGCTCTTGCCAAGCTCGGCGAGGCTGGCGGCGCTGGCGCCCAGGTGTTCGTAGTCGAAGGTGAGGTCGGCGGGCGCGCCGATCAGGCCGAAACTGGTCTTCCCCGAGAGCCACATCCGCCGGAACCGTGCGTTCAGCACCGGCGCCTCCAGGCGCGGGTTGGTTCCGATGAAGAGCACCGCGTCGGCCGCTTCGATCCCGCCGATGGTCGAGTTGAAGAGCCAGCTCTCGCGCGGCCCATCGCCAAGCACCGTCCCGTCCTGGCGGCAGTCGAGGTTCTTGACGCCGAGCGCGCCGAAGAGATCCAGCGCCGCCTTCATCGATTCGGCGTCCTGCAGGTCGCCGGCGATGACCCCGATCCGTTCGGGCCCCACGGCGGTCAGCTTCTCGGCGATGGCGGCGAAGGTCTCGTCCCAGCTCGCCGCTTGCAAACGCCCGCCCCGGCGCACGAACGGCTGATCCAGCCGCTGGCGTGAGAGGCCATCGACCGCGTAGCGGGTCTTGTCGCTGATCCACTCCTCGTTGACGTCGTCCTTGGTGCGCGGAAGCACGCGCAGCACCGCCGGACCCCGGGCGTCGACGCGGATGGCGCTTCCAAGAGCGTCCATCACATCGACGCTCTCGGTCTTCTTCAACTCCCAGGACCTGGCGTTGAAGGCGTAGGGCTTTGAGGTCAGCGCGCCCACCGGGCAGAGGTCGATGATGTTGGCGCTAAGTTCGCTGGTGACCGCCGCGTCCAGGTAGGTGGTGATCTCCACGTCCTCGCCGCGGCTGATCAGGCCGATCTCAGGAACCCCCGCCACCTCGGCGATGAAGCGCACGCAGCGGGTGCACTGAATGCAGCGGGTCATCACCGTCTTGATCAGCGGACCCATGAACTTCTCTTCCACCGCCCGCTTGTTGTGCTCGTAGCGGGTGGCGTCGCGGCCGTAGCCCATCGACTGGTCCTGCAGGTCGCACTCGCCGCCCTGGTCGCAGATGGGGCAGTCCAGCGGGTGGTTGATCAGCAGGAACTCCATCACTCCCTGGCGCGCCTTCTTGACCATCGGCGAGTCGGTGATGATCTCCATGTTGTCGGCGGCCGGCAGGGCGCAGGAGGCCTGCGGCTTGGGCGGCCCAGGCTTCACCTCCACCAGGCACATGCGGCAGTTGCCGGCGATGGAGAGCCGCTCGTGGTAGCAGAAACGGGGGATCTCCTGGCCGGCCAGCTCGGCCACCTGGAGCACGGTCATCCCGTTCTCGAACTCGACCTCGACGCCGTTGACCTTGGCCGTGGGCATAAGCGCTGACTCGTCGTCCTCTCTCAAGGGGTGCGGCGGGTGCGCGATACCCCGTCTGAGCCGGCAGGAACAGGCCTTTTCGCAAGCCTCGCCAGCGGCGCCAGCGTCGAATCGCGCGCCGTGAGCATTTCACCGCCGTCAGGCGATGCAAGCCTGGGCGCTGGCGCGCGTGCCCGGCGGCGCTGGCCGATGTGGCCAGCTGAGACGGGTGACGGCTAACCAAGAGCGAGTTGACGAGCGCGCGCGGTCTCGCCACACCGCGTTGGCGCCGGGCTGGCGGTTCGAGGCCAGCCACCCCGAGAGGAGCCGCCAATGCCGACAGGACCCAGCCACTGGCTCGTCAAATCTGAGCCGGCGAAATACAGCTTCAGCGACCTCGAGCGGGATGGAAAGACCGTTTGGGACGGGGTGCGCAACAATCAGGCGGCCATCTATCTGCGCGACATGCGCCTGGGCGATGAGGTGTTCTACTACCACTCGCAGGAGGGCTTGGCGGTGGTCGGCGTCGCCAAGGTGGTGCGCGAGTCGTTTCCCGATCCCACCGATTCCCTCGGCCGCTTCGTGGCGGTGGAGCTGGCGCCGGTGCGGGCCCTCCCCCGCCCCGTGACCCTGGCTGAGATCAAGGCGACGCAGGAACTGGCTGACATGACCATGCTGCGCCTCTTTCGCCTCTCGGTGACGCCGATCACGCCCCACCAGTGGGCGACGATCCGCAAGATGGGTGCAGACGCCTAGCCCTCGTCGTCGTTGCAGGTCGGGATCGGCTCGCTCAAAGCGTGGGCGATCACCCGCCGCAGCCGGCAGGAGTAGCGCTTCTCGTAGGTGCCCTGCTGTTGCAGGTAGCGGATCGCCGGCGCCGTGCACCTCATCCGTTCCTCGATCCGGAACTGCCAGTAGGGATCGTGCGGCGCCATCTTCAGCACCTGCTCGGAGGTGGTGATCAGGAGGTTGCCATAGGCGGCGTAGCGGTCCGCATAGGTGCCGCCGGTGGAGGACTTCGGATCGGCCGTGGTCATCAGCTTGGCGAACTTCGCCGGCGTGTCGGCGCAGGCGAGCTCGGGGTTGGCGAGGGCCGCCTGGTTGAGCTCGTTCCAGCTGGTGTAGGCGGAATCCAGCAGGGTGAGTTCACGCGACTCCCGCAGCTGCTGGATGCCCACGATCACCACCGCCACGGTGGTGACGCCGGTGAGCAGCGAGGAGAGCCCGCCCAGCACCGCCCAGAACGCCGTCGAGCGCAGCCAGGAGCGCTCCTCGGCCACCGTCGGCGGCGCCGCCTCTTCCTCGGAGGTGGGTTCGGTGAAGGTCACGGCAACGCTCTAGATCGGAATCCGAACGAGCGGAACCACGATCCGAACTCGGCCACAGCCCAGTATATGGTTCCCTCCGCCGTTCCCAATCCGTCCACAGAAGTTTGGCGCACCCGTTCGGAACCCGCTCAGGTCGCTGGTGGTTGGACAATTTGGGTAGGGCTGTGGCCGGCCGGGCGAGTCGGTTGGCGAGAGAGCGGGCCATGACCGATCCGCGTCATAGGCGTACCGGGGGGGGTAAGACATGCCCGCACACGCGACCGCACAGTCGGCGGCGACGGCGTCGTTTGGGGACCTCGAGAGGGCGACGATCGTCCGGTTCCTGCCGCTGATGGTCATCGAGCGCGGGGCGCAGCCCCCGTTCCAGCCGGTGTGGCTCGATGGCCAGGTGGAGGCGATCACCGGATTCGAAGCCACGGACTTTCGGGCCGATCCGGGCCTGCTCGACCGCCAAATCCATGCCGACGACGCAGACCGCATCCTCGCCTCGCTGATTGGCGCGGCCGGCGGGCGAGCCTATGCCTGCGACTACCGCTGGCGCCGCGCCGACGGCGAGTGGCGGATCTTCCAGGAGGACGGGCTGTTCCAGGCGAGCGAACCCGCCCGCCTCTTTGGCGTGATCCGCGATGTCACCCAGCGCCGGGACCAGCAGCGCCGGCAGGCCCAGGCGCTCAAGCTGGAGGCGGTGGGCCAGCTCACCGGCGGTGTCGCCCACGACTTCAACAACCTGCTGACGGTGATCCTCGGCAATATCGACATGCTGGCCAGCCGCGTCGAAGACGAGGCCAAGCGTCGCCGGCGGATCGAGGCCATGCGCCTGGCGGCCGAGCGCGGGCGGGCGCTGACCGGCCAGCTCCTCGCCTTTGGCCGCCGCCAGCAGCTCAAGCCCGCGCTGATCGAGATCAACGCCCTGATCGCCGAAGCCGCGCCGCGGCTGCGCCGCACCGTTGGCGAGGCGGTGACCCTCAGCTTCGATCTGGCCTGCGAAGCGCTGACGGCCAGGCTCGACGCCGCGCAACTGGAGACCGCGCTCGTCAATCTCACGACCAACGCCCGCGACGCCATGCCGAACGGCGGGCGCCTGACGATCACGAGCCGGGACGTCTCGCAGGCGGGCGGCCGATGGGTCGAGATCGAGGTCGCCGACACCGGCGTCGGCGTCGCGCCCGGCCTGGAGGACCACATCTTCGAGCCGTTCTTCTCGACCAAGGAGATCGGCGGAGGGTCGGGCCTGGGGCTCTGCCAGGTGCAAGGGTTCGTCAGCCAGTCTGGGGGCGAGGTGCGATTGGACTCGGCGCCGGGCGTCGGCGCCAGGTTCACCCTGCGCCTCCCGGCCTGCGAAGACCCCGCGCCGGCCCGCCAGAGCCGCGCCGCGCCCCTGCCCCTTGGGGGCTCGGAAACGGTGCTGGTGGTCGAGGACGATGCGGCGGTGCTGGCGCTCACGCTCGATCTGATGACCGCGCAGGGCTACCGCGTGCTCACCGCGTCCAGCGCCGCGCGCGGACTGGAGCTGCTGGCCGCGCGGCCGGACGTGCAGCTGCTCTTCACCGACGTGGTGATGCCGGGCGGAATGAACGGCGTGGAGCTCGCGCGCCTGGCGCGCCGGCTGCGCCCGGGCATGAAGGTCTTGCTCACGTCGGGCTTCGTCGGCCTCGCCGCCTCTCTCGACGCCAGTGAGTTCCCGCTGCTGGACAAGCCGTACGCCGGCGACGCGCTGGCCGCGGCGCTGCGCAAGGCGCTGGACGTCGAGACGCGGCGGCGCGAACGTCGGGGGGGCGAACCGGACGGCCCGTCAGCCGGCGATGCTCATCCAGGCTGAGCAGGCCGCTTGGCCCATTTCGCCAGCCAGTCCACCATCTGCTGCGGCGTCTGGTGGTTATCGTCGGTGACCTCGGGCGAGCTGCTCAGCACCCGCCCGTCCGGATCGGCGACGGTCAGCCAGGGCACGCCCCTGATCCGGTCGATGTGGAAGCGCCTCAGCACCTGGATGTTGTGATCGGTGAGTCCCTGGGCGGAGCTGACGCTCACCGGCACCACCTCGAAGTTGGCGTCAACGAACGGCTGAACTTCCGGGCGGTCCATGACCGCCGCCAGGGCCTTGCACCAGCCGCACCAGTTCCCGCCCAGATCGACGATCACCCGCTTGTCGGTCCGGCCGGCGCGCTGGAACGCCGCATCGATCCGCGCATCGACGTCGGCGGGCGTGGCGGTCTCGTCATAGGGCAGCGGCAGGGGCCTGGGCAGTTCCTTCAGCGTGGCGACGTGGACCCTGGGCGCCAGGCTCGCGCCATTGCACGCGGCCAGCGCAAGCAGCGCCGCCGCGGCCAGGCCGAGCGCAACGCGCCGGCGGGCGACCGCCACCGCCCTCGCCTACTCGGCGGCCGCCAGCGTCGCGCCCTGGACGTGCGGCCGGCGCGATCGGTAGCTGGCGATGCGCTCTTCCACGTCGCCGCGGAAGTGGCGGAAGAGGCCCTGGATCGGCCAGGCGGCCGCGTCGGCCAGCTGGCAGATGGTGTGGCCCTCGATCTGGCTGGCCACGTCCAGCAGCATGTCGATCTCTTTCGGCTCGGCTTCGCCGGTGACCATCCGCTCCATCACCCGCCACATCCAGCCGGTGCCTTCGCGGCAGGGCGTGCACTGGCCGCAGCTCTCGTGCTTGAAGAACTGGGCGACCCGGGCGATCACCCGGACGAGATCGGCGGACTTGTCCATGACGATCATGGTGGCGGTGCCAAGGCCCGAGCGCAGTTCTTTCAGGTTGTCGAACTCCATCAGCGCCGTCTCGGCCTGCTCGGGGGTGATCACCGGCATGGAGACGCCGCCCGGGATCACCGCCTTCAGGTTGCCCCAGCCGCCGCGAACGCCGCCGAAGTGCTCGTCGATGAGCTGGCGCATGGGGATGGACATGACCTCTTCGATGACGCCCGGCTTGTTCACATGCCCGGAGGCCGCCATCAGCTTGACGCCGGCGTTGTTGGGACGGCCGAAACCGGCGAACCAGTCGGCGCCCCGGCGCAGGATCTCCGGCGTGACGGTGATCGACTCGACATTGTTCACCGTCGTCGGGCAGCCGTAGACGCCAGAGCCCGCCGGGAACGGGGGCTTCAACCGCGGCTGGCCCTTCTTGCCCTCCAGGCTCTCCAGGAGGGCCATCTCGTCGCCGCAGATGTAGGCGCCGCCGCCGTGCACCACGCGGATGTTGCAGTCCCAGCCCAGGATTGACCCCTTGCCGATGAGCTTGGCCTGGGTCGCCTGGACGATCGCCTCTTCGAGGTGCTCGCGCTCCCGCACATATTCGCCGCGGATGTAGATGAAGCAGTCGTGGGCGCGCATCGCCCGGCAGGCGACCACGCATCCCTCGAGCACCCGGTGCGGTTCGTGCCGCAGGATGTCGCGGTCCTTGCAGGCGCCGGGCTCCGACTCGTCGGCGTTGACCACCAGATAGTGCGGCCGCTCGCTCTCCTGCTTGGGCATGAAGGTCCACTTCAGCCCGGTGTTGAATCCGGCCCCGCCCCGCCCGCGCAGACCCGAATTCTTGATCTGCTCGCAGATCCATTCGGGCGTCTGGGCCAGCATCAGCGCCGTGCCGTTCCAGATCCCGCGCGCCCTCGCCCCCTCCAGGCCCCAGTCGTGTCGGCCGTGGATGTTGGTGAAGATGCGGTCCTTGTCTTGGAGAATACCGACCATGGCTCAACCGTTGGGATCGAAGGGATGGGTGCGAACCCAGGAAAGGCGCTTTAGAATAGCGTAGAGGAAAAGTCCCCACCCGATCGCCACGACGCCTGCGCCGCTCCAGACCAGCCAGATCGGCGCGCCGCCGCGAAACCGGCCCACCAGCATCATCAGGACGCCGATCAGGCAGGCGGCGAAGCCGGCGGTGCGCTCGGATTTGTATAGACCGCGCAGGGTGTCGATGTAGGCGGCCTGGCGATCCAGGACGACGGGATCGTCCATCATGAGGGCGGCCGCTCCCTCATGACGCCCAGCATCAGCCAGGCGTGGGACGCGAACCCGCCGACGATGGCGCCGGCGAACACCCACATCATCCAGCCGATGTGAAAGCCGAACGCGCCCACGACCGCCGCCAGCGCGATGACGATGCAGACCGCGGTGATGCCGAGCGCGATGGCGAGGCGTCGACGCTGAAGGGCGACGTTCACTATCCTCCCTCCCCCTCGCGGGGAGGGAGGATAGTGAAC
>JBIOEF010000032.1:0-29201 GCA_044445785.1 Caulobacterales bacterium
GGGGCGGGGGCGGCGGCGGCGGTGGCGAAACGGAGTTGCTGCCGGGCCAATTGGCGAACGACCATCCCGACCACGGCGAGGGGGTGGTCCAAAAGGATTCAGGGCTTGCCTGTAGCGCGCCCGAATGGTCGGGCGGCGCGACCGCATGCGCGCCTTGCTCATTCAGCGGCGGCTGGCTGGAACTCACTTCACTACTGACGTCGGCGGGCGCAGCCATCGCTGCGCCCCCGGCCAGAATCGCGCTCAAGGAAACGCCTGCGATCCACGCTTTAAGCATCTGTGCCCCCCGATGGGTCTAATTCAAGTTTAAGTGCCCACCGTATTGTGCCTAAACTTACTAGAGCGTGCTTTTTTTGGGTTTATTTACAGTTACTTGGTATAGATCGCGTTAAGATTAATCAATACTTACGGACCTGTTCTGGAGAACTTCTCCATCGAACATTGATTGCTGACGCCGAATCACCGCGCCGCAAGTCAAAACTCTCTTGGAATGTGGGCCGCAAATAGGCCGGAACGCGGCCTTATTCCGTCACGATTGACGGTGATTGCGGCAGGATTAGGCCAATGCTTGCGGCCGCGCCGCAATCACGGATCAGATAGCCTGGAGCAGCATGCGTCCTCTGGCCGCACACACTCTTTGCATAGTCTCTAGTGAATAGTCGCCGAGCTTTTCGCGCTCTAGGCGAACTCTCTCAGTCGGCGCGTGTCCAGAATGCTGACGCCGGAGACGCCCCAGTCGATCAGGCCGGCGCGGCGCAGGGACTGGACGATACGGTTGACGGCGACAGGGGTCAGGCCGACGGCCGACGCCAGGATCACCTGCGACAGCGGCAGGCGCGGCCGGGTGAAATCGTTGGCGGCGTAGGTCGAGAGCGCTTCGGCCCGCTCGGCCAGGTCGCTCAATACCTGACAAACCTTGGAGAGGCCGGACTTGGCGCTGAGCGCAAGGCGTCGGCTGCGCGTACGCAGCAACGCGGACCGCAACACGCCAAAGCAGATCTCGCGGAAGGCCTGGTCATAGTCGATCAGCTCCTGCAGCTGGCTCCGCTCGATCCGCAGGGCCAGCAGGTCGGTCATCGCCGTGACGCTGTAGGCCGCGCAGGGCCCCTCGTCTGCGAGCCCGATGAAGTCGCCGGCGGTCAGGAAATCCATCAACACCCGCTCGCCACGCTGGGACACGCACTCGGCGCTGGCCCAGCCGGTCAACTGGAAATAGACGGACGATGTCTGGGCGCCCTCGAGCACCAGATGGTGGCCCTTTTTGACGAAGACACGCTCGGCCGCATACTCTTCGAGCAGCGTGCGCGAGAGCACGCGCTGGGCGCCATTGGGCCAAACAATCGTATCGCGCCCGTCGCCGCGCGCAGCCTTCGGAATTCGCGTCGCCACTACCCCGAACTCCCCATCACTGAAACTTTAAAGACCCTTGTTCGCCGAGAGTCCATAGCGTGTGCATAACAAGTCCATGAGCTGTGGACGACGCGTCACTTAACCAACGGCAGAGTGATCGGCACGGCTATCGAAAATGTGTATCCCGGCGACTGGTCGGTGAGGCCCATGCCGGCGTTGATCACCAGCGAGATGTTGTCGGTCAGCCCGAACGCCGCACCCATGCCAAGGCGGGCGTCGTTGAGGGACGTGCCTTTCAGCTTCGTCCAGGCATCGGTGTTCTTCAGGCGCTCGCTCGTGTAGTCGCTGAACTGGTCGACGAACGAGAAATTGATCGACGCGCGCTCGTTCACGGTGAAGTTCAGGCCGGCGCTCAGCCCCAGCACATCGCCGGGCATGATGTGTCCATAGTCCTTAGGCGGCTGCGGGATCGCATGCGGGAGCTCGCCTGGCGCGCACTTTCCAGGGACGTTGCAGTCGAAACTCGTGAACGAAACCACGTAGTCGCGGGTCGGGAAGGGATGCTGATAGGTTGCGCCCATGAAAAGGACGAGGGGGTCGGAGCGCCAGACCAGGGTGAAGCCTGGCTGTACCGAGAAGTAGCCGGCGCCCGTCGGCGCCTGCGTCAGGTCAGTCTCCGCGCCGCCAGACGGGGACGACACAATGGGAATCTGGTAGACGCTCTTACCGGTCGGGACGGTGAACACCGAGCGCAGCACGACCGCGGGGATCCAGCCCCGCTCGACGATCGGCTGCCATGATAGCGTGGTCGAGATATCGCCAAGGTGATAGCCGTGCGTGGCCACCTCGGAGATGTTGCCCTGGCCGGTGCCGATGCCCTTGGTCTGCTTGATGAACGACAGGGTGTAGGGGATCCGAACATCAACCTGGGTGCGGAACGGAAGCCCCATCCGGGCCGAGAAGGCGGTGTTGACCGCGTCCTGCGACAGATCGTCGACGCGAATGGTGCCGATGTTGATGGCGTTGAAGATCGTGTAGCCGAAGATGTTGACCCGCGGATTGGAGACGTGGGTCTCGTCCATGGATTGCTCGAGCTGCATCGTGAAGGGCGGCAACAGCACCCCGCCGACATTGAGCAGCAGCTGATCGGCCTGACGCTCGGACTTCGGCCGGTCTTCGCTGGCGCCGCCTTGCGACGCCTGTGACCCGGCGCCCGCCGCCGCCGGCGGGGGCGAGGCGCTGGCGATCAGCTGCATGCCGGGCGCCTGGCGCGACGACCCGCTCGTCGACGCCGTCTCCAGCAGGCCCGCTCGCCTTAGGATGTCGGTCTGGGCCTGAAGCTCCATCCGCAACTGTTCGAGCTGGTTCTGCTGATCCTGGAGTTCCGTCTTCTGGGCTTCCGTCTCGGCGCGCAGCGTGGCCAGTTGCGCGTTGACGTCAGCCGAGCTGGTCGGCGGCGCCGCGGCCAGGCTTCGAGCCGGCGCCGCGGCCGCAGCGAGGGCGAGAACGAAACCCAGCGCCGCCATGTTGGCGCGCCCCGTCGAGCCGCGGCCCACGGATTCGCCTTCGCCTAGTGTCATGATGTCCCCTCGACTCCGGACCGCTGCGTCTTGCTTCTTAGGAGATAGCCGGCCTTCCTAGAAGATAGTCGTCGTGTTTCCCGGCGCCGAATTCTGGATCGTAACGTTTATGATAATGTTATTGTTGATCACGTTCATGTCCCCGATCACGTTGGTGATCTGGAAGATGCCGTTGGCGCCGGCGAGGTTGCCTAGACCACCGAGGATTTGAATCTGACCGGGCGAGGGCGTGGTGATGCCAGGCGGAAGCGGCGTGCCGACGGGGGTGTTCAGGGTTCCTGTCAGGAAGATCCCGAACTCGATGCCGTCCATGCCGCCCCGCTCGCCAGCCATCTCCTTGTTGTCCATCGCCTGGAAGCCGGAGTCGCCGGAGAAAGCGGAGGCGAGAGCGTCCGAATCCGACGGGGCAGCGGGGGGCGTCGTGGCGTCGGCCGGCGCTGCGGCGGGGTCCGCGGGGGCGGCGTCGTTCGCGTTCGCCGGCTGAACCCCGGTGTCATCGGTGGCGAAGGCTTCGCTGAGCGGATTGACCGGAGCGGCCCTCGCCGCGACAGGATGCGCGGCGAACCAGCCCACGCCCAGCAGCAGCGCCGGCGCCAATCCCATGCGCCAGCCCGACTTCCGCGCCTTCCGGTCTCGGGTTGAGTTGAACATGGTCGTCTCCCAAACTCTTGTCTCTCGCGGGCTCAAAAGAAGTCTCCTGGGCCGAAGCTGATCGCGGGAGCGTAGGATCTCGTCAGGTACAGTTGTTCCGCGCGGGGATCGTAATAGCCCCTTGGCGGGTCCATGAACGCGGCGTTGGTTTTTCGCCCCGGCGCGACCGCGACCAGGATGACGCCGTTCCAGCGCTTGGCGAATTGAGCCAGCGTCTCGGTGCGGTTGCCGAACACCGGATCGGCGATCGCCACCTGGTCGCCGCGGACGCTGCGGACGACGATGAAATGGTTGTAGCCGCGGCTGTTGACCAAGGCGATCACCGGCGCGCGCAGCTTGCGCAGGTCCGCAGAAGACTTGGTCTTGAAGCCGCCGGCCACCAAGCCCTCGCTCTCGGCGAAGCGCTTGAGTTCCAGCATGGAAAAGCCGGAGGCGGCGATCTTCTTGGCGTCGTCAGGACTGGCGCCGGCCAGGATGCCCCGGATGACGCTGGCTTCGTCAGCTTGCAGGCCGAAATAGCTGTGCAGCAGGGTGGCGAGCGCGGCGGCGCCGCAGCTGAGATCCAGCGTCTGGCGTTCGATGCCAACGAATCGCATTTCAACGAACGACTTTACCGGCGCTTCGATCACGTCGTAGGCGGTCGACGTCGTATCGACGCTGGGGGTCAGCATAGAGACGACCCCGACGTTCGACTTGGGCGAGTTTGACTTGGCCGGGGCCGACTTGGCCGGGGCTGGCTTCGCCGGCGCGGCGACAGCAATGGGCGCGGCGAGGGCGCCGATGGCGAGGGCGGCGCAGATGAGGAGCCGCCCGATGGCGCGGAGGGCGGTCACCCGCCCGCTCCGACGGCCACGGCGACCACATTGGTCACCACATTGTTGTCGCCAACGACCTGCTGCACCTGGGCTATCCCGGTGAAGTTGTTGAACGACCCGTTCATCGAATTGTCGCTCCCCGGCGCAATGGACGACGGCGCGCCGGGCGTCCCTGGGCTGCTTACTTCCTTCAGCTCCACGTCGGTCAGCGCCGGCGAGAAGGTCGCGCCCGCCGCGAAGGCGATGGCGATGACGTTTAGCTGGACGTTGCCCACCCCGGCGACTTGGTTCACCTGGGCGATGCCCGAGGTGTTGTTGAAGCTGTTGTTGATCGTATTGGTCTCGACCTGCTGCGAGGTCGGGGCGGCGTTGCCTTGCTGGAGGCTGGAGGCGATCACCGAGGCCAGCGCCGCGGTATTGTCGCCCCCGGTCGCGGCGATCGAGGTCAGATTCCCCTGGTTGTTGGAATCGCCGGCGTCCTGATTGAGGCCGAGAATCCCCTGGGACCCATTGCCCGACGTGTCGATGGACGTCGAGGTCGAGGTCGCGGTCGGATCGGCGCATGCCGCTGAGGCTGCAAGAAGGGCGCCGGCCATGATGGCCACAGCAATCACCGATCGGTGATGTCCATCTGTAATTCGGCGGCGCGGATACATGTGAGCATCTGTTGAGAAGTTGAAGCGCTCTAGAGGCGGGCTTGGCGCCCGCCCTCGGGAGTCTTGGAATCCCAGGGCGAGCGCCTCACCGCGTTTAGGCTTTACAAGCGCGGACCTTTCGGTCCTGTGAACGTTCCCTAGGGAAGGCCCACGGTGCTGGCGAGAGCCGCCACGTTCACGACAGTCGCTTGGTTGTTCATATTGCCAACCGACTGATTGAACATGACGATCCCGACGTTGTGGTTCACCGAGTTAGTGATCGACTCTTCCTTCACCGTGTTGATCTCGAACGCGATGTTGCCGGTGTCGACCTGGTTCAGGCCGGCGTCGGCCAGAGCCGTCATGGTGTTGTCGCCAACAGCCGCCGAGAGAGCGTTCTCTTGCGAGTTCATGTTGCCGGCGTTCTGGTTGCCCATGAACACGCCGATGTTGCTGTTGAACGAGTTCGCGAGATCGGCGGTGATTTCCGCCGCGCTCGGAGCCACGACCGAACCTTCCAGATGGTAGGCGGCGTTGTTCGTGTTCAGCTGCTCGACGTAGGCTTCGGCCTTGGCCACGTCGCCATTGACGACGACGGGGGCAGTGCCGGTGGCCACGGTTTCAATCGGCGCCGTACCCTTGGCGTCGAACACGAAGGCGGCGGAGACAGCGTTGCCCTGATTCGAGTTGTTGCCCGAATCTTGGTTGAGCTGGCCGATGCCGGTGTTCAGGTCCACCGAGTTGGTGATCAGGCTGTGACGATGAACGTTCATCTCGCCTTGATTGCCGAAGAACAGGGTGCCGCTGCCGACAACACTGGTGCCGTCAAAAGTACCCGCGTTCCCGGTCCCGGACGCGGTGAACCCGCCTTTGTTGCCCGGAAGCAGCTGTTTCACCGTGGCGAACGTAACCAGATCGCCGCTGATGTTTGAGTTGACCGCCACCAGCGAAGAGGCGCTGGAGTCGAGTTCGACGGTGTCCGTCACGTAGACGTTGATCGTCTTCTCGATCTGGGTCGTCTCGTTGATCTCGGTGAACTTGCCTTTGGCGAAGTTCCAGTTGGTGAACGAGTCAGCGAGCGCTGGCGCGGCCGCGGTAGAAAGCGCGAAGGCCCCAGCCGTCATAAGTAAGAGCTTTTTCATGATCTCAATCTCCTAGAGCGCGCGGCTTAGTGGAACGTCGGCAGGTTGGTGCCAACGGCCGCCACCGAGACGATGTTCGCCTGGTTGCCGTTGTTACCCACCGACTGATTCACACCGAACACTCCGGTGTTGCTGTTGAGCGAGGCGCTGATCGTGGCCGCCTTGTTGATGCCGATCGGACCACCAGCGACGGACGCCGATTCACCCACCACGTTGTCGGTGTTGAACTGGCCAAGATCGGTCTCGGCAATGGCCACGCCTTGCGGCTGCTCGGCGAACGCCAACGACAGCTCGTTGAGCTGGTTGTTGTTGTTGCCGGTGGACTGGTTGCCGTAGATCAGACCGGTGTTGTTATCGAACGAGTTCAAGATGTTCGCGTTGCGATAAATCAGGTCGACCGTCTCAACCGTGTTGCCATTTTCCGACAGAGGCGTGGAGCCGTTGAACTGAGTGGCTTCCGCCTGGGCGTGAGCGAAGCCAACGCCGCCGCCGACCGAGGTCGGGGTGACGGGCGTCGGAGGCTGGGGCGGCGTGCCGGTGCCATGCGTCGCGCTGTCAACCGCAACCGACACCAGGGTGCCTTGGTTGTTGTTGTTGCCCGCCGCTTGGTTGATCGACACCAGGCCGGTGTTGTGGTCGGCCGAACCGCCGCTGTCGTTGCCACCGATCGTGTCAGTCTTCTCGGCGCAGTTCGAGCAGTCCTTGTTGTTGGAGTTCGTCTGAACGCCCATCGCGGAGGCTTCAGCGAAATCCGTCGTGTTCGTCGCGTCCACCGTCTGATTCAGGTTCACGTAGGTGTTGAACGTGATCAGTTCATTGGTGACGACGTCCTTGTCCAAGGTCGCCACAGCGAACAGGCTGGTCGGCCCAAGGTCGACTTCGACCTGAACCGGGTTGGCCGGGTCGCCCGCATTGAACGAGAAGACCGGCTGATTGATCACCGCACCGGTCGGCCCCTGAGGCTGCGTAAACTTCTCGGGAAGTTGGTTCTGTGCGGCCGCCGCGCTAGCACCGGAAAGGAGCGCCAACGCACCGCAAGTTAGTAAGAGCTTTTTCATTGCCCTCTCCAGCTATGCATCCAAACAGCGTGTGATGACGCTGCGCGGCGACCATGCCCCCGTCGGGGAGTTAACGCATTATAGAGGATTAATCGATTTTAAGATTTTGGCCTGAATCGCAGTGTCGGCGGAGCGACTTTGGCGGCTCGGCAAATAATAATGGTTAATGACACTGGCCGATTCACGACGCCCATTTACCGTCTTAGTGTACTTCAAGGGAATAGAGTCTGAATTACGAAGTGAAAGTCACTCGCCTCTCAGGCGAATTCCGTGAATTGCGGATTATTTGTCGCCAAATGCTTCAATCTTTGACGCGGCTGAAGCCTGAGTATTTGGATCGACAGCCGCGCTCGCGTTCCCGGATAACCTGGGTACGCTAGCACCTGGCGCTGACAGCTTAGTGACGGCGCGAAGTCGTCCGCGACGTCTCCCGGGCAAAGATCTGCCCCAGCGTCATTCCTCAACGTCCGGGTAGGGCGCGGACGAGCCGTTGGGCCATAGGAAGTTCAGATAGTCGAGGCTGACGCTGAACTCCAACGTCCTCGCTTGGCGCCACCAGCCGAGCGGCAGGAAAAGAATTTCGCCAGGCTCCAGCGTCACCTCGTAAAGGCGCGCGCGCTCCAGCCGCGGATAGTCAACCAGGCTGACCGACTGGCCGTCCAGATCGGCGATGTCGCTGAAGACGCCAGCGGCTTCGTAGAGCCGGCTGGACTCCGAAGGCGGCAGGATCTTGAACTTGCGGCGGCCGGCGACCTGGGCGGTGAAGCGGTTGGCGAGGTCGTGGCGCAGGGAGAGCAGCGTATCGGCGCCCGCCAACTCCAGCACCCCGGGCGCAGCGTCGACCGTGGGCAGAAGGAACTTCTCCAGCGCGCCGAACCCGGCCTTCAGCGGCGCGAGCACCCGCTCGTTGCGCGCTGACGCGTCGGCGGTGAGGCGCCAGGCGCCCTTCGCAGAAGGCTTCGCCGCCGCCCGCAGGAACTGTTCGACAGACATCCCGCGCAGGGCGGGCGCGGCGCCGCCCACGATCAGGTCCCGCGCCATGTCTTCGGGCGCCGCGTCGACGATCTTGGCGCCGATGGACTTCTTCAGGTCCGCCGGCGAGAACCGGCCCGCCAGCGGCCAGTCGGCCATCTCGCCCTTCAGGATCACCGGCCGATTGTGAGCGTAGAAGAGCTCCAGGAATTGCTCGCGCGCGAGCTGGGTGACCCGCGGCAGCGCGTAGGTGCGGCGCGCGAGCTTCCGCTGGGCCTCAACCACGTCCAGCAGCCACTCGCGGCGGCGCAGGGCGAGCACCGCTCCGCCTCCCGCCCCGGCCGGCTCGACCAGGACGGGCGCCGCGTCCTGGAGCGGCGGCCGCGCTTCAGACTCGCCGTCGGGGTCATGGTCGCGACCGGCCGGCGGGACCGGCAGGCCCTCGATCTTGCGCGCATCGAAGGGGCGCAGCCGCAACTTCGTGCGGTGGTCGTCGATGTAGACTTTGCCCTTGAGGTCGGTGCCTCGGTAGTAGTGCTTCTGCCAGGTCTCCGACACATTGGCCGGCTGCTCGCGCTTCATCCGCTTCTGAAATTCGTCGCGCGACTGGCTCCAGTCGGTGTAGGCGCTCATCAGCGCCGGATCGTCGGGCATGGGCTCGAAGCGGGGCTGGAAGTGTTCCAGCGCGCCGCGCTGCACCGGAAAGACCATGCACATCGGCTCGAACGCGTCGAAGCGCACCCAGTGGTTCGGCCGCGTGAAGCGCCAGTTCATGGTGAACGTGAAGGGCGTCCAGTCGGTCTCCATCACCCCGTTCAACGGGGCGATGCCGTCCTTGGGACGATTGGGGGAGCCGCCGATCCAGAGGTTCCAGCCGGGCGGGGTGCGAAACACCGCCTCGACGTGGAAGGTCATCACCCCGTGACCGAAAATCGACACAGGGTGCTGATGGAGTTGAGCGCCCGGCGGACCGCGGAACCGGATCGCCTCCGCATTGTCGCGCCCATCCCAGATCGCGTCGAAGGCGCAGGGCGCCAGGATCTCCCAACCATGCGAATTGGCGATGTTGAGGGGAAGGCAGCGGTAAGCGAACGAATTGACCGTCTGGTCCATCCACTCGCGCGTGGAGGGCGCCGGACGGATCAAGGGCGCCCACCCCGGATGCAGGTAGCAGATCAAATCCATCGCCGCAGCCTCGGCGCGCCCGGCCTTCGCCGACGATTTCAGCATCGCAGTCATTCAAGGTGTCTCGGCTCTCTCTGCGGCGTCCATTCTATGCAAACCCCGGACCAGCGGCGACCCTTTAGGAACGCGACCCGCAACGTCGCGCTTGGCGCGGCCGTTGCAGGCCGGCTAAGCGGTGGGTCACAATGACCACCGCTCAGGAGTAGCCCTATGCGTCGCAGTTTCGCCGTCGCCGCCGCGCTTTCAGTGATCGCGCTCGCCTCCGGCGCCAAGGCCCAGCCCGCCGCGCCGGCGGCCGTGGCGCCTCAGCCGTCAGGACCGCCGGCTGCGCACAAGTATGTGCTGGTCGCCAACGCCGAACTGCCGCTCGCAGGCTCCCTCGAAGCATCACCCTTCGTGGTCGTGTTTGTCGACGTCGCCACCATCAAGCGCGACGGCGATGCCGCCGACGTGGACGTCGTTTACGCGTTGGGCCGTCCTCAGGTGATCGCCAAGCGGGACACCTCGTTCATCGTTTTCCAGCACCAGATCAACTGCGCCACCAACCGGATCAAGCTGCTGCGCTACATCACCTTCGACCAGAAAGGCGCCGGACTGCCGACGCTGTCGACCGATCCGGAGATGCCGGCGACCGGCGCCAATAACGCGATCGTCGCGAAGTATGCGTGCGACGCCCAGACGCGGCCGGCGGCCGGTTATGCGGGCCTGGAGGGCGTTCTGCTGCACGCACACGCCTTCGACGCCACCCGCCACGAGGGCGACACCTCGATCAAGCACGCCTTCGTGCTGGTCGGCGGCGCCGCCACCTCGCCCTATGGCGGCCCCTTTGACGTCTTCGTCGACTCATCGACCCTGGTCCGCGACGGCGATCAGGTCACCGCCCAGGCGCTGGAAGTGTTCACGCCGACGCCGCAGCCCGATCCGAACGCGCCAGCATTCGATATCGACACCGTGACCTACCAGTGCGCCGCCAAGATGGGCACAACCAGCTTCTCGGTCCTCTACCGGGGCGACGGCATCCCGCTGCGCGCCGCGCTGACCGGCGCGAGCGCCCAGCCGGTGAAGCCGGGCGCCGTGAGCGAGCGCATGGCGGCGCTGGCCTGCAACAACGTCGATCCCAAGATCGCCACCGCCCCCACCCTACCCGCCGCGGTCAACGGCGCGCGCCAGGCGCTGGCGAAGGCGGTCGCGGACAAGGCGGCCGGAACCCCGACCGGCCAGGCGCCGGCGGGTCAGGCGCCCGCATCCCCAGCGCCGGCCGCGCCAACCGCGCCGGCCGCAACGACGCCAGCGCCCGCGGCGCCGTCCAGCGGCGCGCCCAAGTAGGGACCCTCAGCGGGCCGCCATCCAGGCGGCGGCGGCGTCCAGGATCGCGGCCAGCGCGTCCGCGTCCCTGCGCCCGGTCCTGGCCGGGACATGGAAGGCGTGGTCGGCTTCGTCGATGAGCTCGAGGCTGGCCCGCCCCTGCAGCCCGGCCAGTGTCTGCTTCAGCAGCGCCAGATCGGCCAGGGCGTCCTTGGTCCCCTGCAGGAACAGCATGGGGACGGCGATCGCCGAGAGGTGCGCGGCGCGCTCTACCGAGGGCTTGCCCGCCGGATGCAGGGGAAAGGCGAAGAAGATCAGGCCCCGCACGCCCTCCAGCGGCGCCTGGGCCTGCGCCTGGGATGTCATCCGCCCGCCGAACGAGCGGCCGCCGGCGAAGAGCGGCAGGGCGCCCGCGAGGTCGTGCGCAACGGCCACGGCCGCCCGCACCGCGGCGTGGGCCACGCTCGGCGGATCGACCCGCTTGCCGCCCCGCTCCATGTACGGGAACTGGTAGCGCAAAGTCGCCACGCCGCGGTCAGCCAGCCCGCTGGCGATGGCCGTCATCGAGCGGTGGGTCATCCCGGCGCCCGCGCCATGGACCAGCGCCAGGGCGGCCGTCGGCCGGGCCGGCGCTTGCCACAGACCCGACACCGGCTCGGCGGCGGGAATGGGGATGGTGATCGGTTCAGGCGGCATCACGCGAACTTAGCGCTCGCTTTCGGCGACGCCACAGGTTGGCCGTCAATCCGGTGTGGCTGTGGACGACCGCGCCCGGCGGCGGCATGCTGGACGCCATGGCCGCCAGCCTGAAAGCCTACAAAGCCAAGCGCCGATTCGCAGAGACGCCGGAGCCCGCCGGCGGCCTCGCCGGCTCGGACGAGACGCTGTACGTGATCCAGAAGCACCACGCGCGGCGCCTGCACTACGACCTGCGCCTGCAGATGGGCGGGACGCTGAAGAGCTGGGCGGTGCCGGAGGGGCCGTGCCTGGACCCCAAGGTGCGCCGCTTCGCCAAGCTGGTTGAGGACCATCCCCTGGACTACGCCAGCTTCGAGGGACGGATTCCGTCGGGCAACTATGGCGCCGGCACGGTGATCGTCTGGGACCGAGGGAGCTATGTCTCGCTCGCCGATCCGGAGGCGGCGCTGGCCGCGGGCGAGCTCAAGTTCCGGCTGCTGGGCGAGAAGCTCAAGGGCGGCTGGACCCTAGTCCGGCTGAAGGACGATCCGACCAACTGGCTGCTGATCAAGGAGCGCGATCCGGACGCCCGGCCGCTGGGCGAATATGACGTGCTGGAGGCGCAGCCCAACAGCGTCGTCACCGGCCGGCCGGTGGATGAAGCGCCGCCGCCGCCACGCGCGCCGGTGAGGCGCAAAGCGGCGGCGAAGATCGCCGGCGCCGTGGCCGCGCCGATGCCCGCCCGCTGGCGCCCGCAGCTGGCCACCCCCGCCGAGGCCGCGCCCAAGACCACGGGCTGGGTCCACGAGATCAAGTACGACGGCTACCGGACCCTGGTCTTCGTCGAGAACGGCAAGGTGAGGCTGATCACCCGCAACGGCCACGACTGGACCCATCGCTACGGGGCGCTGGCCAAGGCGTTCGAGAAGCTCCCCTGCAAGAGCGCGATCCTGGACGGCGAGGTGGTGGTGCAGGACGCGCGCGGCGTCTCCTCCCTCGACCTCCTCGAGCGCGCGCTCTCGGAGGGCGATTCCCACGCCTTCACCTACTTCGCCTTCGATCTCCCCTACCTCGACGGCTACGACCTCTCCGCCGCCCGCCTGATCGACCGCAAGGCGGCCCTGGCGGGACTGATCGATCCCATGATCGACGCCAAGTCGCCCCTGCAATTCAGCGAGCATATCGACGGCGACGGGGATGCGCTGTTCGCCCAGGCCAGCCGCATGGGCCTGGAGGGGATCGTCTCGAAGAAGGCCGACTCCCGCTACGTCCAGGCGCGCTCGGCCAGCTGGCTGAAGGTCAAACGCGTCGAGGTGGCCGACTTCGTGATCATCGGGTTCCTCTCGAACATGCCCAAGGCGGCCTCCTCGCTGATCCTGGCGGAGGAGCGCGACGGCGAGCTGGTCTACGCCAGCCGGGTGGGCTCTGGGATCAGCGACGCCAAGGCGCGCGAACTCTACGCGGCGCTCTCGAAAATCGAGCGCGACAAGCCGGCGGTGACCGCGCCCCGCACGCCCGGCGCCCACTGGGTCGAGCCGGAATGGAACGCGGAGGTCGGCTACCGCAGCCGCTCGGCGGGGGACGCGCCGCGGGCGCCGGTCCTGCTCAGCTACGCCAGACGGAAACCCAAGCGTGCGGCCATGGCCTTGAAACCCAGGCTGGTCGGCGACCGCGACCTGGCCGCCATCCACCTGACCAATCCCGAACGGGAGATGTTCGCCGGCAGCGGCGTCACCAAGCTGGACCTGGCGCTCTACTACGCCAAGGTCGGCGACTGGCTGCTGCCCGAGCTGCTGCGCCGGCCGGTGACGGTGATCCGCTGCCCCACCGGCGACATCAAGGACCTGTTCTACCAGCGTCACGCCTTCGCCGGCCTGCCGCCGGGCGTAGAGACGATCGAGCTCTCCGACGAGGAAGGTCGCGGCGCCTTCATCACCGTCACCGAGCCGAAGGGCTATCTGGGGCTGACCCAGTTCGGCGCTGTGGAGTTCCACCTCTGGGGCTGCCGGATCGATGATCCGGAGCACCCAGACCGCCTGGTGATGGACCTGGACCCGGACGAAAGCCTCCCCTGGGCGCGGGTCTGCGACGGGGCGGAGATCCTGCGGGACCGCCTGCAGGCGATGGGCTTTCGCCCGTTCCTGCGCACCACCGGCGGCAAGGGCCTGCACCTGGTGATGGCGCTGAAGGGCGGCCACGACTGGCCGCTGGTCAAGGGGTTCGCCGAGGCCCTTTCGCGGGCGATGGCCGCCGACGCGCCCAGCCTCTTCACCGCCGTTTCGTCGAAGGAACGGCGCAAGGGGCGGATCTACCTGGACTATCTGCGCAACGCCCGCGGCGCGAGCGCGGTGGCGTCCTATTCCCTGCGCGCGCGCCCGAGCTTCCCGGCGGCGACGCCGATCGCCTGGGAAGAACTGCGCAAGCTGTCGGGCGCGAACGCCTTCAACCGTCTTAACCTGGTCAAGCGGCTGGAGAGTCTGGCCGCCGACCCGTGGGATGAGTTAGTATCGAGTGCTTTACAGATTACGGTTAAGATGCGCCGTGACGTTGGCATGAAGACATAAGGGGTGATGCCATGGCCGGACGGGCGAGTTGGAAGGGTTATCTGAAGCTGTCACTGGTCTCGTGCCCGGTGAAGCTATATCCGGCGACATCTTCGAGCGCCGGCAAGATTTCCTTCAACCTACTGCACAAGGACACGCTCAATCGCGTCCAGCAGAAGTACCATGATCCGGAACTGGGCGAGATCGACCGCGCCGACCTGGTCAAGGGCTACCAGTTCGAGAAGGACAAATACGTCGTCGTCACCGCCGAGGAGCTGGAAGAGATCGAGATCGAGTCCAGCAAGACGGTCGACATCGACGGCTTCGTCGACGAGGCCGACATCGACCCGATCTATCTCGACTCCGCCTACTACCTGGCGCCCGACGGGCCGATCGCCGAGGAGACCTTCGGCGTCATCCTCGAAGCGATGAAGGAGGTCCGCAAGGTGGCGATCGCCAGGATCGTGCTCTCCGGCCGCGAACGGCAGGTGGCCATCGAGCCGATCGAGGACGGCTTCCGGATGATGACCCTGCGCTCGGCCAAGGAGATCCGCGAGCCCTCCACCGCGCTCGAGCATCTGAACGTCAAATTCTCCGACGACATGCTGAAGATGGCCGAGCAGATCATCGCCCAGAAGGCGACGAAATTCGACCCGGCGGCGTTCGAGGATCGCTACGAGGAGGCCCTGCTCACCCTGGTGAAGTCGAAGATCTCCGGCGGCCAGCCGGTGATCACCAAGGCGCCCGAGCGCGGCAATGTGGTCAACCTGATGGATGCGCTCCGCCGCAGCATCGAGGAGGAGCGCCGCCCGCCGGCCCCCAGCCTCGGCAAGGCCGCAGCCTCCTCCGGCAAGGCGTCGGCCAAGGGCGTCAAAGCCGCGCCTATCGCCGCGCCGGCGAAGAAGAAGAAGACCTCCGCCGCCTGACGCCATGGATCCACCCCGCCGCGCGGTCGCGCTCTATGGCAGGTTCTCCCCGGGCGTCCGCGATCGCCTGCAGCGGGAGATCATCGCCAGCGACGGCCAGGTGGCGCGCGACCTCACCCGGCGCAGTGACCTCTTCGTGGTTGGCGCTCTGGCCACCGCCCTGATCGACAGCGGCGCGCTGACGACGCGGCTGCGCGCGGCCCGCGAGCGGGGCGTGCCGGTCAGGGGCGAGCGGGCCTTCGCCGCGGCGCTGTCGGGCGAGGCGCCGGCAGGCGAGGCGGCGACCCTGCCGCTGGCGACGGCGCTCGCCCATACCAGCCTCTCGCGCGACGACATCGATCTGCTGGCCGCCTTCGACCTGATCGCGCTGACGGGCGAGGCCTGCCGCTTCGCCGACGCCGGCGTGATCCGCACCGCGGCCGAGCTGATGGGTCACGGCCGCTCGCGCGCCGACGTGGTGCGGATCCTGGCCCGCGCCCGCGATCTGGCGCCGCGCGGCCGGCACAAGATCGTGCTCACCGCCGCCGGCGAAGCGGCGCTGAAATGGCAGGACGGCCTCACCACCCTGGAGGGCCAGGGGTACCTGCCGCTGGACGAGGACCACGCCAGCATCGAGGACCTGTTCGAGGCGGCGACGCTGGCGGAGGCCGCCGGCGAGGCGGACGAGGCGGCCCGCCTCTACGACCTCTGCGCCAGGGCCGACCGCGGCGACGCCATCGCCCCCTACAACTACGCCAACATCCGCTTGGCGCAGGGGGCCTATGACCAGGCGATCCTCGCCTACCAGCGCTCGCTGGAGCGCGACGGCAGCTTCGTCGAGGCCCGTTACAACCTCGCCCAGGCGCTGGAGGCCGCCGGCAAGCCGGACGCCGCCGCGAGCGAGCTGACCAGGGTGTTGGACGCCGACCCGGCCTACTCCGACGCCGTCTTCAACCTGGCGCAACTGAAGATGAAGGCTGGCGAGATCGCCGCGGCCAAGACGCTCTACGAGCGCTACCTGGCTCTGGGCCCGCCCGACGATTGGGCCGCGACGGCGCGCCGGGCGATCGTATATTGCTCGGCGCAGCTCCAAGACTCTCAAAGTTAGAGGATCAGGCCATGCTCAGCGGAACTCATCGCAACAGCGCCCAGGAGCAGGTGATCTATGGCCGCCCGGCGGCGGAGGCGTTGAAGGAGCTCGCGGCGGCGTTCGGCGCAGAGCGGCTGCTGCTCACCTCCACCGCTTCGCTGGCGGGGCCGGATGGGCCGACCGAGCGGCTGGCCAAGGACCTCGGCGGACTCTGCGTCGGCGTCTTCTCCCAGATCAGCGCCCATTCGCCGCGTGAGGGGGTGATCGGCGGCGCGGCGGCGGCGCGGGCCGCCAGGGCCGACCTGCTGGTGGCGCTGGGCGGCGGCTCGGTGATCGACGCCACCAAGGTGATGCAGCTGGCGCTGTGGGCCGGGATCGAGCGGGCGGATGACCTTGGCCCCTATCGCGCCGGGTCTGGCCCGGACCGGGTCGACGTCACGGCGCTGAAGGCGGGCGTGCGGATGGTCGCCGTGCCGACCACCCTCTCGGCCGCCGAGTTCACGCCCTTCGCCGGCGTCACCGATGCGCAGCGGCGCGCCAAGGAGGGCTACGGCCATCCGCTCTTGGCGCCACGCGCGGTGGTGCTGGACCCGGCCATGACCCAAGCCACGCCGCCGACGCTCTGGTTCTCCACCGGCATGAAGGCGGTGGACCATGCCGTCGAGCAGCTCTGCAATCCGGTCCGCTCGCCCTACGCCGACGCCCTGGCCGAAGCCGGCCTGAAAGGGCTGGCGCAGGGCCTGGCCGCCACCCGCGCCGCGCCGGCCGCCCTCGACGCGCGGCTCAGCTGCCAGATCGGCATGTGGCTGGCCATGGCCGGCGCCGCCTCCGGCCGGGGGCTCGGCGTCAGCCACGCCATCGGCCACACCCTGGGCGGGACCTTCGGCGTCCCCCACGGCCTCACCTCCTGCGTCGCCCTACCGGCGGTGCTGCGCTGGAACGAGGGCGTCGCGCCGGAGCGCCAGGCGCTGGTGGCGGCGCTGCTGGGCCATCCGGAGCTTTCGGCCTCGCAGGCGGTGGCCGCGCTCGCGAGAAACCTCGGCCTCCCCACCGACCCGGCGGCGGTGGGCATCGCGCCGGACCAGTTCCGCGCCATCGCCGAGCACACCATGCACGACCGCGGCGTCCGCTCGAACCCCCGCCCGATCAACGGCCCGGACGACATCGTCGAGATCCTGCAACTGGCGCGCTAACGAACGAGCCGGGTCGTTTACTCGCGTGTTCGCGGAGGGGCTGATGGGCGCAGGTCACACGATCGGTCTGGTGGGCCCGGCGTTCGTGGCCGTGCTGGCCGCTTCCGCACATGCCGACGCGCGTCCGCTCGGCGTTCATGACGCGGCGCCCGGCCACCCCGGCGTCACTTACCTCGATCTCTTGCGGCAAGAGATCCCCGATCTGGCGGAAAACGCGACGGACGAGGCGGTGGAAGGCAATCTGACCAAACCGCTCAGACATCTCGGCGGCCCCGGCTACGAAGGGCCTCCGCCCGGCCCCGTCGTCGTCGGCTGGCTGCAGGATGTCCGGCTGAAGATC
The DNA here is from genome assembly GCA_044445785.1 of Caulobacterales bacterium. Taxonomy (GTDB): domain Bacteria; phylum Pseudomonadota; class Alphaproteobacteria; order Caulobacterales; family Caulobacteraceae; genus Acaudatibacter. Next base: position 17,443 of record JBIOEF010000032.1, read on the forward strand.
GGCGGGCGCCCACGCATTGCGGTGCTCGCCAATCTCGGAGCCGGCGTCGCCCTGCTCGCCCTCTTCGACGATGCGCCGCAACCGAAGTTGCTCGACGCCGCTGACGTTGGCGTCGACAAGGACACCGTCTTCGCCGGCCCCTCGCAGGTGGCGCTTGGGCCGGGCGACGCGGCCCTGATCACCTATAGCGAACACGATGACGCCGACCTGTCCTTCGGCGCCCACTTGATCATCTCTCCGATCGGCGACCGCCTGAAGCTGGTCGATCTGATATCCACGCAGTCGGCGAACGCCTGTAACTGGAGTAACGTCGAGACGACGAACGTCTCGTCCGCACCTGATCCTGGGCGTCCATATCGTCGCATCGAGGTCGCGGTGAAGGTGGTGTTCAAGCCCACCAAGGACGACTGCGGGACGAATCCCATCCCTAAGGCGCTCAACCGGACCTATCGCGCGGCCTTCCGGTGGAACGCCGGCAGGCGCCGCTTTGAGACTGACAGCCTTGACCTGAAGCGGCTCGACAGGCTGAACGGGATTCCCTGACCCACCACGAAATTCCCGAAGCTGATGACTATCCGCCGTACGCTCTTGGCCCATACCGGCCATCCGGGCGGCCGAGATTGCATGACGGCTTTCCACCCACCCCCGACCTCAGCCTGGCGGCCTACGCCATCCCGGCGGTGCGGCGGCTCGAGACGGATCTCCCCGACCACCCGCCGGCGGCATAGCGGCGGCCGGCGCTCTGTCGGGAAAAAGCAGCAGCGAGTTTGGGGGGACTTGCCCTGGTCTTGACGCTACGGCGCTGATTTGGTGCACCATGTCGGCCAGACTCCGGGGGCGCCAGATGCAGACGCGATGGCGGAAGCCGGGCCTTCGCACCTACTACCTGCTGGTGGCGACCCAGACGGTGTCGCAGGTCGGCAGCCGCATCAGCTTCTTCGCGGTCGGCATCTCGGTGTTCACCCAGACGTCGCACGCGACGCCGATCGCCATCATTTCCTTCTGCCAAGCCCTACCTTGGATCGTCGGCGCCGGCTTTGGCGGCGCGCTCGCGGACCGCTACGACCGCCGCTGGCTGCTGATCCTCGCCAATGCCGGCTTCGTGGTCACCAGCGGACTGCTGCTGGCGAGCTTCGCCTCGGGGGCCTTTCGGCTCTGGCACCTCTACGCGCTGGCTCTGGTCACGTCGGCGATCCTAACCGTCAGCGCGCCAGCTTTCGGGGCCTCGGTCGCCATGCTGGTGCCCGACAGCCACCGCGACCGCGCCAACGCCATCGCGCAGATGACCGGGCCGGCGGCCAACGCGATCGCGCCGGCGCTGGCCGGCCTGCTCTATGCGGTGATCGGGCTCACCGGGGCGATCCTCATCGACATCGCCACGTTCGGCGTCGCCATCCTGGCGCTGCTCGCGGTTCGGATCCCGATGCCGGCGAGGACCACGGAGGGTCGGGTGATGGCTCGCGCGGTGTGGCGCCAGGCGTTCGACGGCGTCCGCTATCTCGGCGCGCGGCCGCCGCTTCTGGGGCTTTGCCTGGTGGTCGGCCTGGTCGCGTTCCTGATGGGCGGCCTCGGCGTGTTGATCCTGCCCTATCCGCTGGCGCGCACTCACTCGACCTTGGCGTTCGGCATCGTGCTGGCCTGCGCCGACGTCGGCACGGCCGCCGGCGCAGCGGCGATGGCCGCCTGGGGTGGGACGCGGCCGCGGATCCACACGGTGATGCTGGCGCTGTTCGTTGCCGGGCTGCTGCTCGCGCTAGCGGGGACGGCCCGAACGACGGCGACCCTCGCGGCGAGCTTCTTTGCGTTCATGTTCGCGCTGCCCTTCGTGCGCACCGCCTCGACCTCCATTTTCCAGGCCAAGGTCGCGCCAGACGTTCAGGGACGCGTGTTCGCCGCGATGGGCCAGATCGCGATGTTGACGACGCCGCTCGCCTTCCTGATCGCCGGCCCGCTGACGGATCGGGTGGCCGAACCGGCCGTGCGTTCGCCGGGCTGGGGCGCCGTGGCCTGGCTGGTGGGCGCGAACGCCGGCGCCGGGATGGGACTGCTGCTGGTGATCGGCGGCCTGGCGACGGCCGCGCTGAGCCTCCTCGCCTATGCGCTGCCGGCGATGCGCCGGTTGGAGGCGACGCTCCCCGACCACGCGGCGGCGGCGGCGGAGTCTGAGCGGTAAGACGAGCGCCGCCTAGGTCAGCAGTTTTCCGCCGACCAGGGCCAGGGTCGAGGCCAGCACCGGGCGCAGCACCCCGTCCGGCGTGCGCGCCGCCAGCAGGCTGCCGATGATGATGCCAGGGACCGAACCGGCCAGCAGCGAGACCAGCAGCGCCCAGTTCACCGACCCCATCATCCAGTGGCCGAGCCCGGCCAGCAGGGTCAGCGGCACCGCGTGGGCGATGTCCGAGCCCACCAGCCTGGCGACGTCCATCTTCGGATAGAGGATCAGGAGCACGGTCATGCCGAGCGCGCCAGCGCCCACCGAGGTCAGCGCCACCAGCACGCCCAGCACCGCGCCCAAGAGGATGGTGAAGCCGGTGGTCTGGCGGGCGGTGATTTCCTGGGTCCGCTTGGCGAAGAAGCCGACGATCGCTTTGCGGAACAGGATCGCGATCGCCGTCGCCAAGAGCGCCCAGCCGAGTGCGGACGTGATCAGCCCGCCCACGTGGGCCGCCTGCTTGGCCTGGCCGGAAAGGCGCCAGAGCGTCAGCGCGCTGGCCGGCACGCTGCCGATCGCCAGGCGCGCGACGATTCCCCACTGCACTGTCCGCTTGAACCCGTGCACGCCGGTCCCGACGGTCTTGGTCGCCGCCGCGTAGAGGAGATCGGTGCCGACCGCGGTGGTGGGGTGGATGCCGAAGACCAGCACCAACAGCGGCGTCATCAGCGAGCCGCCGCCGACGCCGGTCAGGCCCACAAGCACCCCGACCAGCAGGCCCGAGACGGCGTAGAGCGGATTGATCGAGGTCAGCAGATGCATCCCGGTCCCTTCCCAAAGGCTCGAGGAAGAGCGTTAGGGTATATTCCTACTATTTCTATCGAATTTACCGGCAAGGGCGCGCAGATTTTCTGATCGCCGCTCTCGCCCATCGCCGTTGGACGCCGGCTATCTGGCCAGGATCCGCGCCAGCGCCTCGGCGAGTTCGCGCCCCGAAGCCGGCGCAGCGGCGGCGCGCCAGCCCACGTGGCCGTCCGGGCGGACCAGCACCGCGCCCTCGTCGCCGACGCCATAGGCGGCGCAGAAGCCGCCGAGGTCGTTGAGGCCCGCGGCGCCGATCCGGTAGACGTCGACCTGGACGCCGAGTTCGGCGCCGGCCGCCCGCGCCAGCTCGCACCAGGCGCTGGCGAGCGGCGCCGCCAGCAGGGTGAAGCCCGCGCCGATGAGGTCGAGGCTCGAGAGCCGCGCCGCCTCGCCGCCCAGCCAGACATGCGGCGCGCGGCAGCCCGGCGTGGCCGACGGCGCATAGTCGGAGTAGCTGTCGACGACTTCCGGCGGCTGAGCGCCGTCCGGGACGACCGCGCTGGACGCGTAGGCGGCGCCGAACTCGACACCCAGGTGGTTCCCGTAGCGGTGCGAGGCGGTCAGCATCTCCGCCCGCTGCAGCGCGCTCTGGCCGCCCGCGGTGGCCGCGGCCTGGATCCGGCCGACGTTGCGGGAATTCTCCAGCGACTGCTGGCAGATCGTCTGGGCGAGAGCGCGGCGCTCTTCGTCGTAAGTCTCCAGCAACGCCCAGCCAGCCGCGCCCTTCACGCAGGCCGCCAGCTTCCACATGGCGTTGTGCATGCCCTGCAGGCCGGTGTTGACCCCGAGCCCACCGGTGGGCGGGAACTGGTGGGCGGCGTCGCCACAGAGCACCACCCGGCCCTGCACGAGCCGCTCGACGACCGTGGCGTTCAGCTTCCAGAAACCGAGCGACAGGATCTCCGGCTCGAAGTCATCGGCGCCCACCGCCGCGCGGATCCAGTCCCGCGCCATATCCTTGGTGAAAGCCTGCGCCGACCACGCCTGCGGCCGCACGTTGATCTGGCAGAGCCAGCGGCCGGCCGCGTCCAGCGGCTGCAGCACGCCCCGCGCCCGCTCGTTGGCGACGAAGTAGAGGACGCCCTTGCGCCCCGCCAGGCGCGGCTCGATGTCCGCCCGGAAGTAGCAGTTGACGATGTGCGAGAGGTCCTGGACGCCTTCCAGGCGCAGCCCGAGCTCTTCGCGGATCAGGCTGGCGGCCCCGTCGGCGGCCACCAGCGCCGGCCCGCTCAGCACCTCCAGCGCCCCGGTCTCCAGGTCCCGCACTTCGAGCCGGACCTCCGCCTCGCCCGCCTGGCCGCCGGCCAGCAGCCGCACCGCCTCGGTCCTGAACCGCACCTGCGCCAGGCCCGAGGCGCGCGCTGCGTCCAGCATGATCTCCTCGATCAGTTCCTGGGACGACATGATGGGACCGGCGGGGCTGATGTCGGGTCCCGGTCCTTCGAAGCCCTCGGACTCGATGAAGCCGAACTCTTCGCCGAGCGCCGAGGAGAGGAAGCGGATCGGGCTCTTCCAGCCGGGCGGCGTGTCGATGGCGCGCAGCCTGCGGTAAGCCGTCGGCCCCCAGCCGCGGGCGATCTCCATGGTGCGGGTGTTGAGGTTGCGGGTCTTGGGATGCCACGAGGTGGTCTCGCGCCGCTCGACGACGACGCTTGGGACGCCGAACCGGGCGAGCTCCAGCGCCGCGCCCAGGCCCACCGGGCCGGCGCCGACGACGATCACCGGCTCGTGCTTCGCCATCTCCCGGCTTTCCCTGGCCTTCATCCCCCCGACGACGGCCCCACGCCGCCAACCTACCCCGCGCGGGCGCGCTCTAGAACAGCCCCGCGGCGAGGTTGATCATCGTCGCCAGGATGGCGGTGTTGAACCCGAAGGCGATCAGGCCGTGGACGGCGGCGAGGCGCCGGAACTCCTTGGACTGGATGTTCACGTCAGCGGTCTGCGCTGTGGCGCCGATCACCACCGCGAAATAGACGAAGTCCCAGTAGTCGGGGGCCGTGTCGCCCGGGAAGTCGAGGCCGCCCTGGTGGGCGCCGCCGTCGGCCTCCTCGGCGGTGTAATAGACGTGGGCGTAGTGCACGGCGAACACCAGGTGCACGAAGATCCAGGAGAGCGTGATGGTGCCGGCTGTCAGGCCGACCCTCAGCGCCTCATGAACCAGGCCCTGGCCCTTGGCGGCGCTGAGTTCGGCGATGATCGCCGCGACGCTGGCCACCGCCGCGATCAGGGCCAGGGCCAGGATGAAGTGCCGGCCCTCGTCGTGCGCGATGGCCCGCCGCTTCATCCGCGCGTGATCGACATCGATCATCGAAAAGAGCGTCAGGCCGACGAAGGCGGCGACGCCGCTATCCCAGGCGACCAGCCAGCGCGTGACGGGCCGCGCGACCCACGGCCCGCCCAGCATGAACACCGCCACGCAGACCGCCGCGGCGACCATCAGATTGGGCCGCGAGAGGAACGGCTGCAGCAGCTTGGGCCACGCCTTCGCAGCAGTCGTCGTGGCCATGGCGCGAGCCCTCTCTTGGCCCTTCATCGCATCTCGGGTTCTTCGACATTGGAGCGGGCGATGAGATTCGAACTCACGACCCCAACCTTGGCAAGGTTGTGCTCTACCCCTGAGCTACGCCCGCGCTCCGGAGCGGCTGGGCCGCTCCCGTTCGAAGAACGCGGCTTATTGCAGAGGGGCCAGGGGTTGGCAAGGCTTTGGCAAGGCGGCGAATGGGCGCCCGGCGTCAGCCCAGTTTCATCGATTTCAGCCGCCGCTTGTTGGTGTGGGTCTTGGGCGCCGGGCCGGTGTCGTCGGGCAGTTCGCCGCGGAAATAATAGCGCTGCCAGGCCTCCTTCAGGGCCATCGGTTCGCGCTTGGAGAGGGCCTTGTTGAAGTCGTCCCGTTGGCGGCGCCACGCGTCGTACTGGTCGCGCAGGGCGTCGTCGGCCTCCAGCCGGCGCTGGACCAGTTCGAAGTCCTCCAGGGGTTTGTCTTGCGCCAGGGTGATGAAGCAGAACGGCTCGCCCTTGAGGAACCGCACCTTGCCCGGGCGGGTGAAGTGCCAGTTCATGGTGAAGGGGAACGGCAGCCAGTCGGTCTCCACCAGGCCGGTCAGCGGCTGGATGCCGTCCTTGATGTGGTTGGGCGGGCCCATCACCCACATCGACCAGCCGTCTGGCGTGCGGAAGAGGTAGCCGGGGTGGAAGGTCAGCACCCCGTGGGAGAAGTGCGACTTCACGAAGTCGTGGAAGTCGGGGAAGGGATGGTCGGGGGTGAGCGTGATGTCGCTGGCGTGGGTCCCGCCGTTCCACTCGGCGGTGAAGCTCACCGGGCAGAGCATCTCCCAGCCGCTGGAGTTGGCCATGCTGAGAGGCAGGCACCGATAGGGATGGCGGTCGGCGAACTTGTCCATCCAGGCGCGCTGCGGGCGGCCGGGCACGATGTCCGGCGGGCGGGCGGCCATCGGGTAGCATTCGAGTCGGGGCATGGGATGCGTCCAGTGAAGGCGTCCTGCGATGTCTAGCGGCGCAAGACGAACCTCGTCCAGTTTCAGACGCGCAGCGCAGAGTCGACCACGAAGCTCACGAAGGACACGAGGTGGCCCGCACAGACCTTCGTAGCCTTGGTGTCCTTGGTGAGCTTCGTGGTTCCATCTCTTCCGCCGCAACGGCTAGAACCCAGACGATGAAGACCCGCGCCGACCTCCTCGCCCTCTTCGATGAGCTGAAGATCGCCCACCGCACGCTGGAGCATCCGGCGGTGTTCCGCGTGGGCGAGGGCGAGGACTTCAAGGCCGCGCTCCCCGGCGGCCACACCAAGAACCTCTTCCTCAAGGACGCCAAGGATCAGCTGTGGCTTATCTCGGCGCTGCAGGACACGGCCATCGATCTGAAGCGCCTGCCGGCCGCCATCGGTTCGGCGCGGCTGTCGTTCGGCTCGGCCGAGCGGCTGATCGCGGCGCTAGGCGTAGAACCCGGCTCGGTAACCGCCTTCGCCCTGATCAACGATCCGGATCACCGCGTGCGGTTCGTGCTGGACGCGGCGTTGGCCCGCGCCGATCCGGTGAACTTCCATCCGCTGACCAACACCGCCACCACCGCCGTCAGCCAGGCGGACTTCCGCCGGTTCCTGGCCGCCCTTGGCGCCCAGCCGCTGATCGTCGATTTCGCCAGCCTGGGCGCGGCTTGAGCGGCCGGCGACGTTGCAGGCAAAGCCGGACGCGCCCATGTTCGGGCCCCCGAGCACGATGGAGCGACCATGTCCCTGATCGGAGAAACCCAAGGCGGCGCCGCGCCGGCTGACCTGATCAAGGACAGCTCCGACGCCGCCTTCGCCAAGGACGTCATCGAGGCGTCGCGGGTCCAGCCGGTGATCGTCGACTTCTGGGCGACCTGGTGCGGGCCGTGCAAGACACTGGGCCCGGCCCTGGAGCGGGCGGTCGTCGCCGCCAAGGGCAAGGTCAAGCTGGTCAAGATCGATATCGACAAGAACCCGGTCTACGCCGGCCAGTTGCGCGTGCAGTCGATCCCCACCGTCTACGCCTTCGTCGACGGCAAGCCCGCCGACGGCTTCATGGGCGCGGTGCCGGAGAGCCAGATCAAGGCCTTCATCGATCGCCTGACCGCCGGCGCGGGAGCCGCCGCCTCGCCCGCCGACGAGATCCTGGCCATGGCCAAGGAATCGCTCGACCTCGGCGACCTCGGCGGCGCGGCCCAGGCTTTCGCCCAAGCGCTGCAGGCCGATCCTGGGAACCTGGCGGCGATCGGGGGCCTGGCCCGCTGCTACCTGGCGGGCGGTGACGTCGAACGGGCGGCGGAGGTGGCGGCGATGGCGCCGCCGGACGCCAAGAACGCCGACCTGGAGAGCGTGCGCGCTGCGCTGGCGTTGGCTGAGGCCGCGCCCTCGGAGACCACCGAGTTCGAGCGGCGCCTGGCGGCCGATCCGAACGACCACGCCGCGCGGCTGGAGCTGGCCAAGGCGCTGGCCGGACACGGCCACTTCAAGGACGCCGTCGACGAGCTGCTGACCATCATCGAAAAGGACCGCGACTGGAACGACGGGGCGGCGCGCAAGCAGCTGCTGATCGTCTTCGAGGCCGCGGGACCCGCTTCTGAGGTGGCGCGGCAGGGTCGTCGGCGCCTATCCTCGATCCTGTTCTCTTAAGACACCCCGAAGGGAGCGCGCCTTGCCAGGCGGCTACCGCAAGCTTTCCGACCTTCCCCAGCTGATCCCGGTGTTTCCGCTGGACGGATTCCTGCTGCTGCCCGGCGGCCAGATGCCGCTGCAGATCTTCGAGCCGCGCTATCTCAACATGGTCGACGACGCCATGTCCGGCGCGCGCCTGATCGGCATGATCCAGACCGTCGAGGGCGGCGACCGCGCCAAGCCGAACCTGGCGCGGGTCGGGTGCGTGGGACGCATCACCAGCTACGCCGAGACGGGCGATGGCCGCTACATCATCACGCTCACCGGCGTCTGCCGCTTTGGCCTTGGCGATGAGCTGCCCACCGTCACGCCCTACCGCCAGGTGCGCGCGGACTTCGCGCCCTACGCCGCCGACCTCGAACCCGGCGACGACGATATGGAGTTCGACCGCGCGCCGTTCATGGCCGCCCTGCGCCGCTACCTCGACCACAAGGGCCTGGGCGTGGAGTGGGAGGCGGTGAACGCCGCCCCGGCCGCGGCCCTGATCAACAGCCTGGCCATGGTCCTGCCGCTGGACGCGCTGGAGAAGCAGGCGCTGCTGGAAGCCGAAACGCTGGAGGCGCGCCGCCGCGCCCTGGCCACGCTACTGGCGATCGACGCGGCCGAGGACGATGACGACCCGCCCCCGGTGCAGTAAGAGCTTCGCCCATGAGCGATGACCTGGCCGCCCCCGACCTCGACCCGCGCCTGCTGGAAGTGCTGGTGTGCCCGGTGACCCGCGGCCCTTTGGAATACCACCGCGAGCGCGCCGAACTGATCAGCCGCAGCGCGCGCCTGGCCTACCCCATCCGCGAAGGCGTCCCGATCATGCTGCCGGAAGAGGCCCGGACGCTGGAGGAGGGGGAGTAGGGACGGCCGCTGTGCGTCCTTCGAGACGCCGCCAAGGGCGGCTCCTCAGGATGACGAGATGGTAGAGCCGCTCAATTGTCCTAGTCATGGTGTAGGAGCGGCCCGCGGGGACGCGTCTCGAACCACGCGCCGCTACAGCGCCTCACCCCGCAGCAGCCTCGGCAAATCGCCCACGGCGCCGCCGGCTTCCTGCATGAAGAAGCGGCGGGCGGGGGCCAGGCGGTTGACCGCGGCCATGCCGATGTCACGGGCGGCGCGGATCAGCGGGTGGTCGTTGGAGAACAGCCGGTTGAAGGCGTCGGTGGCGATCGCCAGGGCCACGTTGTCCAGCCGCCGCCAGCGGGCGTAACGCTCAAGCACGCTCACAGCGCCAATGTCTTCGCCCAGGCGCACCGCCTCCACCAGCACCTGCGCCAACGCCGCGACGTCTTTGAGGCCCAGGTTCAGGCCCTGGCCGGCGATGGGATGGATCACGTGCGCGGCGTCGCCCAGCAGGGCCGCGCGGGGCGCGATCATTTCCTGGGCCAGCTGCAGAGACAGCGGATAGACGAACCGCGGCCCCTGGGTCTCGATCCGGCCGAGGAACGGGCCGAAGCGGCGGATGAGGTGCGCCTCGAACATCTCCTGGCTCGCCCCGCGCAGAGCCTCGCCGCGGCGGGTGGATTCGGTCCACACCAGGCTCGAGCGCCGCCCGGTCAAGGGCAGGATGGCGAAGGGGCCGCTGGGGAGGAAATACTCATAGGCGACGCCGGCGTGGTCGCGCTCCAGACCGACGGTGGCGACGACCCCGCTCTGGCCGTAGCTCCAACCGCTGACCTCGATGCCTGCCGCCTGGCGGACCACCGAGCCGCGGCCCTCGGCGCCCACCACCAGCGGCGCCCGCAGGACCCGTCCGTCGCCTAGAGTCACGCTTGCAGCCGCCGCGCCGAACTCGACCTTGGCCACGCTCGCTGGCGCCAGCACCGTGAGGCCGGCGGCCATCACCGCCTGCGCCAAGCCCGCACGGATGCGCCGGTTCTCCAGCATGTAGCCCAGCGGCTCGCCCTCGGATCGGTCGGCGATCTCGGCCGAATCGAAGCGCAGGAACGCCGGATGGCCGGCCCCGGACGCCGCGCCGGCCGAGCGGCCGTCGGTGACCAGGATCTGCTCGATCCGCTGGGCGTGCGGCGCCAGCGCCTCGCCCAGGCCCAGCGCCCGCCACTGGCGGAACGAGGAGAAGGCGATGGCCGAGGCGCGGCCGTCGAAGGTGGCCGCGGTCTGGGCGTCGAAGGGCTGGGGATCGATCAGCAGGGGCGTTAGGCCCGCGCTCGCCAGCGCCAGGCCGAGCGTCGCGCCGGTGATCCCGGCGCCGGCGATGATCACATCCGCGTCAAAGGAAAAGGCGCTGGCCATGGGCGCCGAGCTATGCGAGCGGCTTAACGCTTGTGCAAGGGCGCAAGCGGTACTACCTCGTTAACAAGACTGTTCAGTCCATTTTTGAATTGACGCGTTCGAGGCCCATGGCGCTCATCCCCATGAACCGGATTCTGCCGCTGCTCGGCGGGACCGCGGCGGTGATCGCCGTCGCCGTCGGCGGCGGCTTCTGGTGGGCCGACAAGCAACACTACGAAACCACCGACAACGCCTTCGTCGAGGCCGACACAGTGCAGGTGAGCCCGCAGGTGTCCGGCACGGTGGCCGAGGTGCTGGTGGCCGACAACCAGTCGGTCTCGCCCGGCCAGGTGCTGGTCAAGCTCGACCCCTCGACCTACCAGGCCAGGCTCGACCAGGCGGTGGCCAACGCCGCCGCCCTGGACGCCGGGGTGAAGAACGTCGACGACCACGCGGCGCTGGAACAGGCGATGATCGCCCAGAAGGCGGCCGGCATCGCCAGCGCCAGGGCCTCCGCCGAGATGGCCAAGAGCGACATGGACCGCTACGCCACGCTGGCCAAAACCGGCTGGGTCTCGACCCAACAGGTGCAGACCCAGAAGTCGACGACCGACCAGACCGCCGCGGCGGTGGCCCAGGCGCAGGCGGCGCTGCTGGCCGAGCAGAAGACCGCCAGCGCGCTGGGCTCGACGCGGCTGCAGTCGGCGGCGCAGGCGGCCGGCGCCCGCGCGGCGGTGGAGCAGGCCAGGCTTGATCTCGACCACACGGTGATCCGCTCGCCCGCCACCGGCGTCGTCGGCGCCAGAGCCGTGCGCGCCGGCCAGCTGGTCCAGCCCGGCCAGGCGCTGATGGCGGTGGTGCCGCTGGGCCGAGCCTATGTGGTGGCGAACTTCAAGGAGACCCAGGTCGCGCGCCTGCGCATCGGCCAGGTGGTTGAGATCCGCGCCGACGCCTTCGGCCGCGCGCCGATCCGCGGGCGCGTCGAGAGCTTCGCCCCGGCGACCGGGCAGGAGTTCGCCCTGATCCCGGTGGAGAACGCGGTGGGCAACTTCACCAAGATCACCCAGCGGGTGCCGGTGAAGATCGTCCTCGACGACCGCTCGCCGATGGCCGGGGCCCTGCGTCCAGGGCTTTCGGTGGAGGTGAAGGTCGACGTCACCGACCGGTCCGGCCCCAGCTTCGCCGATTCCGCCGGCGCTGGCTCCCAGTTCGCCCGCAGGGGCGAGGATCGGTAGGGTGGATCAACAATCCGCCCAACCCCGCGAAAGCGAGTTGCCGGAGTTGGCGGACCTCGCGACCACCGCCCCCACCACCGCCCCCACCCAGGAC
>JBIOEF010000033.1:0-27739 GCA_044445785.1 Caulobacterales bacterium
CCCCGGGGGGGGCCGCGGCGGTCGTGGGGGGGGCTAGGGGCGCGGGGGCGGCCGGGGCCATCGAACGCGCCGGGGTGACCCTGCTGAGGGGCGATCTGCAGGGCATAGTCCGCGCCCGGCGGCTCTCCCGGTCGGTGATGCGCAACATCCGCCAGAACCTGGTCTTCGCGTTCCTCTACAATGCCGCGGGCGTCCCCATCGCCGCCGGCGTGCTCTACCCGTTCTTCGGCCTGCTGCTGTCGCCGCAGATCTCGGCAGCCGCCATGGCCCTCTCGTCGGTGAGCGTGATCACCAACGCCCTTCGGCTGAGGACCGCGCAGCTCTAGCGCTTCCGTTCCGCCGTCCGCTCGGCGATCATAGCCGGAAGAACATCAGGGAGACGCCCATGTCGGTCACCCAGCAGGCGTTCGGCCAGCTGATGCGGCTCTATGGTCGCGAGCGGCCGGATTTCGTGCGCTTTGAGGAGGGCGCGCCGGTGCTGGCGACGCGGTTCGCGGCCGACGAGGCGGTGAGCGCGGCTCTGGCGGCTGGCGCGACAATCGCCGCCGACCTCTGGACACTGCGCACCGGCAAGACCCAGTCGGTGGAGGTCTCCACGCGCGAGGCCGCCGCTTCGCTCACCAGCTACCACTTCGTCCGCTTCGAGGACGCCGCCAACGCCCCGCCGCCGCGCGATCCGGCGATCGTGCGCAGCGCGGTGATGGGCTTCCACCCCACCAAGGACGGCCGCCACGTGCTTCTCCACCCCAGCTTCCCGCCGGGGACCGAGCGGATCCTGCGGGCGCTCGGCTGCGAGGCGGAGGCCGAGTCAGTGAAGGCAGCGTGTCTTTCGATGACCGCCCAGGCGATCGAGGACGCCGTCGCCGCCGAGCGAGGCTGCGCGGGCGTGGTCCGCACGCCACAGGAATGGGACGCCTCGGAGCAGGGGAGGGTGCTGGCCGGCCGCCCCGGGGTCGAAGTGATCAAGATCGCCGACAGCCCGCCCGAGCCCCTGCCATCAGCGGGCGACGCGCCGCTGTCGGGCTTGCGCGTGCTGGACCTGACCCGCGTCCTCGCCGGTCCCACCTGCGCGCGGACCCTGGCGCAATATGGCGCCGACGTCCTCTACCTCGCCTCTCCCAACCTGCCGGCCTCGGTCGGGTTCGTTCCCGACACCAACCACGGCAAGCTCTCCGCCTGGCTGGACCTGGAGACCGAGGCCGGGCGCGCGCGGCTGCGTGAGCTGCTCGAGGACGCCGACGTCTTCTCCCAGGGCTACCGCACCGGGGCGATGGAGCGGATGGGCTTTGGCCCGACCCAGCTGGCGGCGCTGCGACCCGGCCTGATCTACACCTCGATCAACTGCTACGGCCACGAGGGCCCCTGGCGCGGCCGCGCCGGCTGGGAGCAGCTGGCCCAGACCGTCACCGGCATGGCCCACGTCCACGGCGGCGAGGCCGGGCCGCAGCTGCAGCCGGGCGCGGTGACGGACTACACCACCGGCTTCCTGGCGGCGTTCGGCAGCCTGATGGCGCTCTATCGGCGGGCGATCTGGGGCGGCAGCTACCTGGTGCGCGTTTCGCTCTGCCAGACCGGCATGTGGGTGCGCGGCCTCGGCGTCGACGGGCCCGAGCGGCTGGACCGGGCGGTGAAGCTCGAGGGCGACGAGCTCGCTGGGTACATGATCGCGAGCCAAAGCGGCTACGGCCCGATCACCCATCTGCGCCCGCCCGTCCGCATGAGCGCCACCCCGCCCGCCTGGAAACGCCCGGTCGTGCCGCTCGGGACGCATCCGGCGGAGTGGCCGGTGGGGTGACCCCAACGAGTTTCTCCGCCCCACCAAACCACAATTGTCATCCCGGAAGCCGCGCAGCGGCTGTCCGGGATCTGCTCAGCGCTGACCTCTGTGTTTGAGCCGAAACTCTTCGCCGTCTACATCATGACAAACGTCAGGTATGGCGTGCTCTACGTGGGCGTCACGTCCGACTTGGTGACGCGCACGCAGCAGCACCGTGAAGGCCATTTCGACGGCTTCACCAAGCGCTATCAGCTCAAGCACCTCGTCTGGTATCGCGGTTACGACGACGCCCGCGACGCGATCGATTTTGAGAAGCGGCTGAAGCGCTGGCGACGGGAGTGGAAATTCCGACTGATCGAAGAAACGAACCCGGGGTGGGATGACCTTTGGCCTGACCTCACGGGTGAGGATCTGATCGGCCCGTTGTCGCACCTGCAAGGGCGGTGAAGCAGATCTCGGACAGTCGCTGCGCGACTTCCGGGATGACAATCGGGGTTGGGGATAGGTTGAGAACGCCGCCGAACCCCGATCCGCCTAAGCCTCCAGTGACCCCACGATCGAGGCGCGTTGGGAGAGTTCGATGCGGTTGCCGTCGGGGTCGGTGACCATGGAGATGCGGGCGGTGGTTCCCAGCGTCACCGGCGCCACCGCTTCGCCGCCGCCGTGGGCCAGGACGAAGGCGTGTTCCTGGTCGACCTTGAAGATCTGGAAGGTGATGTAGCCCCAGCCCTTGCCGCCGGTCCGCACGCCGGGGGCGGGCGCGTCGGCGCTCTCCTCGACGATCAGCAGGCTTTCGCCCCCGCGGAACGCCGCGCCGCCCTCCCACGGCTCTTCCGTCAGCCCCAGCCCCTCGGTGTAGAACCGCCGGTGAGCGGCGAGGTCACGCACCGCCAGGCGAACGCCGATCTGGCCGATCCCGCGCCAGCCCGGCGGGACCAGGGTGACCCTGTTGCCGTCCGGATCGGTCATCGGCTTGGGCTCGGCCAGGCCCTCGTGCGCCACATAGAGTTCGCGGTAGCCGGTGGGCGGGCCCGCCGGCAGGGGATCGGCGAGGTGATTGATCTTGATCACCGAGCCCAGGGCGTCGTGCCGGTGCTGGTCCTGGCCGCGGCGGATCTTCAGCAGGTGGTCGAACGGCAGCCCGACGTCGCCCTGCCAGAAGGCCAACATCGGCGCCAGGTTGTTGGTGGAAAGGCCGAAGTCGATGCGGGATTTGGCGAGGTTCACGTGAGCGCATCCTTGCTTGGCGCGGGTTCGGGCGCCTAATAGTCAAACGCGCGTATGAATGACGCAAGGGAGAACACCATGAAGGCGGCGGTCTATTACGAGAACGGCGATCCCAGCGTGCTGAAATACGAGGACGCCCCCGATCCGCAATGCCACCCCAAGGGGATCGTCATCCGCGTCGAGGCGGTGAGCATCGAGGGCGGCGATACGCTGAACCGCTGGCGCGGCGCGCTGGTCACCCACCCGCACATCGTCGGCTACCAGGCCGCCGGCGAGATCGTCGAAGTCGGCTCGGAGGTGACCAACCTGAAGGTCGGCCAGAAGGTCGCCACCAGCAACGCCTTCGGCTCGCACGCCGAGTTGCGCGCGGTGCCAGCCAGGGCCGCCTGGGTGGTGCCGGACGGGTTCGACGTGAAACTGGCCTCGGTGATGCCGGTGGCCTTCGGAACGGCGGACGAGTGCCTGTTCGAATTCGGTCACCTGAAGGCTGGCGAGACGGTGCTGGTCCAGGCGGGCGGCAGCGGCGTCGGCACGGCGGCGATCCAGCTGGCCAAGCGGGCCGGGGCGACGGTGCTGGCCACCGCCTCCAGCGACGAGAAGCTGGAGAAGCTAAAGAGCCTCGGTATGGATCACGGGATCAACTACAAGACCCACAACGTCGTTTCCGAGGTGATGCGCCTTACCGACAAGAAGGGCGTCAACCTGGTGGTCGACAGCGTCGGCGGCTCGACCCTGCAGGGCTCGATCCTCTCGCTCGCCTACCGCGGGCGCGTCTCGATGGTGGGCGCGGCAGGGCGCGAGCCGATGAACATCGACGTTTCCTCGCTGATGGGCGGCAACCGCACCCTGCAGGGCGTCTTCCTGGGCGCCGAGATCGCCACCGACCGGGCGCATGGCAACATCCAGCGGCTGATCAACGAAGCGGCGCGGGGCGAGCTGAAGGTGGTCATCGACCGCACGTTCCCGCTCTCGGAAGCCGCCGCCGCCCACGCCTACATCGAGAGCCGCGCAGCGGTGGGACGGGTGCTGCTGATCCCTTAGGGCGCCTGCGCGCTCGTGTCGCCTTGGCTGGGCCAGAACTCCGCCTAGCCTGTAGGGATGGCGGCGCGGATCACGGAAGCCAAACGCCGGGCGACGCTTCACGCCCTGGATGTGGCCTTGAAGAAGATGTTTACGGAGGCGTCGCAGGCGACGCCGACCCAGCTGCTCACCGTGGTCGACGGGCTCGAGCCGGCGCGCGTGCGCAAGGGCGCGAAAGCCGCCTAGGAAGCGATCAGGCCGCGCGTTCGAAGACCGCGGCGATCCCCTGGCCGCCGCCGATGCACATGGTCTCCAGGCCGTAGCGACCCTCGCGGCGCGCCAGCTCGCGCAGCAGGTTGGCGAGGATCCGCCCGTGGCGCCGATTGGATGGCCAAGCGAGATGCCCGAGCCGTTGACGTTCAGGCGCTCGCGGTCGTCCCAGCCCCAGCCCTTCAGCACCGCCAACACCTGCGGCGCGAAAGCCTCGTTCAACTCCACCAGGTCGATGTCGTCCCAGCCCATGCCGGTGCGGGCGAACAGCCGCTCCACAGCCGGCACCGGTCCGATGCCCATCCGCGAGGGCTCGCACCCCGCCGCCGCCCAGGAGACGAACCAGCCCATGGGCGTCAGGCCCAGGGTTTCCAGCATGTCCTCGCCCACCACCAGGCAGGCGGCGGCGGCGTCGTTCTGCTGGCTGGCGTTGCCGGCGGTGACCACGCCGCCCTTCTCGATCGGCGCCAGCTTGGCCATGGTCTCGAGGGTGGCGTCCTCGCGCACGCCTTCGTCCTGGGTGAAGGCGATGGGATCGCCCCGCCGCTGCGCCACCAGTACGGGCGCCACCTCGTCGTCGAACTTGCCGGCCTTCCAGGCGGCGGCGGCGCGCTGGTGGCTCATCACCGCATAGGCGTCGGCGTCCTCGCGGCTGATCTGGTAGTCGCGGGCGAGGTTGTCGGCGGTCTCGATCATGCCGCTGATGACCCCGAACCGATCGATCGGCTGCGACATCACCCGGCCGCGGGCCAGGCGGTCGTGCAGGGTGACCGAGCCCGCCCGCGCGCCCTTGCGCATGTCGGTCGTGTAGTACTCGGCGTTGCTCATGCTCTCCACGCCGCCCGCGACGACGACGTCGGCGGCGCCGGTCTGGACCATCATCGCCGCGTCGATCACCGCCTGCAGGCCGCTGCCGCAACGGCGGTCCAGCTGGTAGCCGGGGGTGCTGATCGGCAGGCCCGCGGCCATCGCCGACCACCTGGCGATGCAGGGCGCCTCGCCGTTGCCGTAGCCCTGGGCGAAGATCACATCGTCGATCCGCTCAGGATCGATCGCCGTCCGCTCCACCAGCGCCTTCAGGATCACCGCGCCCAGCTCGCCGGCGGTGATTGTGGAGAGCGCCCCCAGATATTTGCCGACCGCGGTGCGGATCGGGCTGACGATGGCGGCGCGGCGAAGGGGCGTGGTCATAGCGGAGCTTCCAACTGTGGGCCGTCAGCCAGGTCGGGATCGCCCGGCCGTATGGCGGCGACGCTTGCGGTCGAAATCCGCATTTGTCCAGAGGGCGCGCCTGCAGCCGAGCCTGTCGCCTAGTCGGAGTGCGGCGCGGTCTGTTCGTCAAAAGCGGCCTGCTGCGCGGGCGTCAGGATGGCGTAGAACGCCTTCAGCGCCGCACCGCGCTCTTCCATCGTCTGCAAATCAGCGCGCATGGCCGCGATGGTCAGATCCACCCGCCGGGGGGCCGAGAGGGTCGGCATCATCGCCTCGGCGCTGCGCCGACGCGCCGCCTGATCGGGATCGGGCGCTGTCGCGGCCGCGAAGGTCCGCCAGGGCGCCTCCTGGGTCGGCGCGAGATGGAGGGCGTCATGCAACGCCTGCGGGCCCGGTGTCTGAGCCTGGGTCGCCGAAGCCAGGGCCACTGTGACAAAGCCCGACATCGCGAGGAGACGAATGGAGGTCATGGAACCGAACCCTTGATCCGCGGACGCCCCTTTCCGCAACTGGGTCCGGCCATTACATCAATCGGGGGGCGGCTGGAACGGGAGGCTTCGATGAAGAAGCTGATGGGCTTGCTGGCGGCGGCGGCGATCGCCGCGACCCCCCTGGTCGCGACGGCGCAAAGCCACGGCGGCGGAGGCCACGACGGCGGCGGCCACGACGGCGGCCACGGCTGGGGCGGACGCGGTGAGAGCGCCCAAGGCGACGGCCAATCCTCCGGCGGTGGATTCAGCCCCCAATCCACCGGTGGCTATCACAGCCAATCGAACAGCTCGGGCCATTGGAGCCATGACTACGGCCGTTATCACGGTCGCGGCGGCTATGGCGGCTACGGCTACTACGGTGGTTTCGGACTGGGCTTGGCGCTCGGTCTCGCCCTCGCGCCCTGGTGGTACGACGACTACGGCGACTACGGCTACGGCGGTTACTATGACGGGCCCTATGATGGGCCGATTATCGACCATTACCCGGGCGGCGAGCCATCCGACGACGCCGATGGACCGCCAACGGGCGCCGACGGCGGCTCGGCGCCGCAAGCCTGCGGCGCCTGGGTCTGGCACGCCGAGCAGAACCGCTACCAGTGGGTTCCGGCGCCGTGTGCGCCTGCCGGCCCGCCAGCGGCGGCTTCGGGCGGCTCGGCCGCGCCCTAAGAAGCTGCAGAGCTTCCAAACTGTGGGCCGTCGGCCAGGTCGGGATCGCCCGCCGTATGTCACCACTGACTAGCCAGCCGGTGGTATTTTCGATCATTCTCGGGGGGCGATGAAGTACCTGCCTCTCGTCTGGGCCGGAATCTGGCGCCGTCCGGGACGGACCGCGCTGACCATGCTGTCGGTGATCAGCGCCTTCGTGCTCTTCGGGATTCTGCAGGGGTTCACCGCGGGCCTGGGCAAGCTGGTCGCCAACGCCCACGCCGACCTCCTGGTCACCCAGAGCCAGGTCAGCAACATCGATCCGCTGCCGATCGCCATGGCGAAGGACATCGGTCGCACGCCGGGGGTGAAGGTGGTCGCCAGGGTGCTGTTTCTCGGCGGACCGTTCCGCGGCCCCAATCAGTTCATCCCTGCGGCGGCCGTGGATGCGGACGAGTTGCGCGCCCTCGACGACCAGCTGCACATCTCGGTCGATCAATGGGCGGCGCTGAAACGCACGCGCTCGGGCGCTTTGGTCTCCGCCGATTTGGCCAGCCTCTACGGCCTCAAGGTCGGCGACCGCGTTCCCATCAAGCCGACCTACTGGACCAACCGCGACGGGACGCACCTCTGGCCCGTCGACATCGTCGGCATCTACCCGGAGAACGCCGACGACAACCTCTTCGGTCGCGGGGTCGTTCTCAACTACGACTACGTCGACCAGAGCCGCGCCGCCGGCGCCGGGACCGTGAACGTCTTCGTTGTGCGGATCGACGAGCCGTTGAAGGCCGGCCAGATCGTCGCCGCGATCGACCGCCTCTCCGCCAACTCGGCGCACGCGACGCGGACCTTCAGCGATCGGCAACTGGCGCTGGCGTCGGTGAGCCGGATCGGCCAGGTGGGCCTGGCCGTGCGGATGATCACTGGCGCGGTCTTCTTCGCCCTGCTGTTTTCGGTCGGCGCGGTGATGATCCAGTCGGCGCGGGAGCGAACGGGCGAATTCGCGGTGCTGAAGACCCTCGGGTTCGGGGGCGGGGCGTTGCTGGCGCTGATCCTGGCCGAGACCATGACCTTCTGCCTGGCCGCCGCGGCCCTCGGCCTGGCGGTTTCCGCCCTGCTGTTTCCGACCGTGATCAAGGCGATCCAGTTCAACGTGACGCCCGGGCCGATGATGAGCTTTGGCCTGCTGGTGGCGGCGCTCCTGGCGCTGGTCACCGGCGCCGTCCCTGCCTGGCGGGCGGCGCGGCTTTCCATCGTCGATGCGCTGGCGGACCGCTAGGGGACGCGGATGAACCTCCTCGTTCAGGTCTGGACCGCGACGCTGCTGGTTCTGCGCGCCATGCCCCAGCGGATCGGGCCGGCGATCGTCACCGTCATCGGGGTGGCGACGGTGGTGGCGGTGATGATCTCGATCCTGGCCATCGGCGCGGGCGTGCGTCGGTTCGTGGACGTCAACGACCAGCCCGACCGCGCGGTGGTGCTTTCGGCCGCCTCGCCCTCGGAATACGCCGGCGCGTTCACGCCCGCGCAGGTCGCCATGGTCGAGAACGCGCCGGGCGTCCGCCGCCTGCCGGACGGCCGGCCGATGGTCCAGCCCCAGTCGGCCGCGCCGGTGCAGGTGATCATGCGGAGCACCGGCGCACCGAGCTACCTCTTCCTGCGAGGCACAGGACCAGTCGGCGATGCGATGCTCAAGGCGTCCGCCCGCGTGGTCGCCGGCCGCACCTACCGCGTGGGGCTGCGCGAGCTGGTGGTCGGCAAGGCGGCGCACGACCAGTACCTGGGTCTTGATCTTGGCGACCAGGTCACCCTGCACGGGTCGCCCTGGACCGTCGTCGGCATCTACGAGGATCAAGGCGGTATCGACGAGAACGCCATGGCCGGCGATGTCGATACGCTGAGGGCCGCGCTTGGATCGGCGACCTATCAGAGCATCACCGTCACGCTACGCTCGCCGGGGGACTTCGAGCGGTTCCGCGACGCCCTGGTGTCAAATCCGCGAATGGACGTCCAGGTGAGGCGCTTCGATCAATATCTGCAGGATCAGGTGAGCCAGTTGCGCATCCTCTTCGACTTCGTGGGCTATTTCGTCGGCGGGGTGATGGCGGTGGGCGCGGTGTGCGGCGCTTTGACGACGCTCTATTCGGCGGTCGACGCCCGCGCACGCGAGATCGCCACCTTGCGCGCCATCGGCTTTGGCGGCGCCGCGGTCATGTTCTCGGTGATGATCGAGGCGCTCGTCCTGGCCATTCCAGGGGCGCTCATCGGCATCGCCATCGCCACGCTGGCGTTCAACGGTCACGGCGTCGCGACGGGGGGTGTGGCCTTCAAGGCGGTCGTGACCACCCAACTTGTCGCGATCGGCGTCGGCGCCGCCCTGGCGATCGGCCTGATCGGCGGCCTGCCGCCGGGCCTGCGCGCCGCTCGCCTGCCGGTCGCCGAGGCGCTGCGGGCGACCTGAACCGCCGCGCTACTCCGCCCGCCGGGCGTCCTCGGCGGTGTCGGACTGGCGGCCGATGATCTCTTCGGCGTCGTCGACGTCCATGAGCTTCAGCAGGCGGTTGCGGGCGCGGTTGACGCGGCTCTTGATGGTGCCGAGCGCGCAGCCGCAGATCTGCGCGGCCTCCTCGTATGAAAGGCCCGCCGCGCCCACCAGGATCAGCGCCTCGCGGTGCTCCGCCGGCAGCTGGTCGAGCGCCGTTTGAAGGGCGCGCATGGTCAGGCCCCATTCCTGGGTCGGCGCGGAGGTCAGCGAGCGGGCGTAGCGGTCGTCCTCGTCGCGCACCTCGCGCCGCCGGCGCACGACCGCCGTGTAGTAGGTGTTGCGCAGGATGGTGAAGAGCCAGGCCCGAAGATTGGTGCCAGGCTCGAACTTGTCGCGATGGCTCCAGGCCTTGATCAGGGTGTCCTGGACCAGATCGTCGGCGTCGGCGCCATTGCGGCTGATCGACCAGGCGAAGGCCCGCAGCGCCGGGATCATGGCCACCACCTGGTCTCTCCAGTCGGTGTCGGCGGTCATCACGCGATCCTGGCTAAGCCGGCGGAAGCGCACAAGGTGGTCATGACGTCCCTCTTACGCCCCCCGATGCGCAGGCGGGCTGCAACTTGACGCGCGCCCGGCCGAGCGCCTGAAATGCAGGCGCTAGGGCAAACGCACCAGCCCTGGTTCTGTTCCTGACACTATTGGGAACCTATGTGGTGGAACATTGGCGGCGTCGTGAGGTTCACGAGCCTGGCCCCTTGGGGTAGTGGGTTTCTTTTGAGGAGTGTGAGCGTCATGGCGTCCACCGAAGGCGCGCGGGTGATGCAGACCCAGACCTTGCGGGGTCGTGCGGCCCATCTGGATCGCTACCGCGCGGTGCGCTCGGCGAGCCTGGAGCGCGCGCGCCCACTGTCGGCCGAGGACCAGCTGGCCCAGTCGATGCCGGACGCCAGTCCGGTGAAGTGGCACCTGGCGCACACCACCTGGTTCTTCGAGACGTTCCTGCTCTCGACGAGCGCGCCCGGCTATCGGCCGCTGGACCCCGCCTTCGCCTATCTCTTCAATTCCTACTACGAGGCCGTGGGGCCCAGGCACCCCAGGCCCGCGCGCGGCCTCATCACCCGTCCGAACCTAGCCGAGGTCGTCGCCTACCGCCGGCACGTGGACGAGGCGATGGAAGAATTCCTGGCCGGGCCGGTCTCGGCCGAGGCGGCGTTCCTGGTCGATCTGGGCCTGGCGCACGAGGAACAGCATCAGGAGCTGATGCTGATGGACGTCCTGCATCTCTTCGCCCAGTCGCCCCTGAACCCAGCCTATGGTTCGGGTTTCGAGACGCCGGTGGCGACAGCGCCGATGCGCTGGGTGGACATCGAAGGCGGCCGGTTCGAGATCGGCGAGGGCGGCGAGGCCTTCGCCTTCGACAACGAGGGTCCGCGGCACGAGGTCATCCTGCGCCCCTATCGCCTGGCCGACCGCCTGACCACCAACGCCGAGTGGCTCGCCTTCATCGACGGCGGTGGCTATTCGCGCCCGGAACTCTGGCTGGCCGACGGCTGGGCGCGGGTGAAGGACGAAGGCTGGGAGGCGCCGCTCTATTGGCGGTGGGGCGAAGGGGGATGGATGGAGATGGGCCTGCGCGGCCTTCGCCCCCTCGAACTCGAGGCGCCGGTCCTGCACGTCAGCTACTATGAGGCCGAAGCCTACGCGTCCTGGGCGGGCAAGCGCCTGCCGACCGAGGCGGAGTGGGAGCACGCCGCCGCCATCGCGCCCGAGCGCTTCTGGCAGCTCAACGACGCGGCCTGGCAATGGACTTCCAGCGCGTACCTGCCGTATCCGGGCTTCGCCCCCGCGGCGGGCGCCGTCGGCGAGTACAACGGCAAGTTCATGATCGGCCAGATGGTGCTGCGCGGGGGCGCCTGCATCACCCCGCACGGCCATGCGCGGGCCACCTACCGCAACTTTTTCTACCCCCATCAGCGGTGGATGTTCTCCGGCGTGCGCCTCGCCGAGGACGGCGGCCTGCGCCGATCGGCGCCCAGGCCGAGCGACCCGATCGCCGAGTTACGCGACGCGGTGATGGAGGGGCTGTCGCGCTCGCCCAAGTCGATCTCTCCCAAGTGGTTCTACGACGCGCGCGGCTCGGATCTCTTCGAGGCCATCTGCGAGCTCCCGGAGTACTATCCGACCCGCACCGAGACGGCGCTCCTGGCGCGCATCGCCCCGGAGATCGCCGCCAAGATCGCGCCCGACGCCGCCCTGATCGAGCTTGGCAGCGGCGCCAGCGCCAAGACGCGGCTGATCCTCGACGCCGCGCCCCAGATCGGCGCCTACACCCCCATCGACATCAGCGTCTCGGCGCTGGACGCGGCGGCCGCGGCGATCGCCAGGGACTACCCCGGCCTCATCGTCGAGCCGCTGGCGCGGGACTTCACCGCCGCGGGCGAGGTTCCGGCGGCCGCGGTCGGGCGCAAGCGGGTAGGATTCTTCCCGGGCTCGACCATCGGCAATTTCGCCGCCGACGACGCGGTGCGGCTGCTGGCGGACGCGCGGGCGCTGATGGGCGAGGGCGGCCTCTTCATCCTGGGCGCCGACCTGGTCAAGGAGCCGGCGATCATGACCGCGGCCTATGACGACGCAGCCGGCGTCACCGCCGCGTTCAACCTGAACCTGCTGGCGCGGATCAATGGCGAGCTGGGGGGCGACTTCGACCTGGCCGCCTTCGAACACCGCGCGCCCTGGAATGCGGTGGAGAGCCGCATGGAGATGCACCTGGTCAGCCGCCGCGACCAGCAGGTCCACGTCGACGGGCGCGCGGTCAGCTTCGCCGCCGGGGAGGCGCTGCACACGGAGAACTCCTACAAGTTCACCGTCGAGGACGTGGTCGGGCTGGCCCGCCGCGCCGGCTGGCGGCTGATCGAGCGATGGATCAGCCCGCCGCCGGCTTTCGCGGTCTTCCTGTTCGGCTGAGCCCTAGGCGCTGGGCGGACGCGTGGGGCGCCGGCCGCCGCCGCGCGAGGCGGCGCCGCCCTTGCGGCCGGCGTTGGCGGCCAGGTCGCGATCCTGGGCGAAGCTGCGTTTCTCGCTGGGGACACTGGCGCCGCCGCGTCTGGCGATCTCGCGACGCCGCTCGGGGTCCATCGCCGCAAAACCACGGCGGCTGGGGCGGCGGCCGGATTCTTCCTTGTCCATTTCCATCACTCTACTGAGCTCCTTCATGAAGGGAGGCGCCGTCAGTCGAAGGATCGCGCGGACGGCCCTCGCCGGGCGCCTCGCTTGGCGGATCGGCGGGAAACTCCTGCGGCGTCCGCCCCGGCTCATACTCCGGCGGCGGCGTTTCGGTCGGAAGATCTGGATCCATCGGGTCTGGCATGAGCCTCTCGATCTTTGTAACTCCAGAGCGGCGCTAGGGTTGCGTGAAAGGTCTGCAATGCGCCGCGAAATAGTTAAGCTGGCGCGGTCGCACGGAGTGGGGGAGGCCGCGCCATGTTGATTCACTGGCGGCTGGCGGCGGGGGTCGCCATCGGCCTTGCCGCCTACGCCGCCGCGCTGGCGCTGGGCGCCCCGCAGCCGGCGACCGGGCTGATCGGCTGGAACGTCGGCGTCGCCGCCTACCTGGCGGTGTCCTGGCGGCTCTTCCTCACCGCCACCGAGGCGCAGGTGCGCGCCCGGGCCGCCCGCCAGGATGAGCGCCGCGGCGTGATCCTGACACTGATCGTCGCGGCGGTGTGCGCCAGCCTGGGCGCGATCGTGGCGGCCCTTCTGCAGGTCAAACACTTGCCGGTCGCAGAGCGCGTCCCGGTGGCGGCGCTGGCGGCGCTGACGCTGGTCAGCTCGTGGGCGCTGCTGCAGACGATCTTCACCCTCCACTATGCTCACGAGCACTTCAAAGCGGTCGAGGCCAAGGGCGAGTTGTCAGGGATCGCGTTTCCAGGCGAGCCGGCGCGCACCTACATGGATTTCGTCTATCTGGCGATCTGCGTCGGCGCGACCGGCCAGGTCTCCGACCCCAACATCACTACCATCCGCCTGCGCAACCTGATCAGCGCCCACGGCGTGGTGGCGTTCTTCTACAACACCGCCATCCTCGCCCTTGGGATCAATATCCTGGCGAGTTTGCTGAGCGGGTAGGGGGCGATAACCGAACCGGCTACTCGCGCCGCAGGGCTTCGATCGGGTCCAGCTGGCCGGCGCGCCAGGCCGGATAGGCGCCGAAGATGAGGCCCACCAGCACCGAGAACCCCAGCGCCAGCGGCGCCGCCCAGGGCGGCACGGCCGTGGTCCAGCCGGCCAGCGAGGCCAGGCCCAAAGCCCCCAGCGAGCCGATCGTCAGCCCGATCAGCCCGCCGCCCAGCGAGAGGGTGATCGCCTCCAGCGCAAATTGCAGGAGGACGTCCGAGCGCTTGGCGCCCACGGCCATGCGCAGGCCGATCTCGCGGGTGCGCTCGGTCACCGCCACCAGCATGATGTTCATGATCCCAACCCCGCCCACGACCAGCGAGACCGCCGCCACCGCCGCCAGCAGGATGGTGAAGGTCTGGGTCGCCGACGAGGCCGCCTGGAGGATGGAGGCCATGTTCTGGACGCTGAAGTCGTCGTCCTGGCCCTCGCGGATCCGGTGGCGATCGCGCAGCACGTTGGTGAGGTCCTCCTGCACCCGGTCGAGGACCTCGGAACTGGCCGCCTTGACGAAGATCTGCTGGACCGTATCGCCCTTCACCTGGCGGCCGACCACCCGGCTGCGCACCGCTTCCAGCGGTCCTAGGACGATGTCGTCCTGGTCCTGGCCGAACCCCGCCTGACCCTTCGAATCGAGGACGCCGATCACCTCGAAGGGCACGTCGCGCACGCGAATGCGTTTGCCGATCGGATCGACGCCCTCGCCGAAGAGCTGCTTGACCACCGTGGGGCCCAGCACCGCCACCTTGCGGCCCTGGCGCGCCTCGGCGTCGTCGAACATCCGTCCAGACGCGATGGTGAGGTCGCGGGCGGTGAGGTATTCGGGCGTCACTCCCTGGATCTGGGTGTTCCAGTTGGAGCCTTCCGCCTGCACCTGGGTGAAGCCGCGGACGAGCGGCGCGGCCACCGCAACGCCCTCGACCTGCTTGGCGATGGCGTCGGCGTCGGCGCCTGTGATGGAGATGCTCTGGCCCGCGCCCAGCTGCACGAAGCCGCCCTGCCGGGTCGAACCGGGCGAGACGATGATCAGATTGGTGCCAAGGCCCGAGATCGCCTTGGTGACGCTCTCCTGAGCGCCCAAGCCGATCGAGGTCATCATCACCACCGCGGCGACGCCGATCACCACGCCCAGCGCCGTCAGGGCGCTGCGCATCGGGTGGGCCAGGATCGCCCCGCCGGCGAAGCGGACCAGCTCGATCCGCCTCATGCGGCGCTCCGCTCGTCTTCCACCACCAGGCCGTCGCGGAAGGCGATCCGCCGGCGGGCCCGGGCGGCGACTTCACGGTCGTGGGTGACCACGACCAGGGTCAGGCCCTCGCGGTTCAGGGTCTCGAAGAGCTGCAGCACCTCCTGGCCGGTATGGCTGTCCAGCGAGCCGGTGGGCTCGTCCGCCAGCAACAGGTCGGGGTTGTTGGCCAGCGCCCTGGCGATGGCCACGCGCTGCTGCTGACCGCCGGAAAGCTGGGTCGGCCGATGGTGTCCTCGGTCGCCCAGGCCCACGCGCTGCAGGAGTGCGGCGGCCCGCTTGCGCCGCTCGGCCGGGGCCAGGCCGCCGTAGATCATCGGCAGCTCGACGTTCTGCAGCGCGGTCAATCTGGGGAGCAGCTGGAATGACTGAAAGACAAAGCCGATCCGACGGTTGCGGAACTCAGCTCGCTGATCGTCTGAGAAGGCGCCGACGTCGTCGCCGTCGAACCGATAGGCGCCTTCGGTCGGCCGATCGAGGCCGCCAAGGATGTTCATCAGCGAAGACTTGCCCGAACCCGAGGGCCCGATCACCGCGGTATGCTCGCCGCGCTCGATGGCCAGGTTGACGCCGGCGAGGGCGGCCACGCGCTCCTCGCCCATCAGGTAGACCTTCTTGAGGTCCTGGACCTCGATCATGGCGCTAGCGTGGGCGATTGGGCCCACCGCCTCCTAGACCAGGCACCGGACCGCGCAGCTGGACCTTGGCCCTCGGGCCGCCGCCGACGATCACCTGGTCGTTCTCGGTGAGCCGTCCGATGACTTCGGTGTTGGTCCCGTCGGTGGCGCCCACCCGCACCGGCACAGAGACCGGCTTGCCGTCCCGCAGCACATAGACGACACCCGGCTTGGACCCGGCGCGGTCCGCCGCGGCCTGGGCGATGATGGCGATGAACTTCGCCTTCTGATCCGGATTGAGGATGGCCTCGAACTGGACGTTGGCGGCGTCGAAAATCTTCTTGCGCGCGGCGGGGTCGGCGTCGCCGGCGAACGCCTGCTGGGCCGCCGCGCCGAAGATCTGCTTGGCGCTCTGCTGCTGATCGGCCGTGAGATTGAGCTGCTGGAAGGCCTGACCGCCGCCGAAGGCGCGGCCGCCGAAGCCTGCGCCGCCGCTCGCGCCGCCAAAGCCCTGCGGCCGCGCCGGTTCGACCGGCTTGAAGCGCAGCGCCGCGTTGGGGACGCGCAGGACCGCGTGCTTCTGCTCGATCAGGATGTCAGCGTTGGCGGTCATGCCGGGGAGCAGTTGGCCCTTGGGATTGGCCGCCTCGGCGATCACCTCATAGGCGACCACGTTGGACTGGGTCTCGGGCTGCTTACGCACCTGGGTCACCGTCCCGGTGAACGTCTGATCGGGGAAGGCGTCGACGGTGAAGGTCACCGGCAGACCCTCCTTGACCTGGCCGATGTCGGCCTCGTCCACCAGGATCTTCACCTGCAGCTTGGACAGGTCCTGGGCGATCTGGAACAGGGTCGGGGTCTGGAAGCTGGCCTGGACGGTCTGTCCAGGATCGACCGCCCGGTTCACCACCACCCCATCGATGGGCGAGACGATGCGGGTGTGGGCCAGGTCGAGCCGGCTGGCCTGCAGCGCCGCCTGGGATTGGACGATGCGGGCGCGCTGGGCGCCCACCAGCGCCGTGGCCTGACCGACGCCAGCCTGCGATCGCTTGAAGGTGGCTTCGGCGGTCTCCAGGGCCGAGGGAGAGTCGTAACCCTTCTGGGTCAGCGCCACGGTGCGATCGTAGGTCGCCTTGTCGACGGCGACTTGCGCCAAGGCCTGCTGGAGACCGGCCTGTTGCTGGTTGAGCGCGGCTTGCTGGGCGCCGAGGTCGGCCTGGGCCTGCTGGACGCGGGAAGCGTAGGTGGTGGGATCGATGACCGCGAGCACCTGATTCCTCGTCACCGGCGAGTTGAAGTCCACCAACACGGTCTGGATCTGGCCGCTGACCTGCGAGCCGACCTGGACGGTGACCAGCGCCTGCATGCTGCCGGACGCCGAGACCGACCGGGTCAGGTCGCCGCGGGTGACTTCGGCGGTTCGGTACGGATCGACCGGCGGTTTGGGCCGCAGCTCCCAGGCGCCGATCAAGACGCCCAGCAGGGCGAGGACGGCCAGGGCCCAGATCACAGGGCGGGGCAACACCGGTAATGTGGAGCGGGCAGTCGAAATGGCGACCATCAAATCTTCGCGGAGATATTCATCGAATGGGTGCGTGCCCTAGGTCGCACGCGTTGCTGAGGTATTTCAACCTGACCCCGAAGAAGCTTGCGCCGGCGTCGCGGCGCCCCGCAGCGCCAGGGGCAGGCTGACCCGGGCGATGAGGCCGCCGCCGGACTTGTTCTGCAAGGTGACCTCGCCGCCGTGTCCGCGGGCGATGGCGCGCACCACCGCAAGGCCGAGGCCAATCCCGCCGGTCTCGCGGCTGCGCGAACCTTCCAGTCGGTGGAAAGGTTCGAACGCCCGCTCGATCTGACTCTCCGGCACGCCTGGACCGTCGTCGCTGACTTCGACGATCGCCATGCCGCTCTCGGCGAACACCCGGCCGCGGGCCTTGGAGCCGAACTTCAGGGCGTTGTCCACCAGGTTGGTGACCAGGCGCTTGAGCGCGATGGGATCGCCGTCGACGACCGCCCGCTCGGCGCGCTCGACGGCGGCGTCGGCGCCGGTCTCGGCGGCTTCGTCCATCACCGTCTCGACCAGGGAGGAGACCTCAAGCTTGGTCCGCTGGCGCGGGCGCGTGGCGTCCTCCACGAAAGCGAGGGTCGAGGAGACCATCGCCTCCATCTCGTCGATGTCGGCGGCGAGCTTGGCCTTCAGTTCGTCAGGCGCGGTCTCGATCCGGAACCGCAGTCGGGTCAGCGGGGTGCGCAGGTCGTGGGCGATCGCGCCGATCATGGTGGTGCGGTAGTTCACGTAGCGCCTGAGCCGTTCCTGCATCTCGTTGAAGGCGGCGACGGCCGCGGCGACCTCGGAGGAGCCCCGGATATCCAGCGGCGGCGCCTCCGGATCGCGGCCGAGGCGTTCGGCGGCGCTGGCGAAGGCGGCGATGGGCGCGGCCAGGCGGCGGGCGAACCACCAGGCCAGCGGGGTGACGCCGAGCGCCGAGAAGGCGAGCACCAGCAGCACCCGCTGCTGCCAGGGGTCGATCAGCGCATGCCGGGGTTCGACCACCAGCCAATGGCCGTCGCTCTGGCGCACGGCCGCCTGGAATGGGCCGAAGAGCTGGGTCTGGGCGACGGCGCTGTCGGGCGGCGGCAGCCGTCTGGCGCCCCGAGGAGGTGCGCCGAAAGCGACGATCCGCGGCTGGTTCTGGACGACGACGATGTTGGCGGCGTCGATCTTCAGCGCGTCAGCGAGGCCGGCGCGGAAGTTGACGTGGCGCCGGCCAAAGGTCACGCCGACGGGCGGGGCGTCGAGGCGGCGGACCACCAGGGCGCGACCCTCGACGGTCTGGGCGGTCTTGCCGGTGCGCAGCGCCTGGGCGACTTCCTGGACGCTGTAGATGTCGGGCGGCGGCGGCGGCAGGTTCAGGATCACCACCGTGGTGGCGATCAGCACCGCCACCAGCGTGGCCACCACCAGGCCCAGCGCCTGCAGGAAGAGCGTCGTCGTCGGCGCCCGGTTCATGGGGTGCGCGACACCTTCGGCGTGAAGATGTAGCCCTCGTTGCGCACCGTGCGGATCAGTTCCTGGCCCGAGGCGCTGTCGTCGAGCTTGCGCCGAAGGCGGCTGATCTGGACGTCGATGGCCCGGTCGAACGCGTCCGATTGCGGGCCCCTGGCGTATTCCAGCAGCTGGTCGCGGGTCAGCACCCGCTGGGGCCGCTCGACGAAGGCCCGCAGCAGCGAAAACTCGCCGCTGGAGAGGTTGACCACCGCGCCTTCGGGCGAACGCAGCTCGTGACGCACAAGGTCCAGACGCCAGCCGGCGAACTCGCAGGCCGCATCCAGGCTCTCGTCGGAGCGGGGCTCGCGGCGGCGGCGCAGCACCGCGCGGACCCGCGCCAGCAGCTCGCGCGGATTGCAGGGCTTGGGCACATAGTCGTCCGCGCCCAGCTCCAGGCCGACGATCCGGTCGGTCTCCTCGCCCATGGCCGAGAGCATGATGATCGCCGGTCCGTCGGGTCTGGAGAGTTTGCGGCAGATGGCCAGGCCGTCTTCGCCCGGCAGCATCACGTCCAGCACCACCAGGTCCACGGCGCCGCGCGCCAGCACCCGCTCCATCTCCTTGCCGTCGGCGGCGGATTCCACGTGGTAGCCGTGCCGCTGGAGGAATTCGGAGACCACATCGCGGATGCCGGGGTCGTCGTCGACCACCACGATCCGTTCGGCCACATCGGCGTTCTGGGACGCCATTTCAGTCGCTGCCTGCATGACGCTGAAGCTGGGGTGAGGCTGTGGCGGACAAATGTCCCTGTTGCAACAACAACGTAATCCGCCTGCGGCCTAGACGCGCATGGCGGCCAGGGCTTCGTCCGAGACGAAGGGGTTGGTGCGGCGCTCGTCGCCGAAGGTGGAAATCTGGTTGTGGCCGGGAACGAAAACCACGTCATCGCCCAGCGGCCAGAGCTTTTGCGTGATCGAAGAGATCAGGTCGGGGAAACTGCCGCGGGGAAAATCGGTGCGGCCGATCGAACCGGCGAAGAGCACGTCGCCGACCTGGGCGAAGCGGGCCTCGCGGTTGAAGAAGATCACGTGGCCGGGCGTGTGGCCAGGGCAGTGGTAGACTTCCCATTCGGTCTCGCCCAGCGTCACCCGATCGCCGTCTTCCAGCCACCTGTCAGGGGTGAAGACGCGCGCGTCGGCCATGCCCCAGCGGGCGGCGTTCTTGCCAATATCGTCGATCCAGAACTGGTCGGCCGGGTGCGGCCCTTCGATGGGAACGCCGGTGGCCTCCTTCAGCGCGGCGGTCCCCCCGGCGTGGTCGAGGTGGCCGTGGGTGACCCAGATCTTCTCCAGCGTCAGGCCCTGGTCCGCCAGGATCTGCAGCAGGCGCGGGACCTCGCCGCCTGGATCGATCACCGCCGCTTTCTTGGTCTTGGCGCACCAGACGATGGTGCAGTTCTGCTGCAGCGGGGTCACCGGCGCGATGACGGCGCGGATCGGAGGGCTCTGGGGCTGGTCCATGGCCCCAGAGAATAGGGAGGCGCGGGGCGAAGCGCAAAGCCGCGCGCGCCGAGCCAGGTCGCCGCCGAGGGCCAGAAACCGTCGATTGCGGCGCACCCCCGCCCCAGCTAGCGTGCCACTGGCTCAGGGGGTGAGCGGAGTCGCGAAAAGAGGCGGACCACATGGCGAGCGTAGGTTTCGGGCGCATCTTTCAGCGCAAGCCGGTCGAACTCATCCATGCCGAGACCGACCATAGCGAGCTGAAGCGGTCGCTGGGCGCGCTCAATCTGGTGCTGCTGGGCATCGGCTGCATCATCGGCACCGGCATCTTCGTGCTCACCGGCCACGCCGCGGCCGAGTGGGCCGGTCCCGGAATCATGATCTCGTTCGTGATCACCGGCATCCTCTGCGCCTTCGTGGCGCTCTGTTACGCCGAGCTCGCCTCCGCCCTGCCGGTCTCGGGCTCTGCCTATTCCTACAGCTACGCCTCCACCGGCGAGGTCGTCGCCTGGGTCATGGGCGTCCTGCTGCTGCTCGAGTATGGCCTCGCCGCCTCGACCGTCGCGGTCGGCTGGTCCGGATATCTGGTCAGCCTGCTCAAGGACCTGCACATCGTCATCCCGCCGGAGTTCACGGCGGCGCCGGGCGTGCCGGTCAAGGATGCAGCGGGGGCAGTCATCGCCCATGGCTTGGTGAACCTTCCGGCGATCTTTGCGATCGGCGCCGTCTCGATGCTGTTGATCCTCGGGGTTTCGGAGTCGGCGACGGTCAACAACATCGTCGTCGCCATCAAGGTCACCGTGGTGGTGGCCTTCATCGTCATCGGGGCCTTCTATGTGAAGACCTCGCTCTGGTCGCCGCTGATCCCGCCCGCGGTCCCCGCGCCGCCGCCTGGCACGCCGATGGACATGGGCCACCAGATCCTGGGTGCGCTTGGCGATATCCTCAGCGGGAACAAGAGCTCGCACTACGGCATTGGCGGGGTGATCCACGGCGCCGCGGTGATCTTCTTCGCCTACATCGGCTTCGAAGCCGTCTCCACCGCCGGCGCCGAGTCGAAGAACCCGGGCAGGGATATGCCCATCGGCATCCTGGGCGCCCTGGTCATCTGCACCATCCTCTACATCGCCACCTGCGCGGTGCTGGTGGGCATCGTGCCCTACGCCGAACTCGACGGTCCGGCGCCCATCGCCACGGCGGTCAACCACATAGGGATCACCTGGTTCGCCCTGGTGGTGAAGATTGGCGCCATTGCCGGCCTTTCCAGCGTCATGCTGGTGCTGCTCTATGGGCAGACGCGGATCTTCTACACCATGAGCCGCGACGGGCTTCTGCCCTCGCAGCTGGCGGCCGTGCACAGGCGCTTCAAGACGCCCTGGATCAACACCATCATCGTCGGCCTGGTTGCAGCCGGGAGCGCCGGGTTCCTGTCGCTCGCCACGCTTTCGGAGGTGACCAACGTCGGCACGCTGGCGGCCTTCACCATCGTCTGCGGCACGGTGATCTATCTGCGCGTCACCCACCCGAAGATGGCCCGGCCATTTCGCACCCCGCTCTACCCGGTGGTGCCGATCCTGGGCATGGTCATGTGCCTGGTGCTGCTGAAGAGCCTGATGACCGTCCCGGACACCCGCAACTTCTTCCTGGTCTACATGGGCGTCGGGATCCTGGTCTATTTCCTCTACGGGATGTGGTTCTCCAAGTTGGGCCGGGGCGAGACCACCATGCCAGAGGCGCTGGCCGGCATGGAGGCTCCGCACCCGGAGCCCTGATCCGGCCCCATGCTCCCCATTGAAGAGGCCCTGCCGGCGCTGAAAGAGGCGCTGGCGGCGCGGACGGCCGCGGTGCTGGTCGCCCCGCCAGGCGCCGGCAAGACCACCGTCACCCCGCTGGCGCTGAAGGACGAGGCTTGGGTGGCGGGCGGCAAGCTGATCGTGCTGGAGCCGCGGCGCCTGGCGGCGCGCGCCGCAGCCGAGCGGATGGCCAGCACGCTGGGAGAGCGGGTTGGCGAGACCGTCGGCTACCGCGTGCGGCTCGACTCGCGGGTCTCGGCCGCGACGCGGATCGAGGTGGTCACCGAAGGCGTCTTCACCCGCATGATCCTGGGCGATCCGGGCCTCGAAGGCGTCGCCGCCGTGCTCTTCGACGAGTTCCACGAGCGCAGTCTCGACGCCGACCTCGGCCTCGCCTTCGCCCGCGACGCGCAGTGCGTACTGCGTCCAGATCTGCGCCTCATCGTCATGTCCGCCACCATGGACCCGGCGCCGATCGCCGCCCTGCTGGAGGACGCGCCGGTGATCGAAAGCCAGGGCCGGATGTTCCCGGTCGACACCCGCTATCTCGGCCGCGACGCCGCGCTGCGGATCGAGGACCAGGTGGTCCGCGCGGTGATGAAGGCGCTGGCGGAAGAGACCGGCAGCCTGCTGGTCTTCCTGCCTGGTCAGGGCGAGATTCAGCGCACCGCCGAGCGGCTGGCCGAGCGGGTCACCGATCCGGTGGTGAAGATCGCGCCCCTCTATGGCGCGCTGGACGCCCGCGACCAGGACCGCGCCATCGCGCCGGCGCCGGCCGGGAGGCGCAAGGTGGTGCTGGCGAGCTCCATCGCCCAGACCAGCCTCACCATCGAGGGGGTGCGCGTGGTGATCGACTGCGGCCTGGCCCGCGTCCCGCGCTACGATCCGGCGAGCGGCCTCACCCGGCTGGAGACGGTGCGGGTCTCCGGCGCCGCGGCCGACCAGCGGCGGGGCAGGGCCGGGCGCACGGCGCCGGGCGTCTGCTACCGGCTGTGGGACGAGCGGGAGACGCGCAGCCTGGTTGCCTTCGACCGCCCGGAGATCCTGGAGGCCGACCTCGCCCGCGTGGCCCTTGACCTGGCCATTTGGGGCGCCAGCGATGGCCTCGTCTTCCTGGACCCACCGCCCGCCGCGGCGATGGCCGAAGCCCGCGCGCTGCTGCAGCGGCTTGAGGCCCTGGACGAGAAGGGCGCGCTGACCGTCCATGGCCGACGCATGGCCGATCTCGCGTTGCCGCCCAGGCTGGCGCACATGGTCCTGCGCGGCGCCGCGTCCGGCCAGGGCGAGCGGGCCGCGCGCATCGCCGCCCTCGTCGTCGAGCGGGGTCTCGGCGGCCGGGAGGTCGACCTGGAAGCCCGGCTGGGCGCCTTCGCCCGCGATCGGGGGCCAAGGGCCAGGGACGCTTCGGCGCTGGCCAGGCGCTGGGCGGGCGAGGCCGGGAAAGGCGAGGGCGCGGCGCCCCTCGACGACGGCCTGCTGATCGCCGAAGCCTATCCCGAGCGCGTCGCCAAGGCGCGCGGCGCCGTCGGCCACTTCCAGCTCTCCAGCGGCCGTGGCGTTTATGTCGAGCCAACCGACGCGCTGGCCAAGGAGCGCTGGCTGGCGGTGGCGGAGCTGGGTGGCGGCGAGGCGCGCGACCGCATCCTGCTGGCGGCGAGGCTGGAGGAGACGGCGCTGAAGGAAGCCTTCGCCAGCCGCCTCACCCGCGAAAACCGTCTCGAACCGGACGCCGGCGGGCGGCTGCGGGCCAAGGAAACGCTCAATCTGGGCCGGCTGGTCATCGAGGAGCGGGTGATCGCCAGGCCCGACCCGGCGCTGATCGTCCGCGCCCTCGCGGGCGAGGTGCGGCGCAAGGGCCTTGCCGCGCTTGCCTGGGGCGAGGCCTCGAGCGCGCTTCGCGCCCGCGTCGCCTTTGCCCTCGGTCTCGACCCGGCGTCGCCCGATCTCTCGGACGCGGCGTTGATGGCGGCGCTGGACGATTGGCTGGCGCCGGCGCTGGCGGGCAAGGCGTCGCTGGCGGAGCTGAGCGATGCGTCCCTGGAGGCAGCCCTGCGCGCGATGATCCCCTACGAGGCCCAGCGCCGGCTGGACAAGGCGGCCCCGCCGCGCTTCGAAGCGCCCACCGGATCGCGCCTCGCCATCGACTACGCCGCCGAGGGCGGGCCGCGTGTCGACGTGCGGGTGCAGGAGCTCTACGGCCTCACCGAGCATCCCACGGTCGGCGGCGGTCGGGTCCCGCTCATCCTGGCGCTGCTGTCCCCCGCGCACCGCCCGATCCAGCTCACCAAGGACCTCCCCGGCTTCTGGCGCGGCGCCTGGAGCGAGGTGCGCAAGGAGATGCGCGGCCGCTATCCCAAACACCCCTGGCCCGAAGACCCGGCCGCCGCCGCCCCAACAACGCGGGCCAAGCCTCGGGGCAAGTAGGGCGGGTCAGGCGGTCGCCGCGTAGACCATCACCCCGGTCGCCACCGCCAGGTTCAGGCTGTCGGCGCGGCCGCGCATGGGGATCTTGACGGTGACGTCGCAGGCGGCGGCCAGCTCGGGCGTCAGGCCTGCCTGCTCATTGCCCATCAAAATCAGCGTCGGCGCGGCATAGACCGCGGCGCGGAAGTCGGTCGTGGCGGTGAGCAGGGTCCCCACCACCGAGCCAGGCCAGGCGCGGCGCCAGGCGAGGAAGGCGCCGATCTGCGCCTTGGCGATCTTCACCGCGAAGATCGATCCCATCGTCGCCCTGACCGCCTCCACCGAATAGGGATCGCAGCAGTCGCCCACCAGGATCACCCCGCCGCAACCGGCCGCGTCGGCGGTGCGGACGATGGTGCCGAGGTTGCCGGGATCGCGCACCGCCTGCAGGGCGATCCAGCACCGCGCGGCCGATGGGTCCAGCTGGTCCAGCGGCGTGAACGCCTGGTCGAACACCGCCAGCACCGTCTGCGGGTTCTCCCGGCGGGAGATTTTGGCCAGAATCTCGCGGCTGACCTCGACTGCCTCGCCGCCTGCGGCGCCCGCGGCGGCGACGGCCTGACGGAGCAGGGAGTGAGCGGCCGCCTCCGCGGCGTAGAGCAGGATCCTGGGCGCGTGGCCCTGCTCCACCGCCTCGGTGACGATCTTCAGGCCCTCGGCGAGGAACTGACCCGATTCCTCGCGCGCCTTGCGCATGTGCAGGGCGCGGACAGCCTTTACCGTCGGATTGGTGAGTGAGCTGATCGCCCGCGCGCTCACGCCGCCGCGCTCCAGCGGGCGAAGAAGGAAAGGCCGACGCCGCGCTGGCCGAACTCTTCCATCAGCGCCAACTCGCCCCAGTCGATGACGCCGCCACGGCCGCTGAGCGCCTGCGCCGCCAGTCCGCCCAGCGCCACGCCCGAGATCCGCTCGGCATAGGCGTTGAGCAGCAGGAACGAGGCGTCGTCGGCGAGCAGCGCCGCACAGCCGGCGATCAGCTCCGGCAGATCGTCCAGCAGCCGCCAGACCTCGCCGCCCGGCCCGCGGCCGTACTTCGGCGGATCCAGGATGATCCCATCGTAGCGCGACCCACGCCGCGCCTCCCGCTGGACGTATTTGCGCGCGTCCTCGCAGATCCAGCGCACCGGCCGCTCCAAAAGCCCGGAAAGCGCCGCGTTCTCCCTGGCCCAGCCCACCGACCGTTTGGAGGCGTCCAGATGGGTCACCGAAGCCCCGGCCGCCGCGCAGACGAGGCTGGCCACGCCGGTGTAGCCAAATAAATTCAGAATCTTCAGCGGTTTTTCTGATGTTCGCACGCGGGTGTCTAACCAATCCCAATTCGCCGCCTGCTCGGGAAAGAAAGCCAGGTGCCGGAAGGCCGTCAGCCGCGCCTTGAACCGCACGTTTCGCCAGGCGAGCGGCCAGAGTTCCGGGACGGAGGCCGCGCGGCGCCAGCGGCCGTCGTCCTCCTCGTCGGTGGGATCGAAGGTTGCGTCGGCCTTGGCCCAGACGTCGTCGCTCAGCGCCGGGCGCCATAGGCATTGCGGCTCGGGGCGCACCACGCGGATCGGGCCGTAGCGTTCCAGCTTGCGACCGCTGCCGCTGTCGATCAGCCCATAGTCCGCCCAGGCCGTGGTCCGCAGCACCAGCGGAGTCTCGGCGAGCAGGGGGCCGGCGCGCGTCTTCATGGTCCTGGCTTAGCGGTTGAGCGGGATCGCCGTCCAGCGGCGGCGGCCCTTGCCGAGACCCCGCGATTCCCGTTTAGTATCGCTAGGTAAACGACGATAGGGTGGCGCGGCGTGAACGTAATCCTCAACAAGCCGGCCAAATCGGCGCGAAAAGCCAAGGGCGACGGCCATCTGCGGCGCGCCGAGATCCTCGAAGCGGCTGAGCGCATCTTCGTCGCCGAGGGCTATGAAGGCGCCACCATCCGCAAGATCGCCGACGAGGTCGGCGTCTCCTCCACCGCCCTCTACATGCACTTCCGCGACAAGGACGAGATCCTGCACGAGATCTGCCTGGTCGCCATGCAGACCCTGCTGGAACAGAACAGCGAGATCGCCGCGCGGCCGATCGATTCGGTCGTCCGGGTGCGGCTGATGCTGGAGGCCTATGTGCGCATGGGCCTGGAGCACCCCAACGCCTATCGCCTGGTGTTCTGCTCCACCGTTCTGCCGGGGTCGGAGGACAAGAGGGCCGCCACCGCCGAGATCGGCTCGCAGTGCTACGACCGCTATTCCGGCGTGGTGCGCGAGATCGCCGCGTCCGGACGCCTGCGCGCCGGTGACGCCGACAGCGCCTCCCAGGCCCTCTGGGCGGCCTGCCATGGCCTGGTGGCGCTGATGATCACCCGGCCGAACTTCGCCTGGGCGCCAGCGGGCGAACTCACCGGGGTGATGGTCGAAGGGTTGCTCTACGGCCTCGTCGCCGACTGACCTGAGCATGCGGGCGATGCTGACAGCGTTCGCCCTCGTCATGGCCGCGGCGAGCGTCGCGCGCGGGGGACCGCGGGTCTTCTCACTGGATCAGTGCGCAGACGAATATGTCCTGGCCCTCAGCCAGAGGTCGGACATCGTCGGCCTCTCGACGCGGGCGCGGAACCACGACTCCTACCTTCGCGACGCGGCGGCTGGCATCCCGCTGCGCCGGGCGACGACGGAATCGGCGCTGGCCGCGCGCCCGGACGTCGTGGTCCGTCAGTGGGGTGGCGATGCGCGCTTGGCGCAGGCCCTGCAGCGTCGCCGGATCCAGGTCGTCCAGATCGACGACGCGGCCGATTTCGCCGGCGTGCGCGCGAACGTGCGCAAGGTCGCCTCCGCGCTTGGCCAGGCGCGCGCCGGCGAGGCGTTGATTCAGCGCATGGACGGTGAACTTGCGGAGAGCGCCGGAGCGTGGAAGGGCAGGGCCGCGCTCTACGTCACGCCGGGCGCGGAGACGGCGGGTCCGGGGACGCTGATCGACGCCATGCTGACCGCCGCCGGTTTCACCAACTTCGCCAGGACGCCGGGCTTCACCAGTGTCTCGCTGGAGCGCCTGATCGCCGACCCGCCGCCCGCCATGGTGCTGGGTTTCTTCCAGGACCTGGCCGCCGGAACTCAGCATTGGACGATCGCGGGCAATGGCCGCTTCCGGGCTCTGGCGAAGCAGCGGGCGGTGGCGTTGCTGCCCGGGCGGGTGCTGGACTGCCCGGCCTGGTTCGCAGCGGACGGCGCGGCGGCGCTGGCCGCGGCGCGCCGCTAGCCCATGCGGCTCATCCTGCTGCTGATCGCACTCCTGGCCGCCGTCCTAGCGCTGGCGATGGCCTTTGGCGAAACCGCGCTGACGCTGGCGCAATACAGCCAGGCGATCTTCGACCCTCACTCGCCGGCGTCGGAGATCATCTTTGGCGTAAGGGCGCCCAGGGCCGCGACGGCGGCGCTGGTCGGCGCGGCGCTGGGGCTCTCCGGCGCGGTGATGCAGGGGCTGCTCCGCAACCCGCTGGCCGATCCTGGCGTGCTCGGCGTCTCGGCGGCGGCGGGACTGGGGGCTTCGGCGGCGATCGCACTGGGCTTGGCGGCGCACCCCGGCGGCCTGGAGGCGGCGGCGCTGGCCGGAGCGCTTGGCGCGGGCGCGCTGGTGGCTTTCCTCGCCGCCCGGTTTCGCGAGCCGGAGACGCTGATCCTCTTTGGCGTTTCGCTCTCGGCGCTGGGCGGCGCGTTGACGGCGCTGATCCTCAACCTCTCGCCGACGCCGGTGTTCGCCGACGACGTGCTGAAATGGCTGCTGGGTTCGGCCGCCGACCGCGACTGGAGCGACCTGGGGTTGGCGCTGGCGCCCATGGGCCTGGGCGCCGCGCTCTGCGCCTACGCCGCCG
>JBIOEF010000034.1:0-27701 GCA_044445785.1 Caulobacterales bacterium
ATATAGACGATGCCCCGCTGCGCGCGCTCGACGTTGTAGTCGGCGTTCTGCAGCAGCTTGAGGATGATGTTCTCGACGTCCTCGCCGACGTAGCCGGCCTCGGTGAGGGTGGTCGCATCGGCCATGGTGAACGGCACATCCAGGATGCGGGCGAGCGTCTGCGCGAGTAGCGTCTTGCCCGAGCCGGTCGGAGCGATCAGCAGGATGTTCGACTTCGCCAGCTCGACGTCGTTGGTCTTGGCGGCGTGGTTCAGGCGCTTGTAGTGGTTGTGGACGGCGACGGAGAGCACCTTCTTGGCGTGGTCCTGGCCGATCACGTAATCGTCGAGCACTTCGCGGATTTCGCGCGGCGTCGGCACCCCGTCCTTAGACTTCACGAAGGCAATCTTGTGCTCTTCGCGGATGATATCCATGCAGAGTTCGACGCATTCATCGCAGATGAACACAGTCGGGCCGGCGATAAGCTTCCGTACCTCGTGCTGGCTCTTGCCGCAGAAAGAGCAGTAGAGGGTGCTCTTACTGTCGCCGCTCGCGGCTTTGGTCATCGTCGTCTCTCACTCTTCGACGGCGCTCTAGGGAGCCGAACGCCGACCGTCACCCGGCGTTCCACCCTGCAAGGCCCTGCAGGATATGCGCCGGGAGTTGTTCAATTCTTGACATTCCCCGATCCGGGCGAGGATCACAAGCCTGTCACCGTGACTCGCCAGGGCTTTGGCGGCGCCGGTGTCGCTTTTCGGGCGCACGCTGAGGAAAGGCCGTCTCAATATGGGAGAGACCCAGCAGGGCCGCCAGGGCGAGGCGGTCTTCCGGCCGATCGTGGCCTTCGACTTCGACGGCACGCTCACCTGCCGCGACAGTTTCACCGCGTTTCTGGCCTGGCGCAGCGGCGCGCGTCGTTACGTCACGGGCTTCGTCGCCCTGGCGCCAGCGGCCCTTGGCTACCTGCGTCACCGCGATCGGGGGCGGCTGAAGGCCGCGGCGGTCGCCCAGTTCCTCAAAGGGGCCAAGCGCGCGGACGTGGAGCGCGAGGCCCAGGCCTTCGCCAAGGAGTGCGCGCGGGCGCTCTTCCGTCCGGACGCGATCCGCGCCTGGCGTCGCTGGCAGACCGCCGGCGCGCGCCTGCTGATCGTCACCGCCACGCCGGACCTGATCGTGGCCCCGTTCGCCAGGGGCCTTGGGGCGCAGATGCTGATCGGCACGCGCCTGGCCGTCGACCGCGACGGCCGCCTCACCGGCGCGCTTGACGGCGCCAACTGCCGGGGACCGGAAAAGGCCCGGCGGCTGCGCGAGGAGTTCGGCGAGGATATCGCCCTGGAGGCCGCCTATGGTGACAGCAGCGGCGATCGTGAGATGCTTAACCTCGCCGAGGAACGAGGCATGAAGGTGTTCAACGGCAAGGGCGGGGCGAGGGGCGCATGAGACACGCCAGGGACGAAGATCTGGACCGGATCGAGCCGCTGCTGGCGGCGATCCGGGCTCTGGCCGTCGAGACCGGCGCGCTCAGGGAAAAGAAGCGCGGATGCTTCTATCTGAAGAGCAGATCTTTCCTGCACTTCCACGAGGACCCTAAGGGCATGTTCG
This sequence comes from Caulobacterales bacterium, assembly GCA_044445785.1. GTDB lineage: Bacteria > Pseudomonadota > Alphaproteobacteria > Caulobacterales > Caulobacteraceae > Acaudatibacter. The sequence goes on from JBIOEF010000034.1 coordinate 1,582, forward strand.
CCGACGTGGGCGTCGAGAGCTTCGAGCGCATCCAGGTGGACCATCCGGCCGGGGCCGAAGCGCTGATCCAGCGGGTCAAGGCGCTGCCCGCGCCGGCTGAAAAGGTTCTGCGATGACCGACCTCCCCGCCTTGCCGGATCTGGCCATCACCGTCGAGGGCGCGGTGGCCGAGGTGCGGCTGAACCGGCCCCAGGCGCGCAATGCGCTGTCGCTCTCGCTGATGCAGCAGTTGATCGACGCGGCCGGCTATTTCCGCCAGTCGACGCAGGTGCAGGCGGTCATCGTCACCGGGGCCGAGACCTACTTCTCCGCCGGCGCCGATCTGGCCGATCCCGCGCGCGCCGGGACCGGCCCCCGGACCCGGCTGGAGCAGCGGCAGATCGCCCGCCTGGGGCCCGACATGTGCCAGGCCTGGGAAGACCTGGAGCAGGTGACGATCGCGGCGGTGGAGGGCTACTGCATCGGCGGGGCGGCGGCGCTCGTGGTGGCGCTGGACTTCCGCATCGCCGGCGAGGGCGCCTATTTCCGCCTGCCGGAGATCGCCCTTGGCATGAACATGAGCTGGCGCACCCTGCCGCGCCTGGCCAGCCTCTGCGGTCCTTCGCGGGCCAAGCGGTTCGCGATCTTCTGCGAGCCATGCGACGCCGACCAGGCGCTGGGCTGGGGCATGATCGACGAGAAGACCGAGGCCGGCGGGGCGCTGGCCCTGGCCCGCGAATGGGCGGCCAAGGTCGCGGCCCTCCCCCCGATTCCCGTGCGCATGACCAAGGAAGCGGTCAACGCTGCGGCCAACGCCCTTCACCGGGCTGCGTCGATCATGGACCGCGACCAGTGGGTGCTGACCAGCCACACCGCCGACTTCCTCGAAGGCGGCGCGGCGTTCATGCAGAAGCGCAAGCCGGTGTTTAAGGGGGACTGAGGCCCCAGTGTCTTGGCGCGAGCAACTGCGGATCATGCTGGCGATCTGCGGACTGATCGCTCTCGTCGGCGTCAATCTCGCAATCACGCTCTCGATGGTGATCGCGCGGCCCGAGAGCCAAGTAGCGCAGCTCGCCGGGGCCTACAGGCTTGCCAATCTCCTCGTGGCGCTGTTGGCGCTGTGGATAGCCATCCGGAGGAAATGGCTGGGCCTTCTGCTCGTCTTCGCCCTAGCTCAGCTGGCGGCGTTCTGGCTGTTCGCCGAATATGTCCTGGATCGCGCGCCGAGGTAGCGCGCTGCGGGCCCCTACCCCGCCGCGGCTTCGCTGGCGGCGCGGCTTTCGTAGATGTGGTCGACGATGCCCCACTCCTTGGCTTCCTCGGCGCTCATGAAGTGGTCGCGGTCGAGGGTGCGCTCGACCTCTTCGTAGGTGCGGCCGGTGTGCTTGGCGTAAAGCTCGTTCAGGCGCCGCTTGGTCTTCACGATGTCCTCGGCGTGGCGCTCGATGTCCGAGGCCTTGCCCTGGAAGCCGCCGGACGGCTGGTGGACCATGATCCGGGCGTTGGGGAGAGCGACGCGCAGGTCGGCCTCGCCGGCCATCAAGAGAAACGAGCCCATCGAGGCGGCCATGCCCATGCAGGTCGTCGCCACGGGGCTGCGGATGTATTGCATGGTGTCGTAGATCGCCAGGCCCGAGGTGACGATGCCGCCCGGCGAATTGATGTACATGTCGATCTGCTTCTTGGGGTTCTCGCTCTCCAGATAAAGCAGCTGAGCGCAGATCAGGGCCGAGAGGTTGTCGTCCACCGGCCCGTTCAGGAACACCACACGCTCGCGCAGCAGGCGCGAGAAGATGTCGAAGGCCCGCTCGCCGCGGCTGGATTGCTCCACCACCATCGGCACCAGGTTGAGGGAGGTGGCGAACGTGTCCTGCATTCGAAAAATCCTTCACTTCGATGAGAATCGCCGCGCGCCGAGGCGCGCCGGCGCTCGTTTGACTGGATATCGCGTGGCGGCCACGCGGTTGCAACCGTCCTGGCGGCGGCTCGAGCAGGACGGCGTTATTTGGACTTCGGCTTGGCGGGCGGCGCCTTGGCCTTGGCGGGCGCTTTCGCCGCGGCCTTGGGCGCGGCCTTGGCCGCCGCGACCGCTGGCTTGGCATTCGTCGCTGCGGGCTTCGCAGCCGCCGCCTTCGCCTTGGCCGGTTCCGCTTTCGCAGGCGCCGCTTTCGCAGGCTTCGCCATCGCGGCCGGCGCCTTGGCTTCCATCGCCGCCTCGGACTTGGCGGCCTTCGCCTTGGCCGGCTTGGCGGCCTTGCCCTTGGCAGGCCTTGGCTCGCCGTAGCCCTCGGGGAGCTCGTCCTCGGCCATCAGCTCGTCCTTGGTGACCTTTTTGTCGGTCACCGTCGCGCGCGAAAGGATCAGATCGACCACCTTCTCCTCGTAGAGCGGCGCGCGCACCTGGGCCTGGGCGTTGGTGTTCTGGCGCATCATGTCGAAGATCTGCTGGGCCTGGGCGCCGTAGCGCAGGGCCTCCTGGCGCATCGCCTCGTTCATCTCCTGATCGGAGACGGTGATGGCGTTGATCCGGCCCACCTCGGCCAGCACCAGCCCCAGGCGCACGCGGCGCTCGGCGATCCGGTGGTATTCGGCGTGCAGCACTTCGGACGACTTGCCGGCATCCTCCGGCGCCAGCTCGCCGCGCTCGCGGTCGGCTTCCACCTGGGTCCAGATGCTGGAGAATTCGGCCTCGACCATGCGCGGCGGCAGAGGGAAATCGTGGCCCATGTCCAGCTGGTCCAGCAGCTGACGCTTGAGCTTGAAGCGCGAGGTGCTGGCGTACTGGTTCTCGAGATTGGTCCGGAGCGCGGCCTTCAGCGCGTCCAGATCGCCCATGCCCAGGCGCTCGGCGAGCGTGTTGTCCGCCTTGGCCTCCACCGGCGCCTTGACCTGCTTGACCTTGACCTCGAACTCGGCCGCCTGGCCCTTCAGGCGCTCGACGTTGTAGTCGCTTGGGAAGGTGGTCTTGACCGTGACCTCATCGCCGGGCGCGGCGCCCAGCAGCTGTTCCTCGAAGCCTGGGATGAACTGGCCAGAGCCCAGCACCAGCTGGGCGTCCTCGGCGGTCCCGCCCTCGAAGGGGCGCCCGTCGATACGGCCGATGAAGTCGATCACCAGCTGGTCGCCATCCTTGGCCTTCACCGACTTGCCGGTGCGGTCTTCGTAGGTGCGGCTCTGCTTGGCCAGATCCGCCAGGGCTTCGGCCACCTCGGCGTCGCTGGGCGTATAGACCGGCCGGCTCAGCTTCAGCGAGAAGACGTCGATGGGCGCGAAATCGGGCATCACCTCGACGTTCAGCTCGTAGGCCAGGTCCTGCTTGCCGGCGATCACCTCTTCCATGTCGGATTCGGGAGTCAGGTCCGGCTGGGCGGCGACGCGCAGGCCGTTGTCGTCCAACACCTTCTGGCTGGTCTCGTTGATGGTCTGCTCGACCACCTCGCCCATCAGGGCCTTGCCGTAGATGCGGCGGACGTGGGCCATCGGCACCTTGCCGGGGCGGAATCCCTTCAGGTTCAGACGCGGCGCGATCTCGGCGATTCGCGCTTCGAGCTTGGCCCCGAGCTCGTCGGCGCCCACCCGTACGTCATAGATACGGCTCAGGCCTTCGCCTGACTTTTGAATGACTTGCATCGACTTTCCAGCTTGGTCGCGGCCGTACGGCGCGAAAACGAGCGGCCCTTATGTCACGCCCCGCCGCCGAGCTTCAAGGGGTTCGCCCTGCGGATGAGAGGACTCGAACCTCCACGCCTCTCGGCGCCGGAACCTAAATCCGGTGCGTCTGCCAGTTCCGCCACATCCGCAGGGGCGGGCGCCGCTCTACCAGCCCCCGCCGGCGCCGCCTAGGCGCCCCTATCAGAAGTGACAGCGCTGGACCCAGGCGCCGTGGATGCGCACGCTCCTGCAGGCGCCCTTGCCGCCGGACGAACCGCCGTGGCCGTGACGGCCATGCCGACCGTGCTTCGGCGGCGCGCCCTTTCCACCATGACGGTGATGGCGGCCGTGCTTGGTCGGTGGGGCGCCTTTGCCGCCGTGATGGTGATGACGTCCGTGCTTCGGCGGCGGCGCGCCCCTGCCCGTGTGGCGATGGTGGCGGCCGTGCTTGGGCGGCGGCGCGCCCTTGCCAGTATGGCGATGGTGGCGGCCATGGGCCGGCTTGCCGTGGGTCGCCTTGCCGCCGTGGTGATGGTGGCGGCCGTGTCCCGTCGCCGCGCTCGCCGGATGATGGTGGCGGTGATGGGTCCGGGCTTCGGCGGCGCCGGCGGTCAGAGCCAGGGCCGCGGCGGCCAGGGCGATGATCAGGGCTCGAATGGGGCTGGTCATGCAAACATCTCCGCAAGCGATGGATTGGCCGCTTCTAGCCTCGACGGATGCGGCGTCACTGTGACCGCTGGGCCAGGTCCTTGAGCACCGCCGGCGCGAGACCGGGCAGATCCTCGCTGATCAGGCCGGGCCCGAATCGCGCGCCGCATTCGGCATGAATCCAGGCGCCCGCGCAAGCCGCCTCGAAGCTCTCCATCCCCTGCGCCACCAGGCCGCCGATGAACCCGGCGAGCACGTCGCCGGACCCGGCGGTGGCGAGCCAGGGCGAGCCGTTGAGGTTCACCGCCGCGCGTCCGTCAGGCGCGGCGATCACGGTGTCGGCGCCCTTGATCAGCACCACGGCGCCGGCCCGGCGCGCGGCCTCGCGGGCGGCCTCGACCTTGTTCTTCGCGCCCTTCAGCACGCCTGGGAAGACGCGCTCGAACTCGCCGGGATGGGGGGTGAGCACGTCGTCCCGGTCCAGCACGGTGAACAGTTCTTCGGGATCGTCGCGGAAGACCGTGAGGGCGTCGGCGTCGATGATCAGCGCCGCGCCTGTGCGGGCGAGCGCCAGGACGTTGGCCAGGGTGGAATCGTTGACTCCCGCCGCCGGGCCGATCACCGCCGCCTCCACCGAGGCCGCGGCCTGCTCCAGCTCCTGATCGGTCTCGAAGGGCGCCAGCATCACCGCTTCCAGGTGGGCGGCGTTGATCTCCAGAGCGTCGGGCGGCGAGAGGAGGGTCACCAGGCCCGCGCCGATGCGCAGGGCGCCGCGGGCGGCCAGCCGCGCCGCGCCGGTGCGCCAAGCTTCGCCGCTGACCACGATCAGCTGGCCGCGCGCGTGCTTGTGCGCCGTCAGCGAGGGCCAGGGGAACTTCGCCAGCCAGAGCTCCGGCGTGTTTTCGCAGAGCGCCACGCGAGTCTCGCCAAGGCCGATGTCGGCCACCACCACCTCGCCGCAGTAGGCCCGGCCCGGCTGCAGCACGTGGGCGAGCTTGCGGGCGTGGAAGGTGACTGTCAGGGCGGCGCGAAACGCCGCATCGCCCACAGGCCTGGCGTCATCGCCGGAAAGGCCGCTCGGCAGGTCGATGGCGACGAACCTACAAGCGGCCCGCTCGGAGGCGCGGGCCAGGTGAAGCGCCTCGCCGGTGAGCGGCCGGTCCAGCCCGGCGCCGAAGAGGCCGACGATGACGATCTCAGCGTCGCCGAAATCGCCCTCCAAGGCGCCAACCGGGCCGCTCCAGCCGCCCGCCGCCGCCTTGGCGTCGTCGGTGCGAGGCGGCGCCAGCGCGGCCAGCCGGACGTCCCAGCCCAGGTCCTTGAGCACCCGCGCGGCCACATAAGCGTCGCCGCCGTTGTTCCCAGGCCCGGCCAGCACCAGCGTCCGTCCCGGAGCGAACCGCTCTGCGATCGCCTCGGCGACGGCGGTCCCGGCTCGCTCCATCAGGACCGCGCCTGGCGTCCCCGCGGCGATCGCCGCCCGGTCGGCCGCGGTCACCTCGGCCACCGTGAGGATGGGGCGCGGCGAGGTCATCGATCCTAGAGCACCCCCGTGGTCGCCTCGCGGCCCCGCGCGATCAACTTCAGCGCGCCGCCATTCATCTCGAAGGTGGACATCGAGGTGTGGTCGGGGCGAAAGCCGATGACGCGCTCATCGTTCGCCAGAACCGAGAGGACGGCGTTGATGGCGACGAAATGGCTGAAGACCGCCGCGCCGGGCCGGCCGGTGACCGCCGCGGCCACGGCGCGGCGCCAGGCGTCGTAGTCGAGATCGCCCTTTATATCGCGCCAGAGGCCGGTGAAGGCCTGGCGCAGCCAGGGGCCGCGGGCCTCGGCGGCCAATGCCTTCGGCGACGGGATTTCGCCCACCGCCGGATCGATCTGGAGACTGGCGCCGATCGCCTCGGCGTAGGGCTGGGCGGTTTCGCGGCAGCGCCGAAGCGGCGAGGAGACGACCAGGCTCGGCCGCTCGTCCGCCGGCAGCGCCAGCAGCGCCTGCGCCGCGGCCTGCGCCTGGGCCCTGCCGACGTCATCCAGACCCGGATCGTCGTCATCGCCGCCCCAGTTGGACGCGGGCCTGGCGTGGCGGATCAGATAGACGCGGTTCATCGGCGCTCTAGCTCGGGACAAAGAGGTTGTGCTGGCCGTCGTCGGCGGTCCGCACGGTCCCCGGTCGGCCGACGCCCTCGACGCTCTCCAGATCGCGCAGGGCCGCCTCGTCGTCGGGGGTGTTGGCGACGAAGCGGCGGCCGGCCTCGTCGCGGCCGATGACGATTCCCATCCGGTAGCCTTCGCGGGTGTGAACCACCGTGTAGGTCTCGATCGTGGCCGCGCCCTCGGGGTGATCGATGATCGGCGGGTGCGGCAGGGCGTCGATCTGGCCCTGGATCACCGAGGGGCTTTGGCGGCGCCATTCGTCCTCGAATGGTCGGGAGGAGTAGACGCCGGTCGACTGCTTGGTGAGGAACCAGCCGTTGGCGGTGCAGAGACCATAGCTTCCGGGCTTGGCGCGCAACTTCTCGACCATGGTCGCCACCGAGTGCATCGAGTAGTTGTTCCCAGGTCCGCCGAAATACGGCAGCCCGCCGGTGACGGTGAGCCCGCGCGGATCGTCGAGCGCCAGGCCCAGCTCCTCGGCCCCGATCTCCACCGCCGAAGGAAAGCAGGAATAGAGGTCGAAATAGTCGATGTCCGCCAGCGAGACGCCCGCCATCTCCAGCGCACGCTGGCCGGTGAGGCGCATGGCCGGGCTGGAGTAGTAGTTCTGGCGCTCCAGCGGAAACCACAGGTCGGCGGCGTCGGCGCAGCCGTGCAGGAACACCCATTTCTCAGGCGCGACGCCCAGTTCGCGGGCCTTCTTGACGCTGGTGATGAGGACGCCGGCCGACTGGTCCACCTGCATGATGGCGTTGAGGTACTTGGGGTACGGAAAGCTCACCATCCGGTTGCTTGGGGCGACGGTGATCAGTTCCTCCACCGGCCGCTCGGTGGGAAACCAGGCGTAGGGGTTCTTGGCCGCCACCTTCGTGAACGGGGCGAAGAGCTGGCCCATCCTGCGCTGGTGCTCGGCAAGACTGCGGTGGTCGCGGGCGCGCAGGGCGTTCTCGAACATCGGATAGGTGTTGACGGGGATATTGAGACCATGCGCCGCCTCCAGCGGCGTCGCGCCGGAGCGGGCGTCGCCGATCCGGGTGGCGGGCTCTTCCTCGTCGTCGCCGTAGTCATCCATTGGCAGGCCCGCGGCCAGCCGGCGCATCAGGGAGCCCAGGAACTCGGCCCCGACCGCCAGGGCGAACTCGGTCTCGCCGGCCGCGATCCGCTCGCAGAGGATGTTGATCAGTTGCTGGGGGCTGTTGCCGCCCATCTCGGTGTAGGCGCTCCAGCGCGGGGCGGCGCCCAGCGCCTTGGCCAGGCTCTTGGGCGGATTGACCAGGCCAGGCACATCGAGCCGACGCCGGTTGCCGCCGGCGTCGATGGTGAAGCCGACCACGCCCAGCGCATCGAGGCTGGCCAGGGCGCCTTCGGCCAGACCTGCGTCGCGGCTGGCCGCATTCGCTGCAATCTTGATCAGTTCCAGCGGCGGCGGCGCGTCGGCCGGCGCGCCCCGGAAGGTGAATTGGCCCGCGCCGATCAGCACTGGCGTCGTCTCTCGCATCGCTATCGCCTCCCACATTCACAAGGTGCGCGATCCTAGGGGTCCGAACGGGGTTCTCAAGGACTTTGAAGAGCTGATGATTTCTTGGGCGCCGAGCGCCTTTTTTTTGGGCGTCCGCTGCGGTGCGGCATGATTGTCCGACGCCCTCTTTGATCGCCCCCTTGTCGCCCGCCCGAAGGCCATGCTCCGTCGCCGCCGATCTGGGCCGGCGTCACCGGCCCCCAGAGTTGCGCGTTCGTGGTCGGGGTCGATGAAGAAGATCGAGGCGGTGATCAAGCCGTTCAAGCTGGACGAGGTGAAGGAGGCCCTGCAGGAGCTCGGCGTCCAAGGCATGACCGTCCTCGAAGCCAAGGGCTACGGGCGCCAGAAGGGCCACACCGAACTCTATCGAGGCGCCGAGTACGTCGTCGACTTCCTGCCGAAGATCAAGATCGAGGTGGTGGTCGCCGACGCGCAGCTCACGCCGGCGCTGGAGGCGATCCAGGCGGCCGCCCGCACAGGCCGCATCGGCGACGGCAAGATCTTCATTTCCGACATCACCGAAGTGGTTCGCATCCGTACAGGGGAGACCGGCGCGGCCGCGATCTGACCGGCGCTCAATCAGGCTTCAAGTTCTAGCAAGGGGATTTTTCGAGACATGACGACACCCAAGGCAATCCTGGCCGAAATCAAGGAGAAGGAGGTCAAATTCGTCGACCTCCGCTTCACCGATCCGCGCGGCCAAATGCAGCACGTCACCTTCGACCTCAACCTGGTCGACGAAGACTGCCTGGCGGACGGACAGATGTTCGACGGCTCCTCGATCGCCGGCTGGAAGGCGATCAATGAGTCCGACATGAAGCTGCGGCCCGACCTCTCCACGGCCTACGTCGACCCGTTCTACCAGCAGACGACGATGTTCCTGTTCTGCGACGTGCTGAACCCGGACACCAATCAGCCCTACAACCGCGACCCGCGCTCGATCGCCAAGAAGGCCGAGGCCTTCGTCAAGTCGTCTGGCGTCGGCGACACCATCTACTTCGGGCCCGAGGCCGAGTTCTTCGTGTTCGACGACGTGCGCTACTCCACGACGCCTGAGAAGATGAGCTACCAATACGCCTCCACCGAACTGCCGGCGAGCGGCGACACCGAGTACGCCGAGGGCAACATGGGCCACCGGCCCGGGCCCAAGGGCGGCTACTTCCCGGTCAACCCCACCGATAGCGCCCAGGACCTGCGCAGCGAGATGCTGGCGGTGATGGGCGAACTGGGCCTGGAGCCGGAAAAGCACCACCACGAGGTGGCGCCGGCGCAGCATGAGCTGGGCCTGAAGTTCGCGCCCCTGGTGACCATGGCCGACCGGCTGCAGCTCTATAAGTACGTGATCAAGAACGTCGCCGCCGCCTACGGCAAGAGCGCCACCTTCATGGCCAAGCCGATGTTCGCCGACAACGGCTCGGGCATGCACTGCCACCAGTCGATCTGGAACAAGGGCAAGCCCCTCTTCGCCGGCGACAAGTACGCGGGGCTCTCGGACCTGTGCCTCTGGTACATCGGCGGCGTCATCAAGCACGCCAAGGCCATCAACGCCTTCTCCAACTCCACCACCAACAGCTACAAGCGCCTGGTTCCAGGCTACGAGGCGCCGGTGAAGCTGGCCTATTCGGCGCGCAACCGTTCCGCCTCGATCCGGGTGCCGTTCTCCTCCTCGCCCAAGGGCAAGCGGATCGAAGTCCGGTTCCCCGATCCCATGGGCAACCCGTACCTGACCTTCACCGCCATGCTGATGGCCGGGATGGACGGCATCGCCAACAAGATCAATCCGGGCTCGTCGCTGGACAAGAACCTCTACGACCTGCCGCCACGCGAGCAGAAGAAGGTGCCGGAGGTCTGCGGCTCGCTGCGCGAGGCGCTGCAAAACCTCGACAAGGACCGCGCCTTCCTGAAGGCCGGCGGGGTGATGGATGACGACTTCATCGACAGCTACATCGACCTGAAGATGGAGGAGGTCCACCGCCTCGACATCACCCCACATCCGATCGAATTCGACATGTATTACAAGTGCTAGATACCAGCGCTTGAAGCAGAACTGAAGGGGCCGGAGCGCAATCTCCGGCCCTTTCTCTCGGGGTTCGCCAGCGTCGTTCTCCGGCGAGCGCCCTTGAACCGATGGATCCGATCACGACATCCCGGCGAACTCCCCGCGGAGCTGCGCCGTGCCGGTCTGGCTGCAATATCTCGTCGCGCTGGCGGCGCTGATCGCCTTGGCGCCGCTGGTGGCGCTGCTGGCCAAGCGTTATGGCCGGGCGGCCAAAGGCGGGCTTGGGCTGGCGATGATCATGCTGGGCTTCGGCGAGGTCATGGACCCGCCCTCCAAGCACATCATCGAGGCCGACGCGGAGGACAAGAAGGGCTCGCCAGACAGTGGCGAACCGCCGCTGGACTGAGCGCGCCGCCTAGCCAGGCGCCCTGGTGCGCCGCAGGTAGTCGACGAAGAGCCCATCGTAGATCACGTCGACCCCCGCCAATGCCGGCAGGATCCAGCCGGTGTCGCCTGCGAGCCATGGCCAGATGATCGCCGCCACCGCCATCAGCTTGCCGAGCACCGCCAGGCGGATGAAGTCCCGATGCCCTGCCGGGTCGCGCGCCGCCTGGGCGTAGCCGACGCCGAAGACGACGATCAGCGCGCCGGCGAGGTTGGCGAGGACCAGGTTGGTCCCATGGATCGGATCCAGCTTCAGCAGCGCCGCCGCCCAGGGCCGCAGGAAGATCAGGGCGCCGCCCACCAGGAAGTTGGTGAGGGCGGCCGAACCGAAGAGCCAGCGGGCGTAGGTGAGCATCGGCGTGCTTCCTGGGGCTAAAGCCCCTTCGCCTTCCCGCCGGGCGCCGAGACCATCAGCTTGATCAGTTCTGCGGTCACCTTCGGCTCCAAGCCCTCGGTGTGGCCCTTGTCCAGGCGGACGACGTCGGCGATCACCTTACCGCCCTCGGCGTTCGGATAGACATAGACCTGCGCCGTCCCCGGCCGGGGCTTCAGTCCCCACGCGGGGTTCGAGGCGCCGTCGCGCAGGGTGTCGAAGATCTGGCCTGGTTCGGTGTCGACGATGTCCGCCAACCGCCGGCGCGGCCCGGCGGCGTATTTCTCCGCCCAGGGCGAAGTGTCCGGCAGCGCCACCATTTCATGCTCGCCGGTGGCGAAGATGAAGGAGATGTCGCAGTCCGGCGCAACCGCCCTGCCCGGCCGGGGCCCGTCGGCCGCCTGGCCGGCTGGCGCCGCGGGCGTCGGCGCGCGGACAGGCGTGAAGAACGACGCAGGGAGCTCGATCGGGCCGATCCGTCCGCCCGAGAGGCTGAGCCAGCCATCGACCCTCGCCTGGAAGAAGGGATCCTCGCGCAGCAGGCGGTTGGAGGTCATTCCGCCCTGGGAGTGGCCGACCAGCCAGAAGGATTTGATGTTCTCCTTGCCGTACTTGCCAAGGACGATGTCGACGATGTTGCGCAGGTGCTCGTCGTCGGCCTCGCCCACCCAGCGCCGCATTGGCTCCTTTGTCGCGGCCGAGGGCGTGGCGATGACGAGGCGATATTTCTCCTTGTAGTCGACGGCCGGGAAGTAGAGCCGTTGCCAGGCGCCGACCGAACCGCCGCCGTGGATGCTGAGCAGGAATGTGAGCGGCTCGCCCGGCTTCAGGTCGTCCGGGTCGTCGAGGTAGAACTTGCGTCCGGTCTTCTCGTCGAGCGCGCTGACGCTGGGCATGGGCCATCTCCTGTCGTTTTCAGGCGCAGAGTACGGAGCCGGCGGCGGCTGCGCCAGAGACTTGCAGGGCGATCGGTTGCTGGCGGCGCCAATCAAGCTGCTAGGAAGGGTTTCCGGTTCGAATCGCTGCTACCCTAAGGTCCATGCCCAAGGCCGCCGCCCATCCTTCGCTGTTCGACGATGCGCTCAATCCCGCCCCGGCCGCGCCGCTCTCCGAGGCGCGCGAGCCGCGGCCAAGCGGCGGCTACTCAGCCAAGGACATCGAGGTCCTCGAGGGCCTGGAGCCGGTGCGCAAGCGGCCGGGGATGTACATCGGCGGCACCGACGAGCGAGCGCTGCACCACCTCTTCGCCGAGGTGCTGGACAACTCCATGGACGAGGCCGTCGGCGGCCACGCCAAGCTGATCGAGATCAGCCTGGACGCCAGCGGTGCGCTGACGGTGAAGGACGACGGCCGCGGCATGCCGGTGGACCCGCACGCCAAGTTCCCGGGCCTGTCGGGCGTCGAGGTCATCATGACCATGCTGCATTCGGGCGGGAAGTTCTCCGGCAAGGCCTATGAGATCTCCGGCGGCCTGCACGGCGTCGGCGTCTCGGTGGTCAACGCCCTTTCCGAGCGCGTCGAGGTGACCGTCTGGAAGGACGGCTTCGAATGGCGCCAGACATTCTCGCGCGGCAGGCCGACCTCGAAGCTGCAGCAGCTGGGCCCGACCCGGAAGCATGGGACGGCGGTGACCTTCACCCCGGACCCGGTGATCTTCGGCGACGACCTCGCCTTCCGCCCTGCCCGCCTGCACCGGATGGCGCGCTCCAAGGCCTACCTCTTCCGCGGGGTGGAAATCCGCTGGCGCTGCGCGGCTGAGCGGATCACCGACGCGACACCGGCCGAGGCGACGTTCCGCTTCCCCAACGGCCTGGCCGACTTCCTGGCCGAGAGCACCGAGGGCCTCTCGACGATCACGCCAGAGCCCTTCACCGGCCGGATCGAGCGGAAGGGCGAGGCCGGCGCGGTGGAATGGGCGATCGCCTGGACGGCGGAGGGCTTTGGCGAAGCCGACGGCTTCATGAAATCCTACTGCAACACCGTGCCGACGCCCGAGGGCGGGACGCATGAGGCGGGTCTGAGGGCCGTGCTGACCCGAGGTCTGAAGGCGTACGCCGAGCTCGCGGGCGACAAGCGCGGCGCCCAGATCACCGCCGACGACGTCATCGCCCAGGCCGGCGCGCTGATCAGCGTCTTCGTGCGCAACCCGGAGTTCCAGGGCCAGACCAAGGAACGGCTTTCCTCCGCCGACGCCCAGCGGCTGGTGGAAGGCGCGCTGCGCGACCCGTTCGATCACTGGCTCACGGCCCAGCCGAAGGCCGCCGGCGCGCTCCTGGAATTCGTCGTCGAACGGGCCGAGGAGCGGCTGAAGCGCCGCAAGGACAAGGAGGTCGCCAGGGCTTCGGCCACGCGCAAGCTGCGCCTGCCTGGCAAGCTCGCCGACTGCTCCAATCAGGCGGCGGAGGGCGCCGAGCTCTTCATCGTCGAGGGTGACAGCGCCGGCGGCTCGGCCAAGCAGGCCAGGGATCGCCGCACCCAGGCGATCCTGCCGCTGCGCGGCAAGATCCTCAATGTCGCCTCGGCCAGCGACGACCAGTTGCGCGGCAACAAGGAGCTGGCCGACCTGATGCTGGCGTTGGGGGTCGGCACGGGCCCCCGCTACCGCGAGGAAGACCTGCGCTACGAGCGGATCATCATCATGACCGACGCCGACGTGGACGGCGCCCACATCGCTTCGTTGCTGATCACGTTTTTCTACCGGACCATGCCGGACCTGGTGCGCGGTGGGAAACTCTACCTGGCGCTCCCGCCGCTCTATCGGCTCAGCCACGGCGGCAAGACCGAATACGCCAGGGACGACGCCCACAAGGACGACCTGTTGGCCACGACCTTCAAGGGCAAGAAACCGGAGATCGGCCGCTTCAAGGGCCTGGGCGAGATGATGCCGGCGCAGCTCAAGGAAACCACCATGGACCCCAAGACCCGGACCCTGGCGCGGATCAGCCTGCCGCGCGCCGAGGAGCCGGTGATTTCGCTGGTGGAGGCGCTGATGGGCCGAAAGCCCGAACTGCGCTACCGCTTCATCCAGGAGAACGCCGAGTTCGCCGCCGAGGACCTGGACGTCTAGCTCGGACGGCCCGCGCCGCCGTCAGCGACCCGGATACTGGCAGTAGTAGTCCAGATCGTGACCCACGCCGAGGTAGCTGATTTTCAGCGCCCGAATGGCTGGCAGCGCCACTGGCGTGAACTGGTCTGCATCGCAGTTGTAGCTGTGCAGGCGGACGTAGTCGGGCCCTTTTGCGGCGGCGATCTGGCCGCCGATCGAGATGGCCGCATCGACGGCCAGGGCGTCGTCGATGGGAAAATACCTGACTTCCTCGCGCGCCATGACTCCGAAGGCGGCGGGGTCCTTGGTCCACCCGCCGCGCCAGAGAAGCGTCAGATAGTGGGGCGGCTGCCCGCATCCTGGCGCCAGGCAGTCGGCTCGGAACTCGGCGTTCGGCATGGCGTCGGCGAGGTCACCGAAGGTCAGAGTGTTGGCGCTGGCGAGGTTCTGGGTGGAGAGCAGGCTGTTCGGATCGAAGGTGCAGCCGGGCTTGAGGTCCAATCCCAACCCCGAGACGAGTTTCTGCGGGTCGACCTCGACGCTCACCTGGCAGCCAGCGATCTGATAGCTGCGGAGTTCGTCGGCGGTGCGCTCACCGACACTCTGCCCCGCTCCGTACTTGGCTTCGAAGGCGCTCAGTGGCATCCCCAGGGTCTCGTGGCGGAAGATCGCCGCCAAGACCGCTCCGGCGTCCGGCGAAGGCGCAGCGGTGGGCGTCGCCGGCGGCGCCGCGCCGGCCGGCTGGGAAGTCGGGAGGGCGGCGGCTGGCGTCGGCGTCCTGGCTCGCTGCGCGGAGAGGAACTCCCAGCCGCCCAGAAGCAGGACCAGGACGATCACCCCGCCAAGCGCGGCCGCTAACCCTGAATTGCGCATCGCACCCCTCCCCGGGCAGCGTTTCGACGATTGACGTCACGTTGCCGAAACGCTGGCAAGCCAAAGGCTTGCGGCGGCAAGCCGCAGCCTGGGCCGGCCGCTGGCGCCGGCCTCGTTTGGCGCGTACGGTTCGGCCCGCGATAGCTCTGGGGAGGGCGCGCTGTGGACGAGGACGACGCCAAGGCTGGCGAGGCGGCGACGCCTGCGCCCGATGCCGCGATGCCAGATGCGCCGCCCGCGGCGACGCCATCCCGCGCCAATCCGATACTGATCGCCGGCCTGCTCATCGGCGCCCTGATCCTGGGCGTGCTGGTGGGCCGCATCCTGCCGAGGACGGCGGTCAAGCACGCCGGCATCACCGCCCTGTCGTCCGCCATCAAACTTCCTCCCGGCGTCATTCCGCCCAATCAGGAAACGGACCCCCTGTGGAAGAAGTGCGAGTCGCGCGACGCCGACACGGCCATCGACGGCTGCGGGGCTATCATCAACGCGAACAAAGAGACGCCAGCCAATCTCGCCGTCGCCTACAACAACCGCGGCTGGGCCTATCCGCAGAAAGGGCAGTACGACCTGTCCATCGCTGACTATACGCAGGTGATCCGGCTCACGCCGGGCGACGGCGACGCCTACGACGGCCGCGGCGTCGCGCTCATGCATAAGGCCGCGGCCGACCCGAACCCCAACTATGACGCGGCGCTGGCCGACTTCCAGCAGGCGATCCGTATCAACGCCGGCGACCCGGTCGCCTACAAGAACCGCGGCGACGTCTACGGCAGCACCAACGACTACCCTCACGCAATCGCCGACTTCAGCAAGGCGCTCGAACTGGCGCCTGGCTACGAAGACGTCTACGTCGACCGCGGCAATACCTACTCGCTGCAAAAGAACTTCGACCAGGCCCTCGCCGACTTCGGCAAGGCGCTGGCGATCGATCCGAAGGCCGACCGAGCCTTCGCCGCTCGAGGCTTGGTCTACGTCGCCCAAGGGCAGTACGACCTTGCGATCGCCGATTTCAATCAGGCGCTCGCCCTCAACGCCAACAACGACATGGCGCTCTCTGGTCGCGCGCAGGCGAAACTCCACCAGGGTGACCTGCACGGGGCCAACGACGACTATCAGGCCGCCAAGGCGATCAATCCCTCGCTCCCCTCGATCTTCTAGCGACATGAGCGCGACATCGATGCCAAGCCCCATACCCCCGCCGCTTGCGAAGCCCCGCTCCAATCCCTGGCTGATCGCCGGCGGGACCGCCGGCATGTTCATCCTCGGCGTTGTGATCGGGCGCATGCTGCCCGCAACGGCCTCGGCCCCGCCGGCGGCCCCTTCGCAGGCGGCTGCGAACGCCGCCAGCGCGCAGACCGCGGACGCCAACACGGTCATTCCGCCCGATCAGGAAACCGACCCGCTATGGAAGAAGTGCGAGTCGACCGATCTCGACACCAAGATCGACGGCTGCGGAGCGATCATTCAGGCGAACACCGAGACGCCCGCCAACCTCTCGGTCGCCTATGACAACCGCGGCTACGCCTACCACGGCAAGGGCCAGGACAAGCTGGCCATGGCAGACTACGAGCAGGCGCTGCGGCTCGATCCGAACGACGCGGCGGCCTACGAGCATCGCGGCGAGGTCGACCTCAGCACGGGCAATTCCGACCAGGCCATGGCGGACTACGACGCCGAGGTCCGGATCTCGCCAGACGCGTCAGGCGGCTACAAAGGGCGCGGCGATGTCTATTCCGTCAAACAGGATTGGGCCAACTCCCTGGCCGGCTACAACAAAGCGATCGAGTTGGAGCCCGCCTACGTAGAGGCGTTGGCCGGACGCGGCGCCGTCTACTTCGTCACCAAACAGTTCGACCCGGCCCTGGCCGACCTGAACCAGGCCATCCAGCTCAATCCAGACTACGAACTGGCGTATGTGACCCGCGGCGGCGTGCTGAGCGCCCAGGGGCAGTACGCGCCAGCGATCGCCGACTACACCCACGCGATCCAGCTGAATGGCAAGGACGCCTTAGCGTGGTACGGCCGCGGGATCGCCAAGGTCAAATCGGGCGACCAGCGCGGGGGCGCTGTGGACTATGTGATGGCCAAGCAGCTCGATCCGTCAATCGATGGCGTGCCGGTGACAAAGCAGTAGGCGCCACCGACCCCTTGGTCGCCAGGCGGCATGATCTTTGGTCGGCTGGCGTCGGCGCCCGCCCCGCTCATTGACTTGAAACCCTTTCTCCCTATGTTCCGCTGGCCCGAGCCGGGTCCAGGCGCGCATGATTCGCCCCTGGAGCGCCGGCTCTTTTTCAACCGAGACATGACTGATTTTTCCAAACTGGGCCTGAGCCCCGCGACCCTCGAAGCGGTCGCCGCCGGCGGTTACACCGAAGCCACTCCCATCCAAAGCCAGGCCATCCCCGTCGCCCTCGCCGGCCGCGACGTACTTGGCATCGCCCAAACCGGCACCGGCAAGACCGCCGCCTTCACCCTGCCGATGATCGACCACCTGGTCGCCGGCCGCTCCAAGGCGCGCATGCCCCGCTCGCTGGTGATCGAACCCACCCGGGAGCTCGCCGACCAGGTGGCGCTGGCCTTCGAGCGCTACTCCAAGGGCCAGAAGCTGACGTGGGCGCTGCTGATCGGCGGCGTCTCGTTCGGCGACCAGGAAGCCAAGCTCGACCGCGGCGTCGATGTGCTGATCGCCACGCCCGGGCGCCTGCTCGACCACTTCGAGCGGGGCAAGCTCTTGCTCACGGGCGTGCAGATCATGGTGGTCGACGAGGCCGACCGGATGCTCGACATGGGGTTCATCCCCGACCTCGAGCGGATCTTCAAGCTGACCCCGGCCAAGAAGCAGACGCTGTTCTTCTCCGCCACCATGCCGCCGGAGATCACCCGGCTTACCAAGCAGTTCCTCAGCGATCCGGTGCGCATCGAAGCCTCGAGGCCGGCGACCACCGGCGAGAACATCGCCCAGCACCTGGTGCGCATCCCCTCCTCCGACCCCGCGGCCAAGCGCATGGCGCTGCGCGCGCTGGTGGGCGCCGACAACGTCAGGAACGGCATCGTCTTCTGCAACCGCAAGAGCGAAGTCGATATCGTCGCCAAGTCGCTGAAAAAGCATGGCTTTGACGCCGCCGCCATTCACGGCGACCTGGAGCAGAGCGTGCGGATGAAGACGCTGGAAATGTTCCGCAAAGGCGAGCTGAAGCTGCTGGTGGCCTCCGACGTCGCCGCGCGCGGCCTGGACATTCCCGACGTCAGCCACGTCTTCAACTACGACGTGCCGCACCACGCCGACGACTATGTCCACCGGATTGGACGCACCGGGCGGGCGGGCAAGAAGGGCGATACGCTGATGATCGTCACTCCCGCGGACGGTCGCAACCTTGACAAGGTGCTGCGCCTGATCGGCCAGGCGCCGGACGAGGTGAAGCTCGATCTGGACTGGAGCCAGGCGAAATCGGAAGGCCGAGCCAAACCCGAACGCCGCGGCCGCCCCGAGCGCCGCGACCGCAGCTACGGCCGGCCAGCCTCGGAAACTTCGGTCGCCGCCATGGAACCGGCCAAGCCTGCGCCGCGCGCGGAGTCCGAGCCCGAGAGCGTGGCGGCGCCGCCACCGGTCGCCGAGGTGGCGCATGAACGGTCCAACGAAGAACCGCGCCGCCATCGGCAGCGTCACGACCGTCCGCGCCGCGAGCCGGCCGCCGAGCGTGCGGCGGCGCGAGCGGAGCCACGGCCCGAAACTCGCCCAGAGCCGCGGCACGAACCGCGCCACGAGCCACGCCATGAACCTCGCCCAGAGTCGCGCCCAGAGTCGCGCCATGAGCCGCGCGCGGACCGGGGTCATGAGCCTCGCCGCGGCGTTCAGCCGGTTCGCCCGCGGGACGACGACGACCGCCGGGTGGTGGGTTTCGGCTCGGACGTGCCAGCCTTTCTCGCGCGCAAGTAGGCGCCTTAACCGCCTGTTTGAACTCTTTTTCGTATTCTCGCCCTTCGACCTGGAGGGGACGAATGGCCGGCGACTTCGAGACGACCCTGCGGGGGCCAAAAGCCTTCGCGGTGGCGCGAGCCGCCATCGAGATGATGGAGCAGGCCAAGGTCTGGCCGACGTCCCTCAACTTCGAGCTCTGGCTGCACCTTGTCACCGAACCGGCCAGTCCGCTGGCCCAGGAGATCCAGCGCATGCTGAGCGCCGGCGAGCTGATCACCGACTCGGTCGCCGAGGATCTCGCCCAGACGTATCTGCCCAAGGTCAGGCTGCACGATCAGATTCGGGACACCGGCGACTTGCTCAGCCAGGAGCTGGCGACCGTCTCGCGCGCCATCCAGGCCGCCCAACGGTCGAGCGCGTCGTACGGCGAACAACTTGAGGGCGCGAGCCGCAACTTGAGCGAAGGCATAGACGAAAGCAGCCTGAAGACCCTGGTCCACGGCCTTGCCACCGCCACGCACCAGGTTCAGAGCGAGAACCAGACCCTGGAACAGCGACTGGCCGCGTCCACCGCCGAGGTCGGCCGCCTGAAGGAGCACCTGGTGCAGGTGCGCCGCGACGCCACCACCGACGGCCTGACCAATCTCTCCAACCGCAAGACCTTCGATGAGGAGCTGGAACGCGCCTGCGCCGAGGCCGACGCCAACGGCGGCCCCCTGCAACTGGCCGTGCTCGACATCGACCATTTCAAGAACTTCAACGACACCTGGGGCCACCAGACCGGCGACCAGGTGATCCGCTACGTCGCCAGCGTGATCGGACGCGTTGGCGCGCCGCCCAGGTTCGCCGCCCGCTATGGCGGCGAAGAGTTCGCGATGATCTTTGCCGGCGAATCCGCGCTGCAGGCGGAGCGGACACTCGACCAGATTCGCGACGAGATCGCTTCGCGCCGGCTGAAACGCCGCTCGACCAACGAGGACCTGGGCGCGGTCACAGTCTCCGCCGGCTTCGCCCAGCGTAAGCCCAACGAGCTGCCAATCTCGGTGATGGAGCGGGCCGACGCGGCGCTCTATTGCTCCAAGCGCGAAGGGCGCAACCGCGTCACCAACGCCGAGCGACGGCCGAACGCGGCCTGAATTCGTTCAAGAAAATCAGCATGAGCGTTCGCTCACATGATTGTGAGTGAGCGCTCACTTACTTCTGGCCGGAGGCTGTGGCATAAGCCCTCTCGAAGCGAGGGACCATGTCCGCCAAGACCAAAATCGATGAAGCCGCAGTCGACCTCTTCGTCCGGGTCGGCGTCGACGGCGCGACCACCAAGCTGATCGCCGCCGCGGCGGGGATCAGCGAAGGGGCGATCTACCGTCACTACAAGAGCAAGGACGAATTGGCGCTGACGCTGTTCATGGGCGCGCACCGCCGGCTCTCAAGCCTGGTCGAAGCCGCCGCCGCCGGCCAGAGCGGCATTCGCGCCAAGGCCGCCGCGGTCGTGCGCGCCTATTGCCAGGCGGCCGACGAGAACTGGCCGCTCTTCACCTTCCACATGCTCTCGATGCACCGGTTCCTGCCCTGCTATCAGGAAGACGGCCGCGATCCGGTGTCCACCGTGGAGAAGCTCCTCAAGCGCGCCATGATCGAGACCGAGATCCCACCGGCCGACCCGCGCGTGCTGGCGGCCATGGCCATCGGGGTGATCGTGCAGACCGCCCAGAACAAGGCCTATGGCCGGATCGACACCACCCTTACCGCCCACGCCCCGCTGATGACCGCGGCGGTGCAGGCGATCCTCTTCGCCCGCTGACCTCACCCCCAGACTGAGAAGACCCATGCGCAGCATCGCCTTCGCCCTCGCCTACTGGACCCTGTCGGTGTTCTACGCCCTGGTCGCCGCCATCCTGGCGCTCATTCCGGGCCGCGGCCCGATGGCCTGGGCGCTCACGCTCTACACGCGACGCATGCTTTGGGCGCTGCGCTGGATCGGCGCCGTCAAGATCGAAGTGAAAGGCAAGGAACGGTTGCCGGAGGGCGCCTTCATCGTCGCCGCCAAGCACCACTCCTGGGGCGACGGCTTCGTGATGTTCGCCAATGTCGACAACCTGGCCTTCGTGACCGGCGACCACCTGGAGCGGATCCCGCTGCTGCGCGGCATCCTTCACAAGTTCGGGGCGATCGTGGTCGACAACTGCGGCGGACCGGAGGCGCGCAGGGCGTTGGCCGAGAAGGCCGCCGCGGCCCACGCCGACGGCCGCCGCATCCTGATCTATCCGGAAGGCAATCTCGCCAAGGCGGGCGAGCGCTTCCGCTACCGCACCGGCGTCTTCTACATGTACCGCGACTTCGCCCTGCCCGTGGTCCCGGTGGCCACCAACCTTGGCCTCTTCTGGCGCCAGCAGGAGTTCAGGAAGCATCCCGGGACGGCGACCGTGGAGTTCCTGGACCCGATCGCGCCCGGCCTGGATCGCTCGGCGTTCCTGGCCAGGCTGGAAGGCGCGGTCGAGACCCGCAGCCAAGAGCTGATCGCCATGGCCATCGGCGAGCCGGTGCGGCCCTCGGTGCTGGTTCCCGCGCCAGACGAGCTGGGACGGTCCGCGCAGACGGCCAGCCCGATCGCAAGCGCCTAGTCTCTCTGGCGACTTGCAGCGAAGATGAGAAACGAGATGCGAACGACGACAACAGTCCTCATTGCAGCGGTGGCGTTTTTCATCGGCCTATCCGCTGTGCCAGGCGCCAGCGCTCTATCCGAGTTGTTCGCCCCAAAGCGGGACCACAAATGCACGGCACACGGAGCCGCATGTATTGGCATGAAGGCTGAGCAGACGCTGCCCTTCCTCACCGAAGACACGGTTGGCGGGCTCATCCGAGTATCTTGCGGCTTCTCGACCCCCGGTGACGGCGCGTTGCCCGACGAGAACCTTGCCGATGTTCTCGAACGAGGGTGCGCTCGCAAGCGGTACCTAGCGTCGTTCTCGAACGGCCGACACCTAGTGAACGTGTGGGTCGATCAGGACATCATAGTGCGGATCGACTATTACCCACGCCACGTGATCGACCTGTAGAAGCCGAAAATGACGTCGTCCTACTCGGCGGCGGCCGGCTGGATGGTGACGCTCTCGCCGCAGCCGCAGGCGTCGGTTTCGTTGGGGTTCTTGAACACGAACTTCGAGGCCAGGCGGCTCACCTCGTAGTCGATTTCGGTGCCGATCAGGAACAGCACCGCCTTGGGCTCGATCAGGATGGTGACGCCCTTGTCCTCCACCACCTCGTCCAGCGGATGGGCCGCCGCGGCGTATTCCAGCACGTACTCCTGGCCCGCGCAGCCGCCGTTCTTCACCCCGACGCGCAGGCCCATGTGACCCTCGTCGGACTTGGCCATGATCTCACGCACGCGCTCGGCCGCGCGCTCGGTCAAGGTGACGACCTTGGGGCGGGGACGGCGGGCGCGGGGCTGAACGGCGGTTTCCATGATGGCTATGTAGGCTCAGAACATGTTGAGTTCGAGTTTCGCCTCGTCGGACATCAGCGAGGGGTCCCACGGTGGGTCGAACACCAGGTTGACAGTGCAGGACTTCACCTCGGGAATGCTGACCACGGCGTCGCGCACCCAGTCGGGCATCTCGCCGGCCACCGGGCAGCCGGGCGCCGTCAGGGTCATGTCGATGACCACGTCTTTGTCGTCCGAGACGTCGACCTTGTAGATGAGGCCGAGTTCATAGATGTCGACCGGGATTTCCGGGTCGAACACGGTTTTCAGCTTCTCCACGAGCTGATCGGTCAGCGCATCGAGTTCGGCTTGGCTCAGCGCCGGGGTTTCGGCGGCGGGGGTAAGGCTGGCGTCGTCCATCAGCTGAAAAAGGTCCGTGTCTTATGAAGGGCTGCAACGAACGAGTCGGCCTCCTCCACCGTGTTATATAGGGCGAAGGAGGCGCGCGCGCTGGAGGTCAGGCCAAAGCGGCGCATCAAGGGTTCGGCGCAGTGCGTGCCGGCGCGCACCGCCACGCCGTACTGGTCGAGGATCTGGGCCACGTCGTGGGCGTGGGCGCCTTCCATGGTGAAGGCGAAGATCGCGCCCTTGCCGGGCGCCCGGCCGATCTCCGTCAGCCAATTTGCGCCGTTCAGGCCCTCTTTGACGCGGTCGTAGAGGGCCCGTTCGTGGGCGGCGACGGCGTCGCGGTCCAGGGTCTCCAGCCACTCGATGGCGGCGGAGAGTCCGATCGCTTCCAGGATTGGCGGCGTGCCGGCCTCGAAGCGGTACGGCGGATCGGCGTAGCTGATTTCATCCAAAGTGACGGTCCCGATCATCTCGCCGCCGCCCTGGTACGGCGGCAGGGCGGCCAGAAGCTCGGCCTTGCCATAGAGGGCGCCGATGCCCGTCGGGCCATAGAGCTTGTGGCCGGAGAAGGCGTAGAAATCGACGCCCAGCGCCTGCACGTCCACGCGCGAATGGACGACGGCCTGGGCGCCGTCGAGCAGCGTCAGCGCGCCGACGGCGTGGGCGGCGGCGATGATCTCGCGGGCCGGATTGATCGTCCCCAGCACGTTCGACATGTGGCTGACCGCCACCATCTTCGTCTTGCGCCCCAGCAGCGCGCGGTAGGCGGCCAGGTCCAGTTCGCCGGCGTCGGTGACCGGAATGAACTTCAGCACCACGCCCATGCGTTCACGCAGGAAATGCCAGGGGACGATGTTGGCGTGGTGCTCCATTTCCGAGAGCACGATCTCGTCCCCGGCCTTCAGCGAGCGGCCGAAGGAGGCGGCGACCAGGTTGATCGCCTCGGTGGTCCCCTTGGTGAAGATGATCTCGCCGGCGCTTGGCGCGTTGATCAGTCGGCGGACGTTTTCCCGCGCCTGCTCATAGGCTTCGGTGGTTTCGTTGGCGAGGGTGTGCAGGCCGCGATGCACGTTCGCGTACGAACCGGTCATGGCGCCGGACATGGCCTCGATCACCGCCCGCGGCTTCTGGGCCGAAGCGGCGCTGTCGAGATAGATCAGTGGCTTGCCGCGAACCTGGCGCTGGAGGATCGGAAACTCGGCGCGGGCGGCCTGGACGTCGAAGCTCATGACGCATCCCCCAGGCGCTCGGCGATCCAGGCCCGGGCGACCTCGCGGGCCGCCTCGTCCTCGATCCGGTCGACCACCTCGCCGACGAAGGCCTCGGTGAGCATGGCCGTGGCGACCGCCTCCGGAAGGCCGCGCTGCATGGCGTAGAAGAGCGCGTCCTCGTCCAGCGCGCCCACCGTATTGCCATGGGCGCAGGCGACGTCGTCGGCAAAGATCTCCAGCTCCGGCTTGGCGTCCACCTCCGCGCGGTCGGAGAGGATGAGCGCATGGTGGCCCATCTTCGCGTCGGTCCGGTCGGCGCCCGGCTCGACGGTGATCCGGCCCTGGAAGACGCCGCGAGCCTGGTCGCGCACGACGCCCTTGGTGAGCTGGTCGGTCGTGCCCTCGACGCCGGCGTGGGTGACGATGGTGGTGAGGTCCGCGTGGCGCTGGCCTTCCAGCAGGTAGACCCCGTCCAGCCGCACCGAAGCGCCCTCGCCCGGGTGCGTGACATTGGTTTCGAGGCGCTGACGGCGGGCGCCGCTGGTCATCAGGGTCTGGGCGAAGCGGGCGCCGGCGGCGAGAGTCACCTCGGCTCGTGAGACCAGCACCGCATCGGCCCGGTCATCGGCGATGACGATCCGCTCGACCCTCGCACCCGCGGCGAGCGCAATCTCAAGGTCCGTCTCGGTGAGATAGCCGTCGGCGAGGCCCTCGTAGCTTTCCAGCAGCACCAGCGTCGCCCCGGCTTCGACGGTGATCTGCGCCTTGGCGGCGTGGGCGGTCTTCGGGCTGACCGAAATGAAGCGCAGCGCCACCCGCCAGGTATCCCCGGCCGCCGCGACGATCGCGCCCGGGCCACGGCCGTTGACGATCCGCACTTCCTCGTCCGCCGCGAAGGGTCCCGGCGGCAGCACGCCGGCGAACGCCGGCGAGGCCGGCGGCAGCTCGCGGATCAGGCCGCGCAGATCGGTCCAACGCCAGGCCTCGTCCCGACGGGACGGCAGCAGGGCGAGATCGCCGGTCTTGATGGCGGAGGCGAGGCTCAAGCTGGCTCCGTCGAGTATTTGTCGTAGCCCTCGCGCTCGAGCTCATGGGCCAGATCCGGCCCGCCCGAGGCGACGATGCGGCCGCCGGCCAGGACATGGACGCGGTCGGGGCGCACATAGTCCAGGAGGCGCTGGTAGTGGGTGATGATCAGCATCGATCGGTCCGGCGAGCGCATGGCGTTCACGCCGTCGGCGACGATGCGCAAGGCGTCGATGTCGAGGCCGCTGTCGGTCTCGTCGAGGATGGCCAGGCGCGGCGAAATCATCGCCATTTGAAGGATTTCCATGCGTTTCTTCTCACCGCCGGAGAAACCGACGTTGAGCGCCCGGCGCAGCATGTCGAAGTCGATCTTCAGCGCCGCCGCCTTCTCGCGGACGGTCTTGAGGAACTCCGGCGCGGTGATCTCCGCCTCGCCCCGCGCCTTGCGCTGGGCGTTGATGGCGGTGCGCAGGAAGGTGAGCGCGGTGACGCCCGGAATCTCGATCGGATACTGGAACGAAAGGAAGACGCCCAGCGCCGCCCGCTCACTTGGGTTCAGCGTCAGCAGGTCGTGACCATCGAGTGTCACCGACCCCGCCGTGACCTCATAGCCGTCCCGCCCGGTGAGCACGTAGGAGAGCGTCGACTTCCCAGCTCCGTTCGGCCCCATGATCGCGTGTGTCTCGCCGGCCGGCAGCTCCAGGGAGAGCCCGGTGAGGATCGCCTTGCCATCGACGGTGGCGTGAAGGTTCTTGATGGAAAGCACTGGTTTCTTTCGGGTTTAGATGGGGTGGAGGAATTCCAGACGGTTGCCAAACGGGTCGTAGATGTAGATGCGCTCGTGGCCGGGGAGCAGGTCGTCGTCCACCACCTCATAGCCGGCGGCGCGGGCGCGTTTGGCCAGGCCCGCCACGTCGTCGACGCGGAAGGCGATGTGGGCCTTGCGCGCGGGGTTGAACGGGGCCTCGACGCCGCAGTGAACCTTCACCCGCTCGCTCTCGAACCAGCACCCGCCGCGCTTGGCCAGCTCCGGCGGCTTGGGCTGTTCGGGGAGGTCAAGCAGCCCATCGTAGAAAGCCCGCGCCTTTGCCTCCTCACCGGCCGGCATCGCTACCTGCACGTTATCGATCGTCTCGATTGTCATGATTGACGCTCCTCACCCGCGATGCGGGGGAGGTGGCTGTCCGCGCAGGGGACAGACGGAGGGGGCGCAAGGCGGCCTCCGCCGGCGCTTGCGGCCTTGCGCCCCCTCCACCGCTCCGCGGTCCCCCTCCCCCGCTGCGCGGGTGAGGAGAAAATCTGGCGTGCTGCGGTCATCCCACGCTCCCCTCCAGCGAGATGGCGACCAGCTTCTGGGCCTCCACCGCGAACTCCATCGGGAGTTCCTGGAGCACGTCCTTGACGAAGCCGTTGACCAGCAGCTGCACAGCCTCTTCCTGCGAT
>JBIOEF010000035.1:0-27678 GCA_044445785.1 Caulobacterales bacterium
TCACCGAAGTGCTGGCCTACGGCACCGCCGTGACGGTGGAGGCGGAAGCCTAACCTCCCTCCCCTTCATGGGGAGGGTGGACGGCGCGCAGCGCCGGACGGGTGGGGATGTCCGACGCGTCAACGTACGTCAGCGCACCTCACCAGACTCCCCCACCCTGACCGCTGCGCGGTCTGTCCCTCCCCACGAGGGGGAGGGAGTATCTGTGCCTAGTGGTAGACCTCGTAGAGGCCCGCGCCGCCCATGCCGGTGCCGATGCACATGGTGACGACCGCGTAGCGGATCTTGGGGCCGCGGCGGTGGGCTTCCTGGAGCACGTGGCCGGTGAGGCGCGCGCCGGTCATCCCGAAGGGGTGGCCGATGGCGATCGAGCCGCCGTTGACGTTGTACTTCTCCGGATCGATGCCGAGCGTGTCGCGGGAATAGAGGCACTGGCTGGCGAAGGCTTCGTTCAGTTCCCACAAGTCGATGTCGTCGACCTTCAGGCCATGGCGCTCCAGGAGACGCGGCACGGCGAAGACCGGACCGATGCCCATCTCGTCCGGCTTGCAGCCGGCGACGGCCCAACCCATGAACCGGCCCATGGGCTTGAGGTTACGGCGCTTGGCTTCCTCGCCTTCCATCAGGACCACCGCGGCGGCGCCGTCGGAGAGCTGGGAGGCGTTGCCGGCGGTGATGAACTTGCCGGGCCCCTTGACGGGCTCGAGCTTGGCCAGGCCCTCCAGCGTCGTCTCGGGCCGATTGCACTCGTCGCGATCGACCGTGTAGTCGACGATGGTTTCCTCGCCCGTCTCCTTGTTGACCTTCTTCATCTTGGTCTTCATGGGGACGATCTCGTCCTTGAATTTGCCGGCCTGCTGAGCGGCGGCCATGCGCATCTGGGACTCGTAGGAAAACGCGTCCTGCGACTCGCGGCTGACCTTGTAGCGCTCGGCGACCACGTCGGCGGTGTCGATCATCGCCATGTGGAAGTCGGGGTACATCTGGGTGAGGCGTGGATCGTTGTTCTCGCGCGCGCCGCCGCCGCCCGGGAAGCTGATCGACTCGGTGCCGCCGGCGACGACGATGTTGGCGCCGTCGTCCATCACATAGCGCGCGGCCATGGCGATGGACTGCAGGCCGGAGGAGCAGAACCGGTTGACGGTGACGCCCGAGGTGGTGATCGGCAGACCGCCCAGGAGCGCGGCGGCGCGGCCGACGGCGCCGTTGCTGTGGGCCACATTGCCCATGAAGACGTCCTCGACGGCTTCCTTCTCGACGCCGGCCCGCTCGACGGCGTGCTTGACGGCGTGCGCGGCCATGCTGACCGTTGGCGTGATGTTGAACCCGCCGCGGCCAGACTTGGCCAGACCCGTGCGAGCATAGGAAACGACGACCGCTTCACGCATGAATTCTTCCTCCCAAACAAGTGTTCGAAATCAACTCTAACAATCCATAGAGCGCTGGCTACCGAAAAGCGAATCACCGGTCCGTGGCGTTGGTCAAGCCGCCTGCGCGGTGGGGGCCCGGCCGATCCAGATCTGATGGCTGCGGGCCAAAAGCTCGCCGTCGGCGGTGAAGAGCGCGGTGCCGGAGAGCCGCTTGCGCCCGCTCTGTTCGATCGGCCAGGCGGTGACGATGCAGGGCTCGCCCGCCCGCGGCCGGCGCAGGATCTCGCAGGTCATCGCGCCCAGCATGCCGCCGCCGCCCTCCATCACCACCCAGGCGACCGAGCCTGGACAATCCAGCGCCGCCCAGACCACCTCGGCGGTGATCAGGCCATCGGCGCCCGCGAAGCACGGATTGGGGGTCCAGACGCCGGCGACGACGCCCCGCGCCGCGCCCGGCAGCTGGCCGGTGAAGACGCGCAGGCCGACGCCCTCGTCCAGCTGGTCGCCGCAGGTGAAGCAGATCGGATGGAACGGCCGCTCCAGGCCCGGGAACGTACGGCCAGCGCCCTCGGCCTGCGCGAAGCTGGGCGGGGCCGGCGGGGTCGGCAGCAGGGCGGGATCGGCGGGGCTGGCCTCGGCCAGCAGGTCGCCCTCGGCGTTCAGCAGCCGCAGCCCCTGGCCCTCGCGGACCAGCGTCAACGGCGTATCCAGCGGCGGCGGGGCGCGCAGGAAGACGGTCGAGGGCCCCTCGATCGCCCGGCCCATCAGGCCGCAGACATAGCCGCCGTTGCCGGAGTTGGGCGGCCCGCGAAATTGCGGGGCCACGGTCACAGTGGTGCTCAAAACGCCCCCAGTCGGAAATTCACTCGAAGAAAATGCGGTCTTGGAAAAAGTCGCCCCGAAATGCCCGTTCTCGGCTAGGCGGTCAAGGCGACGGGCCTAGCCTCCAGCGCCTCGTCCGCCAGGTCTTCGTCGGCCTCGCCCAGGCGCTCGAGGAGCGCCTCGAGCTGGGCCCAGAGCGCCGCCGGCAGGCGGTCTTCGAACTTGCGGTAGTGGGCCGGCACCAGCGCCGCCTCCTCGCGCCAGGCGTCCGCATCCACTGACAGGAGGACGTCGAGGGCCTCGTCCGAGATCTCCAGGCCGCCGAGGTCCAGCGAGGCGCGTGTCGGGAGGCGCCCGATGGCGGTGTCGACCGCCTCGGCCTTGCCCTCCAGGCGCTCGGCGATCCACTTCAGCACCCGCGAATTGTCGCCAAACCCCGGCCAGACGAACTTGCCGCGGGCGTCCTTGCGGAACCAGTTGACGAAGTAGATACGAGGCAGCTTGGCCGGATCGCCGGCGGCGCCGACGCTGAGCCAATGGCCGAAATAGTCGCCCATGTTGTAGCCGCAGAAGGGCAGCATGGCGAAGGGATCGCGGCGCAGCTCGCCGATCTTGGTTTCCGCCGCCGCGGTGCCTTCGGAGGCGACGTTGGAGGCCAGGAAGACGCCGTGGGCCCAGTCGAAGGCCTCGGTGACCAGCGGCACGGCGCTGGCCCGGCGCCCGCCAAAGAGGATGGCCGAGATCGGCACGCCCCTGGGGTCTTCCCACTCCGCCGCGATGGCCGGGCACTGGCCGGCCGGGGCGGTGAAGCGCGCGTTGGGGTGGGCGGCCGGCTCGCCCGACCCTGGCGACCAGGGACGGCCGCGCCAGTCGGTGAGGCCGCCCGGCGGCGTCTCGGTGAGGCCCTCCCACCAGACGTCCCCGTCGCTGGTCAGGGCGACGTTGGTGAAGATGGTGTTGCGCGAGAGCGAGGCGATGGCGTTGGCGTTGGTCTTCAGGCCCGTCCCCGGCGCGACCCCGAAGAAGCCGGCCTCCGGGTTGATCGCATAGAGGCGGCCATCCTCGCCGTAGCGCATCCAGCAGATGTCATCGCCGATGGTCTCGGCCTTCCAGCCGCTGAGCGTCGGCTGCAGCATGGCCAGGTTCGTCTTGCCGCAGGAGCTGGGAAAGGCGGCGGCCACATAGTGCGCCCTGCCCTCCGGCGAGGTCAGTTTCAGGATCAGCATATGCTCGGCGAGCCAACCTTCGTCCCTGGCCATCACCGAGGCGATGCGCAGGGCGTAGCACTTCTTGCCCAGGAGCGCGTTGCCGCCATAGCCCGAGCCGTAAGACCAGATCTCGCGATCCTCAGGAAAGTGGACGATGTACTTGATATCGTTGCAGGGCCAGGGAACGTCGGCCTGGCCGGGCGCCAAGGGATGGCCCACCGAATGCACCGCCGGGACGAAGAAGCCGTCCTCGCCCAGCGCCTCCAGCGCCGCCTTGCCCATCCGGGTCATGATCTTCATCGAGACGGCGACGTAGGGGCTGTCGGTGATCTCGACGCCGAGCGCGCTGATCTTCGAGCCGATCGGGCCCATGCTGAAGGGGACGACGTACATCGTGCGCCCGCGCATGGCGCCGTCGAAGAGCGAGTTCAGGTCCGCCCGCATCTCGTCCGGGTCCAGCCAGTTGTTGGTCGGGCCAGCGTCGGCTTCGGTCTTGGAGCAGATGAAGGTGCGGCTCTCCACCCGCGCCACGTCCTTGGGATCGGAGGCGGCGTAGAAGGAATTGGGGCGCTTCGTCGGGTCCAGCCGTTTCAAGGTGCCGGCGCGGACCAGTTCGTCGGTCAGCGCCTGCCACTCGGCCTCCGATCCGTCGCACCAGTGGACGCGGTCGGGCTTGGTCAGGGCGGCGATCTTCGCCACCCATTGGATCAGGCCCTGGTGCTTGGTGGGCGCAGGCTCGAGGCCCGGAATCGCTATCGCCGCCGCCAAGTCGTCCCCGTCCCGCATCACCTCACCGTAACTGTTATGTCTTGAACCAGGAACCGGCGGGACTGCAAGCGCCGTTCCTAAGCTTGGCACTAGCTAACGCAATGAGTCGTTGATCCCGGCAAGAGCCGCGGCGCCCGGGATTAGTTCCCGATCAGTCAGCTGATTCAACGGCTTTTGAATGGTGCCCAGGTGGTCGTGGAGGTCCTTCGAATCCGGGTCGACGAAGAGCAGGCCTGTGACAATTTCGCCGTGCGCCTGGTGCAGCAAGAGGTGGGCGATGGCCGAGACGCGGTCGGTGGGGTCGTAGTCGGCGGCCAGCTTGCGCAGCTTGAGGATCGAGCCGTCGTGCTGGCGGACCATCTCCACCGCGCCCGGCTCATAGTCGACGGTGATCTCCTCGCGCGGCTCGATAATGTCCAGCCGGTTCACGGCGGCGTTGTGCTCGCGCACGTAGTCGAAGCTCTTGGTCGAGCCGACGTGGTTGTTGAACTGCACACAGGGGCTGATCACGTCGATGAAGGCCGCGCCCTTGTGGGTCAGCGCCGCCTTGATCAGGGGGTTCAGCTGGGCCTTGTCGCCGGAGAAGCTGCGGGCGACGAAGCTGGCGCCCAGCTGCAGGGCCAGGCCCACCAGGTCGATGGACTGGTCGTGGTTGACGACCCCGCGCTTGGACTTCGAGCCCTGGTCGGAGGTGGCCGAGAACTGACCCTTGGTCAGGCCGTAGACCCCGTTGTTCTCGACGATGTAGGTCATGTTGACCCCGCGCCGGATCGAGTGGGCGAACTGGCCAAGGCCGATCGAGGCGGAATCGCCGTCGCCGGAAACGCCCAGATAGATTAGCTCTCGGTTGGCGATGTTGGCGCCGGTGAGCACCGAGGGCATCCTTCCGTGCACGGAATTGAACCCGTGGGAGTTGCCGAGGAAATAGTCCGGGGTCTTCGACGAACAGCCGATGCCGGAGAGCTTGGCCAGGCGGTGCGGCGGCAGGTCCAGTTCGTAGCAGGCCTGGATGATCGCCGCCGAGATCGAGTCGTGGCCGCAGCCGGCGCAGAGGGTCGAGACCTTGCCCTCGTAGTCGCGGCGGGTGAAGCCCAGGCCATTGGGCTGCAGCAGCGGGTGATGCAGGCGGGGCTTGGTGATGTAGGTCATTCGGCCACCTGGGGCACGGGCGTGCGGGCAAGGCCGCGGATGCGCCGGGAAATCTCGTCGGTGATGAAGCGGGCGGTGATCGGCGAGCCGTCGTAGTTGAGCACCGAGACCAGCTTGGCCGGATCGACGCCGCCTTCCACCATCACCAGCGTGCGCAGCTGGGCGTCGCGGTTCTGCTCGACCACGAACACCGTCTCATGCGCCTCGATAAAATCGAGCACCGCGTCGTTGAAGGGAAAGCCGCGGACGCGCAGGCCGTCGACGTGGACGCCCTGTGACTCCAGCGATTCCATCGCCTCGTGCATCGCCGGCGTGGTCGAGCCGTAGTAGATCACCCCGTGCGGCGTGCGCCGCTTGGCCGGCCGCGCGATCGGCGTCGGGATCAGGGTCTTGGCGGTCTCGAACTTCTCCAGCAGCCGCTGCATGTTGGCGACGTAGACCGGGCCCTCCTCGCTGTAGCGGGCGTAGGGATCGCGCGAGGTGCCGCGGGTGAAGTAGGCGCCGCGGTCGGGGTGGACGCCCGGCAGCGTGCGGTAGGGGATGCCGTCCCCGTCGACGTCGAGATAGCGGCCGAAGTCCCTGCCGGACTCCAGGTCCTCGTAGGTCATCACCTTGCCGTGGTCGAGCTGGCGCTTGTCGTCCCACTGGAAGGGCCGGCAGAGCCACTCGTTCATGCCGATATCGAGGTCGAGCATGACGAAGATGGTGGTCTGCAGCCGGTCGGAAAGGTCGAACGCCAGCGCGCCGAACTCGAAGCACTCGGCGGGGTCTTCGGGGAACAGCAGCGGATGCTTGGTGTCGCCGTGGCTGGCGTAGGCGGCCAAGAGGACGTCGGACTGCTGGGTGCGGGTCGGCATGCCGGTGGAGGGGCCGCCGCGCTGGACATCGAAGATCACCGCCGGGATCTCGGCGAAGTAGGAAAGGCCGACGAACTCCTGCATCAGCGAGATGCCGGGACCTGACGTGCAGGTGAACGCGCGCGCGCCGTTCCAGCCGGCGCCGACGACGATGCCGATGGAGGCGATCTCGTCCTCGCCCTGGATCACCGCATAGCGCGCCTCTCCGGTATTGGGATCTTTGCGCAGGCGCTCGCAGTGGGCGGTGAAGGCCTCGGCCAGCGAGGTGGAAGGCGTGATCGGATACCAGGCGCAGACGGTCGCCCCGCCATAGACCGCGCCCAGCGCGGCGGCGGAGTTGCCCTCGACGTAGATCCTGTCGCCCACCTTGTCGGCCCGGCGCATCTTCAGGCCCAGCGGCTTCAAGGCCTTGGCCGCCTCGTCGCGGCCCATGTGCAGGGCGTCCAGGTTGGGCTGGATCAGCTTGGGCTTGGTCTCGAACTCCTCCTTGATCAGGGTCTCGAAGACCTCGGTCTCGACGCCGATCAGGTAAGCGAGGGCGCCGACGTAGATGATGTTCTTGAACAGCTGCCGCTGCCTGGGGTCGGTGTAGGCGGCGTTACAGATGGCGGTGAGCGGCAGGCCCACCACCTCGATGTCCGCGCGGAATTTCGAGGGCGGCAACGGCTTGGTGGAGTCGTAGAAGAGATAGCCGCCGGGCTCGATCGAGGCCACGTCCTGGTCCCAGGTCTGGGGGTTCATGGCCACCATCAGGTCGACGCCGCCGCGCCTGCCCAGATGCCCGGCCTCGGAGATCCGCACCTCGTACCAGGTGGGGAGGCCCTGGATGTTGGAGGGGAAGATGTTGCGCGCCGCCACCGGCACGCCCATCCGCAGGATCGACTTGGCGAACATGCCGTTGGCGCTGGCCGAGCCGGAGCCGTTGACGTTGGCGAACTTGACGACGAAGTCGTTGATGGCGGTCAGGCGGGTCATTCGGCGGCCATCTTGTGGGTCGGGCAGATGTCGCCGGCGTCGGTCATCTCGAGCAGGAACTTCTGCATGTCCCAGGCGCCGGTCGGGCAGCGCTCGGCGCAGAGGCCGCAGTGCAGGCAGACGTCCTCGTCCTTGACCATCACCCGCCCGGTGGGGAGCGTCTTGGAGACATAGAGGTCCTGGGTGAGGTTGCGCGCCGGCGCCTTCAGCCGCTCGCGCAGGTCGGCCTCATCGCCGTTGTCGGTGAAGGTGATGCAATCGACGGGGCAGATATCGACACAGGCGTCACATTCGATGCAGAGGGGCGTGGCGAACACCGTCTCGATGTCGCAGTTGAGGCACCGCTGCGCCTCCTTGAACCCCTCCGGCAGGGCGAAGCCGAGCTCGACCTCCAGTTTCACGTTGCCAAGCGCCTCGGCCTTGTCCCTCAGCGGCACGCGGAAGCGCAGGTCGTTGGAGACGTCGTTGTCGTAGCTCCACTCGTGGATGCCCATCTTCTGGGAGACCAGGGTGACGCCGGGCGGGGGGCGGTCGGCGACGTCCTCGCCCTCCAGCAGCCTGTGGATCGAGACCGCGGCCTCGTGGCCGTGGGCCACGGCCCAGATGATGTTCTTGGGGCCGAACGCGGAATCGCCGCCGAAGAACACCTTCGGGTTGGTCGAGCCCATGGTCCGCTCGTCGATGACCGGCATGTCCCATTTGTCGAACTCGACGCCGACGTCGCGCTCGATCCAGGGGAAGGCGTTCTCCTGGCCGACGGCGACCAGGACGTCGTCGCACCCGATGTGCTGGTCGGGCTCGCCCGTGGGGAGGAGCTGGCGGCGGCCCTTGTCGTCGTGGACCGCGCTCACCTTCTCGAAGACGACGCCGGTCAGGCGACCGTTCTTGTGGGTGAATTCCTTGGGCACCAGGAAGTTGAGGATCGGGATGTCCTCATGCATGGCGTCTTCCTTCTCCCAGGGAGACGCCTTCATTTCCTCGAAGCCCGAGCGGACGATCACCTTGACGTCCTCGCCGCCCAGGCGCCGCGAGGTGCGGCAGCAGTCCATGGCGGTGTTGCCACCGCCCAGCACGATCACCCGCTTGCCGATCTTGTCGATGTGGCCGAACGAGACGCTGGAGAGCCAGTCGATGCCGATGTGGATGTTGGCGGCGGCTTCCTGGCGGCCCGGGATCTCCAGGTTGCGCCCGCGCGGGGCGCCGGAGCCGACGAAGACCGCGTCCCAGCCCTCGGCCAGGAGGCCCTTAAGGCTCTCCACCCGTTCGCCCTGACGCAGGGTCATGCCCAGACCGGTGATGTAGTCCACTTCCTCGTCGATCACCGATTCCGGCAGGCGAAAGCGCGGAATCTGGCTGCGAATCATGCCGCCCGGCCTGGGATCGGCGTCGATCAGGGTCAGCTCATAGCCCAGCGGCGCCAGGTCGCGCGCGACGGTCAGCGAGGCCGGGCCAGCGCCAACCAGCACCACGCGCCTGCCGTTGCTGCGCTTTGCGGGGCTGGGCAGGCGGTGGGTGATGTCTGTCTTGTTGTCGGCGGCGACGCGCTTCAAGCGGCAGATCGCCACCGGCTCGTCTTCCACGCGCCCACGCCGGCAGGCCGGCTCGCAGGGCCGGTCGCAGGTCCGCCCGAGGATTCCCGGGAAGACGTTGGACTTCCAGTTGATCATATAGGCGTCGGCGTACCGCCCCTCGGCGATCAGCCTGATGTACTCTGGCACCGGCGTGTGCGCCGGGCATGCCCACTGACAATCAACGACTTTGTGGAAGTACTCTGGCGCCTCGGTGTTCGTAGGCTCCAATCGTCAAACCCTCTGTTGCCTCCCCAGCATTCCCGTCTTGAGGTCCCACGGGGCGGCGAATAGCGGGCCGTCGACTCGTCGGGGGCGGGATATCTAAACGCATGTTAGAGCGCGGTCAGCGCCATGACCAGGGCGATAACGACGCCGACGGCGATTGTTCGCGGCGCATACAGAGAATCAAGCGCGGGGAAGCGGCGCTCCGTTGCTCAGCGATTTCCAGGTGTTGCGGGGTCGAAGCGGCCTGCCCCGCGCGGCGCGCCGCTCAGGTCGCCTGGCGCCAGTCGGCGGCGGTGACAACGTAGAGCTGGGCGATGTCGGCGGTGCGGCGACCCTCGACCATGGCGCGGAAGCGCCTGGCCTGGCTGACCTGGCGCTGGGCGTCGATCACGGCGAAGAGCGCCCCGCCGCCCAGGCGGTAGGCGTTCTGCGCATCGCGCAGACTGGCGCCGGCGGCGTCCTCGGCGCGGCGCAGGGCGGCGATCTGCTCGTCGTCGTGGGCGATGGCCTCCATCACGTCGGCCACCTGGACGAAGGCGGTGAGCACGGTCTGCTGGTAGCGCGCCATCGCCAGGCGCGCGTCGGCCTCGGCGGCGCGCTTGTCGGCCTTCAGCGTCCCGCCCTTGAACAGCGGCTGGGTGAGCCCGGCGCCGAAGCTCCAGCCGCTGGCGCTGTAGGAGAAGAGCTTGAACGGCGAGAGCGCCGTCTGGGTGAGGTTGGCCGAGAGCCGTACGTCCGGATAGAGGGCGGCGGTCGCCACGCCGATGTTGGCGGTGGCGGCGTGCAGGTCGGCCTCGGCGGCCAGGATGTCCGGCCGCCTGCGCACCAGCGCCGAAGGCAGGCTCACCGGCACGCTGGCGGGCGCTGCGAGGCTGGCGAGGTCGAAGTCCGGCGCGCTCCATTCGGCCGGCGACTTGCCGACCAGGAGCGCCAGGTTGTGGCGCGCCTGCGACAGCTGCTGCTCGAGGGGCGCGAGCAGGGCCTGGTCCTGGGCCAGCTGGGCGCGCGGACTGGCGGCGGCGGCGCTGGGCGCGCCGCCCGCGGCCGCCGCCCGCTGGCCCATATCGATGGTGCGCTGATCGTCGGCGATGACGCTCGCGAGCGTGGCGATCTGGTCGCGATAGGTGGCGATCTCCACCGCGGTCAGCGCCACCTGGCCGGTGAGGGTGAGGTAGGCCGCGTCCGCCCGCCGCGCGTCGGCCTGGGCCTTGGCCAGCGCCGCCTCGGCGGCGCGGCGGCGTCCGCCGAAGAGGTCGAGGTCGTAGGTCACCGTGCCGCCGACCGAGTAGAGGTTGATGGTCGGGTTGGGAAAGCCGGAGAAGCCGAAGGCGGCGATGTTGATCCGCTCGCGCTCGCCGTTGGCGTCCAGCTGCGCCTGCGGCAGCTCCGCGCCGCGGACAGCGGCGGCCTGCTGGCGGGTCCGGTCAAGGGTCGCGTTGGCGGCGGCGAGGGTGGGATTGTCGGCCAGCGCCAGGCGCATCACCGCGTCGAGATCGGGCGAGCCGAAGCTGGTCCACCAGGCGCCGGCGGGATGGGCGTCCGGACTCATCTCGGCGATCGGCGAAGCGGCGTCGCCGATCATCAGATAGCCGCTCGCGCCCGGCGCGGCCGGCGGCTGGAAATCCGGCCCCACCGCCTTGCACGCGCCCAGCGCCGCCGCCAGGACAAGCGCGCAGGCGGCGGCGCGCGCCGGAGCTCTGGCGCGCTCAGTCAACGACCACCTCGGCTTTCTGGTCCACTCGCTGGGGCGTGCGCATCACCAGCAGCAGCGGCATCACCGCCAGGGTGACCAGCAGCATCAGGCGGAAGACGTCCACATAGGCCACCATCGAGGCCTGGCGCGTGACCTCGCCGTTGAGGCTGAGCAAACCCGTGGCGGTGGAGGGATTGAGCGTCGCCGGCAGCGTTCCTATCACCGGATTGCCCGGCTGGATGTTGCCGGCGAGGTCGGCGTGCGAGACGGCGGCGCGATTGACGTAGATCGCCTGCATGATCGAGATGCCGACGCTGGAACCCAGGCTCCGCACCAGGGTGTAGACGCTGGTCCCTTCGGCCCGGAGGCGCGGATTGAGCGTCGCGAAGGCCAGCACGCTCAACGGCACGAACACCAGTCCGATGCCGAGGCCCTGGACGATCCCCGAGGTGACGAAGGGGATCGAGTTCATCGTCAGATCGAAGTGGCTCATCTGCAGAAGGGCGATCGAACTCATCGAGAGGCCGGCGAAGAGGATCAGCCGCGTGTCGATCCGCCCGACCAGGCGCCCGACGATGAACATGGCGGCGAAGGAGCCGATCCCGCGCGGCATCATGATCAGCCCCGCGCCGAACACCGAATAGCCGAGCAGTCCCTGCATCAAGGGCGGCATCAGGGCCATGGTCGAGAAGAGCAGCAGCCCGATGAAGAAGCCGAACAGGTTGCAGGTGACGAAGTTGCGGTCGAGCGCTAGCGCCCGGTCGAAGAACGGCTGGTCGGCGGTGAGCGTCTGGGCGATGAACACGTAGAGCCCGATGGCGGCGGCGATCGCCTCGACCCACACCTCGCGCGAGGCGAACCAGTCCAGCGTCGGGCCGCGGTCGAGCACCAGCTGCAACCCGCCGATGAAGACGATAAGGGCGCCAAAGCCGACGAAGTCGAAGGGCCTGGCCCGCCCCCCGCCGTCCCACGACATGAAAAGCCATACCGCCGCGAAGGCCAGGATGCCGATCGGCAGGTTGATGTAGAAGACCCAGTTCCAGGAGAAATTGTCGGTCAGCCAGCCGCCCAGCACCGGTCCGAAGGTCGGCCCCAGGATCGCGCCCGCGCCCCAGATCGCCATCACCTGGCCCACCTGCCTTGGCGGATAGATGTCGAACACCACCGCCTGGGAAAGCGGGATCAGCGCCGCGCCGCAGAGGCCCTGGATCAGCCGGAAGACGACGATCTCCATCAGGCTGGTTGAGACGCCGCACAGCATCGAGGCGAGCGTGAAGCCGGCGATCGAGATCAGGAAGGTCAGCTTGCGGCCGATGCGCGTCGACAGCCACCCGGTGAGCGGGGTCATGATCGCGGTGGCGACGATGTAGGACGTCAGCACCC
The DNA here is from genome assembly GCA_044445785.1 of Caulobacterales bacterium. GTDB lineage: Bacteria > Pseudomonadota > Alphaproteobacteria > Caulobacterales > Caulobacteraceae > Acaudatibacter. Next base: position 12,022 of record JBIOEF010000035.1, read on the forward strand.
AGGTCATCTGGTCCTGGGAGGCGGAGAAGCTGCCCTGCATGTGCGGCAGGGCGACGTTGGCGATGGTGGTGTCGAGCGAATTCATCACCGTGGCCAGCATCAGGCCGACGGTGATGGGAATGCGATTGGCGATGTCGCGCGCGGACGCCATGGCCGCTCAACGGGCCGCGCCGGCGCGCCGTTCCGAACCGGGCCGGATGTCCACCGTCACATTGGCGCTGAGGCCCGAACTGCCGGCGACCGAAGGCGGCGCCTCGTCGAAGGCGATCCGCACCGGCAGGCGCTGGACCACCTTGACCCAGTTGCCGGTGGCGTTCTGGGCCGGCAACGGCGAGAACGCCTGGCCCGAGCCCGGGCTGAAGCTCTCCACGTGACCCTTGAAGGCGTGGTCCGGATAGGCGTCGATGCGGATCGTCGCCGGCTGGCCGACGTGCATCTTGGCCAGCTGGTCCTCCTTGAAGTTGGCCTCGACCCAGGGCTGGCCCGACACCAGCCAGAAGAGGGTCTGGGCGGCGTTCACGTAGCTGCCGACCTGCAGCTGCTCGACCCGGGTGACGACGCCCTCTTCCGGGGCGATCACCGTGCCGTAGGAAACGTTGAGCTGAGCGCGGTCGAGCGCGGCCTTGGCCTGCTGGACCATCGGCTGGGCCTCCGTCCCGGCGCCGCCGCCCAGATTGGCGAAGGCCTGGGCGACCTGCTGCTCATCGACCGCGATCTGCTGGTGCGCGGTGTCGACGTTGTGGAGCGCGGTCTCGTACTGATCGCGGGAGGAGACGCCGACGTCCATCAGCGCCTTCTGCCGCGCCGCCTCGCGGTCGGCGAAGGCGGCGGTCTCGCGCGCCGTCTTCAGGGACGCGAGCTGCTGCTGATAGACGGCGCGAAGGGAGTCGACCTGCAACCGCGCCGCGGCCAGCTGAGCCCGCGACTGATCCATGGTGGCGGCGAAGTCGCGCACGTCCAGGCGGAACAGCACCTGGCCCGCCTGGACCGGCTGGTTCTCCTTGACGTCGAGCTCGGTCACCCGCCCGCCGATACTGGCGCTGATCGGCACCCGCGCGGCCTGGACGTAGGCGTCGTCGGTGGATTGCGACTTGCCGCCGGTGAGCACGAAGAAGGCGACGATCAAGAGGATCAGCAGCGGGCCGCCGATCATCAGCGGCCAGCGAAAGCGCCGCGCCCAGCCGGACGGACGCGAGCCCATGCTCTCCGCAGCGTCGCCGTCTTCGTCCGTCAATGCCTCGGCGCTCGCCACAGTCGGCGCTCCCTCAAACACCTCGCCAGAAGGTTAGGCGCGATCGCGCCAGCGTTGCGCGGGAAATCTTCGCCTTGGCTATTGCAGGTAAGGTGGCATGGCGCATGATGAAAATGATAAGTCATCACTGGTTAGATGAATTTCATGCATCTTTCTAGCATCGATCTCAATCTGCTCCGGGTCTTCGACGTGCTGCTCGAGGAACGCAGCGTGACCCGCGCCGGCGCGCGCCTGGGTCTCACCCAGTCGGCGGTGAGCCACGCCCTCAACCGCTTGCGCTACCACCTGGGCGACGAATTGTTCCAGCGCGACGCGCGCGGCATGCAGCCCACCCGCCGGGCGCTGGAGATCGGACCCAGCCTGCACGCGGCGCTGAGCCAGCTGCAGGGCGCCCTGGCGCCGGCCGACTTCGAGCCCGCGGTGAGCGAGATCGCCTTCACCGTGGTCGCCGGCGCCTACGCCTGCGCGGTCTTGATGCCGGCGGTGGTGGCGCGCCTGCAGGCGAGCGCGCCAGGCGTGGTGCTGCAGATCGGCGAGAACCTGCCGGACCTGGTGGAGCAGCTCGACGGCGGGCGGGTGGACTTCGTCGTTTCCGGCTTCGAATCGGCGCCCGAGCGGTTCGCCCGCGAGCGGCTGATCCAGGAGGAGCTGGTGTGGGTGGTGCGCGCCGGCCATCCGCTGGCGGGCAAGGCGGTGAGCCTGGAGGACCTGGTAGGCGCGCCGCACGTGGTGGTGGCTGGCCGGCGCGAGGCGCTGGGCCGTTCGGCGATCAGCCTGCGCGCCAGCTGGGAGGACCTCGGAGCGTTCGAGAGCGAGCTCGCCAGGCGCGGCCTGGCGCGCAAGGTCGGCGTGGTCGCGCCCGACACCTTCGCGGCGATGGCGATCGTGGTGCGCTCGGAAATGGCCGCGCTGATCCCCCGTCGCCTGGCGCTGCTCTCGGCCCAGGGCGGGCGGCTGGCGCTGATCGAGCCGCCCTATCAATCGCCGTCGGTGGACGTCACCCTGCTCTACCGCAAGGACCGCCTGGCCGAACCCCCGATCGCCTGGATGCGCCGCCTGCTCAGCGAAGCGGCGGCGGAGGTCTAGGCGCGTACGCGCAAGCTCGGCCAGGGTCCGCATGCGGGCGCGGCGCTGAGGTCCGCGTTCGACCCAAAGCTGACTTCAGCGCGAAGAGGCGACATACTGCCATCGCACCACCGACGGTGGTGCGCGAAACTCTGGTCGGAGAAGGTCATGGCAACTGAGGAAAGCCTCGCCCGAGTCCTGAACCTGACGATGGTCTCCCTACTTGCAATCCTCGTATTCCCGTTCACGGTCTGGGTGGCCGCGACCGAGTTCATCTCGGTTCGAAACATCTACCTTTCATTGACGCCGCAGGAGCAGGGACATCTCAGCCGGTTCGCGCAAAGTATCCTCATGCTCGCCTTCGGTTGCATATTGACGGTGAGATTCGCGGGGTGGTGGGTCGGCGGCTGGAAACGCCTCGCCGCGTCTCACGGTCGTTCTTGATGTCCGATTTCTACCCATTTCGGACATTCCGAGAGTCCGCTGGCGCGACCTCGGCGCGGGCCTAGTCGATACGCGACCTAGCCGGCGTCCGCCGCAAGCGCCTGCAGGGCAGCGGCGGTCGCTGCGTCGGCGGGGAGGAAGGTCTCGATCGCCAGCTCCGAGAGGGTCACTTCGCGCGCCGCGCCGAAGACCATGGTGGTGGAGATGAAGCTGAGGACCCTTCCGCCATGCCGCAGCCGGAACGGGATCGCCAGCGCGGCCGGATCGGTGGGCTCGGCGGGCGCCTCGCCGCCCGGGTAGGACTCCAGCTCGCTCAGCAGCTCCACCAGAGCGCGGTCGCCGCTCTCCACGCTCTGGCGACGCAGGCGGCTCAGCAGATGGGCGCGCCATTCGCCGAAGTTCTCGGTGCGGGACGCCAGCCCGCCCGGATGCAGGCCGAGCCGCAGCACGTTCACCTGCGGCGTCAGCAGCTCCGGCGCGACGCCGGCCACCAGCGGCGCCACGGCGCCGTTGGCGGCGACGAGGTTCCAGTGCCGGTCGACGGCCAGGGCGGGAAACGGCTCGTGGGCGGCGATCACCCGCTCCATCGCCGCGCGCACCGGCCCGGACGCCGGATCGTCCAGCGGGCGCTGGGGAAAGACCGGCGCGAAACCGGCGGCCAGCAGGAGGCCGTTGCGCTCGCGCAGCGGCAGCTCCAGCGTTTCGGCCAGGTTGAGCAGCATGTCGCGGCTGGGCGAGGCGCGCCCGGTCTCGACGAAGCTCAAGTGCCGGGTGGAGATCTCGGCCTCCAGGGCGAGGTCGAGCTGGCTCATCCGCCGGCGCTGGCGCCATTCGCGCAGCCGCTCGCCGACGGGGCTGGTGATCACGTTCATGGGCTTATCCATAGGACCGCGCCGGAACGCGATCCATTACCTGGCGCGTAATCGACGCGCCGCGGCGGCGTGGCGAGGATCAGGGCGTCCGCAAGCCGCGGGCAGATCCCAAGCGAAGGAGACCTTCCCATGACCGACGCCGCCGCCATCGCCCAGCGCTACATCGAGGCCTGGAACGAGAAGAACCCCGAACGCCGCCGCACCCTGATCGCCGGCCTGTGGACCGAAGACGCTTCGTTTGTCGATCCGGTGATGAGCGGCGACGGACACGCCGGCATCGACGCCGTCATCGAGGGCGTGCAGAACCGCTTTCCCGACTACCGCTTCAATCTGGTCGGCCAGGCGGACAGCTTCGGCGACCACCTGCGCCTTTCCTGGGCGCTGGGCCCAGGCGAGGGCGATGCGCCCGTCAAGGGCACCGACTTCGCCACCCTTCAGGACGGGCGGCTGAAGGTCGTCACCGGCTTCTTCGACCAGATCCCTGGGTGAGGCCACAAGCACCGCGCAGGCGGTCGACCTAGCTCGAACCATGGCTCCCACCCCTCACCGCACCTCTCCCCACTGGCGTGGGGAGAGGGATACTGAGAGAGCGGAGAAGCGGACCGACCGTCAGACGCCGCGCCAGCCCATCAGTATCCCTCTCCCCGCCCGCAGGGTGGGGAGAGGTGTGGTGAGGGGTGGTCGGGTGACTCACCAAGCCCGACGTGCTCTAAGCCGCCAGCTCCACCTCGAACCTGGCGCCCGGTCCCTCGACGATGGTCAGCGAGCCGCCGGCCTGGCGGGTGAACGCCTGGACGAGGCCCCGGCCCAGGCCCTGGCGGCGGGTGGCGTAGTCCAGCGGCAGGCCCTGGCCGTCGTCCTCCACCACCAGGCGATAGCCGTGTGGCGCGGCGACGAAGGCGACCTTGATCTGGCCGGTCCGCCCGTCGGCGAAGGCGTGCTTGGCGGCGTTGGTGACCAGCTCGTTGACGATCAGCCCGACCGCCACCGCCCGGTCGCGCTCCAGCGAGGCGGGCTCGGCGCTGCACTCCAGGCGCACCAGTTCGCCCAGGAAGAGGGCCTCGGCCAGGTTAGCGCAGAGGTCTTTCAGATAGACGGCCATGTCGACGCTGCGCACGTCGTCGCCCGCGGCGTAGAGGTTGCGGTGGGCCTGGGAGATGCTGACCACCCGGCCCAGCGCCTCGGAGAGCGCCTTGCGCGCCGAGTCCGCGGTGGCGCGGCGCAGCTGCATTTCCAGGAGGCCGGCGACGGTCTGGAAGTTGTTTTTCATCCGGTGGTCCAGCTCGCGCAGCATCAGCTCGCGCTCGGCGAGCTTGGCGGCGCGCTCCTCGCCCTCGCGGCGGGCGGCGGCGCGGAAGGTCTGGGCGACGGCGATGATCAGGGCCCCAGCGAGATAGACCGCGATCAGATTGGCGGTCTGGGCCTCGCCCTTCAGGATCCAGCCCCGGGGCGGGATGACGTAGTACCAGGCCAGGAGCTCGGCGATGGTCAGGGTCGCCGCTCCGGCGCGCCAGCCGCCCATCAGGGTGGCGATCAGGGTCGCGGGAAAGAGCAGCGCGAAGGGCGCGACGCCGGGGATCAGGGCGTCGATCAAGAGGCGCAGCACGCCGGCGCCGGCCAGGCAGATGAGGGCGGTGAAAAGCTCGCCCAGCCAGAGCGGCATCACCGGCGCCAGCCGGGCCGGAAGGTCAATCCTGTTGAGGCGCTGCAATGCCAACCCTCTCCCGTCGGAGGCGAGTTTAGCTTAGCCCTGCAAGCGTGGCGACCTTTAGCGGCCGCGCGTGGTTAGCGGCCGGTGAACTCGGCGGGGCGCTTTTCCATGAACGCGCGCATCCCCTCCATGGCGTCCTTGGTCCGCAGCAGGGGGAGCAGCTGCAGGAAGACGTGGTGGACGTGGTCGTCGAAGCTCTCGCCAAGGCCCATGCGCATCATCCGCTTGGAGGCCTGCACCGCCAGCGGCGCATTGGCGGCGATCTCCAGCGCCAGGGACCGCGCGGCGCCGGCCAGATCCGCGTCAGCGACGGCGGCGGAGGCCAGGCCCATGGCCACGCACTCGTCGGCGGTGAGGGTGCGGCCGGTGAAGATCAGCTCGGCCGCCTTGGACCAGCCGATCAGCCGGGGCAGGAACCAGGTGCCGCCGGATTCCGGCACGATGCCGCGCTTGGTGAACGCGGCGGCCATCTTCGCGCCCTTGGCCATCAGGCGGATGTCGCAGCCGAGCGCCGTATCCATGCCATAGCCCGCCGCCGAGCCGTTGAGGGCGCAGATGGTCGGCTTGCCCATATTGAAGAGCACGGTGGGCGGGGTGTTCCTGAGGTCGAGGTTGGTGGAAACGCCGGCGCCGCCGGTGATGCCGCCCGGGCTGTCGGTCCGGGTCGCTTCGCCAAGATCCAGTCCCGCGCAGAAGGCGCGGCCGGTCCCGGTCAGGATCACCACCCGCACCTCGCGGTCGGCGTCCGCCTCCAGCAGCCGCGTCGTCAGCTGGTTCAGCATCGGCCCGGAGATGGTGTTCATCCGCTCGGGGCGGTTGAGCGTGATCGTGGCGATGTGATCGGCGACCGCGTAGAGCACTTCGTCGGCGTGGGCCGGGGCGGCGTCGTTGGCGGTGGATTTAAGGGCGGTGGCCATGATTGCGCCTCCCGTGCGCGGTCATTGGAGGTTTGCTTTGACGCGGCCATCCGGGGCCAAATCCGGTCGTTGTCAATCCCGGGCCGGAGTTTATAGGTTATCGAAGATCACCCGTCCGAGGCGCGCTGACCGGCCGCCGCTCAGAAGAACCGACGTTGGAGGAAGCATCCGTGAGTGAGACACAGGCGCCCGCCGCCAAACCCCTGCCCGTGGTTCCGTTCCTGAAGATCCCCGAGGACGGCTCGCCCTATCTGTCCGGGTTCCGCTGCGACAAGTGCGGCGAGGTGTTCCTGGGCGACCATCCGGCCTGCGCCAACTGCCTGGCCCGCGGCTCGCTGAAGGCGACCAGGCTCTCCGACACCGGCAAGCTCTACAACTTCACCGTCGTGCACCGGAACTTCCCAGGCGTGCCGGTGCCGTTCATCTCGGCGATCGTCGACCTCGACGGCGGCGGCACGGTGAAGGGCAACCTGGTGGACATGGTCCCCAGCCCCGAAGCCATCAAGTTCGACATGCCGGTGAAGGTCGTCTTCCGCGACGCCGGCCGCAAAGACAAAGACGGCAATTCCTATCTCGCCTACTTCTTCACCCCGGCCAACTGAAGGCCCAGGAGATCACGCCATGACCGAAGTCTACGTCGTCGGAACCGACATGATTAAGTTCGGCCGGTTTCCGGACCGGACCGTTCCGGACCTGGGGGCCCAGGCGGCGCTGATGGCCCTGGACGACGCCGGGATCGGCATGTCCGAGATCCAGGCGCTCTATTGCGGCAACCTGGGCGAAGCCAGCGCCATGGTCGGCCAGCGGGTGCTGCGCGAGATCGGCCAGACCGGCATTCCGGTGGTCAACTGCGCCAACGCCTGCGCCACCGGCGCCACCGCCTTTCGCGAAGGCTACGCGGCGATCAGGGCGGGGATGTACGACGTGATCCTGGCCGTCGGCGTCGAGCAGATGGGCAAGGGCCTGCTGGGCGGCGGCGGGGGCGGATCCGGCATCCCCACCGAGGGCCTGCTTGGTTCTGGCACCATGCCGGCGGTGTTCGCGCACGTGGGCATGGAACACACCCGCAAGTACGGCACGACGTTCGAGCAGTTCGCCAAGGTCTCGGTGAAGAACCACCACCATTCGACCCTGAACCCCAAGGCCATGTACCAGATCGAAACCCCGCTGCAGGAAGTGATGGGCGCGGAGATGATCTCCTATCCCAACACCAAGCTGATGTGCTCGGTGAACGTCGACGGCTCGGCCGCCGCGGTGCTGTGCTCGGAAAAAGCCGCCAAGCGGCTCGGCCTGATGAAGCGGGCGGTGAAGATCCGCGCCTCGGTGCTGACCAGCGATCCCTACACGCCGCGCAACGTGGTGATGCCGGACTTCAACGCCGTCACCCGGATGGCCGCCAAGACCGCCTATGAGATGGCCGGCGTCGGCCCCGACGACCTGGACCTGGTGGAGCTGCACGACTGCTTCGCCACCGCCGAGATCGTCCACTACGAGAACCTCGGCCTCTGCGCCGACGGCGAGGGCGGGCGGCTGATCGACGAGGGCGAGACGGCGCTGGGCGGCCGCATCCCGGTGAACGTCTCCGGCGGCCTGCTCTCCAAGGGCCATCCGCTGGGCGCCACGGGCATCGCCAACGTCTATGAGATCACCCAGCATCTGCGCGGCGAAGCCGGCAAGCGCCAGGTCGAAGGCGCCCGCATCGGCCTCACCCACGTGGTCGGCATGGGCTCGGCCTGCGCGATCCACGTGCTGGAGAAGGTCAACTGATCCGCTAGCGGAGAAGTGATTTTACCGCAGAGGACGCGGAGAAGTGCGCGGAGGACGCAGAGGAGGAGGCGCCTAGCGCGGCCGATCCGCTCAACTCCGCGAACTCCGCGCGTCTTCGCATCCCCGCAAAGAGAGACCGATAAGGGGGCTAGCGGCCATTCGACAGGCCCGTATTCACCCCCTACAGTTGCTTTATGTCGAGGAGCACGCTGGAACTGAGGCCATTGCCTCTGGTTGCCCTAGCCTATGTGGTTGGCCCGACAATTGGTCTCACATGCTGGCTTGCCGCTCTAGATTTCCCCAACTTCGCCTGGCTAGCCCAACCTCATACTCCCGACGTGCTTACCACATGGCTCGTCATATTGACGTTCGGCTTGCCGATCTGTGTCGCGGTCGAGCTAGCTGTGGTCACGCCACTCTTAGTTGCCTTTAACCGCTATCGTTGGCGCTGGCTCAATACTTGGTCTGGCGCAGCAGTCGGCTTCTCACTGGGTGCGCTGCCCTGGCTGTTGTTCATAACGCCGCAGCCAACGCCGTCCCCCGATCAAATTCCTGGCAGCAGCACTGTGTGCACACGCGGCCATTGCGCGACTGAGAGCTGGACGCAGGCCGGTTTCGGCCCCGCGCCGCTGCAGGATCACCCGCCGGCAATCTGGGAGGTCAACGGCCATTGGACGCTAGTCGGCTGGGCTCACGTGGCCCATGAAGCGGCGATGACGGGATTGGTCGGCCTGATCGCTGCGATCGTCTTCCGCTCGATCGCCGTTCGGTCCGTGCGGCGGCGGACACTGGACTGAACTCGGTGTCCGCCAAGGACTGGGCGTGGCGCTGGGCGCCGGCTTCGTCGTCCTCCTGGAAGATCGAGAGTTCCGGCTTCATGAGATCCGACTCTGCAGGCCGGTCTCTAGCGCCGCGCGGAAGCGGCGGCTGCCTCTGAGCGATTGTCCGTCGTCCAAGGTGACCAGGAAGTCCTTGGTTTCGGTCGGGCTGATGGCGCGAATGCGCTCGCAATTGACCAGGCGCGATCGGTGGATGCGGGCGAATCCGAAGGGCGCGAGCCTGGCGGCCCAGGCGCCGAGGACGCCCCGAACGAAGTGCGACTTCCGGGTCGTGTGCAGGTGGAGATAGTTGCCCGCCGCCTCGACCCAGAGGATCTCCTGCGGGTGGATGAAGAGACGCCCGGCCCCGTCGCGGACCTCGAAGCCGCCCGGCGCGGCGGCCGCCCGCGCGATCTCGCCTGAGGACAGCAACCGGCGCAGCACCCAGAAGATCGCCAGGATCACGCCGTAGGTCACCGCATCCTTGCGCCACTCATAGAAGAGCGCCAGCGGCAGGCTGGGCGAGCCAAAGTCGTAACCCGACCTGGCGATCGCATAGGCCAGGTGGCGCAAGGCGACCATCGCGCTCACGTGAACCAGGGAGAACGGAATGGTCAGGCCAAGATGCACGGCCAGGCCGCGCGCGAGCCGACCTCGCTCGAGTGGCCAGCGCCTCATGGCGCGGGCGATGAGCGGCGACAGCATCAGGATGACGGCGACGCTGGAGCCTTCCCACACGAACGGCTCCCACGCTCGCAGCACCCAGTGCACGCGCGCCGCATCCATGATCTGGGTGGTCGCGTTCATCGGCACGATCACGGCGAAGGCGATCGCGCTCAGGATCAGGTGGGCCCGGTGAGGCCAGAGAGACCCCGCCATGCGGCTGAGGCCGCTGATCACACCGGTCCGGCCGCTTGTCCCAATCCCCGCGCGGGCCGGATCGACCCGCTTGAACCGCGCCCCATCCTGCGGATAGGCCCGGCCGATGATCTCGAACGCCGCCTGGTCTGACGCCACCGTCGCCTCCAACTTCCAACCCTCGTCGGTTGACTTTGACTCCGATGGCGCGCGCTCGCCACAGGCATGCATCGCTGAGTGAGGTGAGTCCATGAATCGGAGAACGCTCCTGGGGTCGGGCGCCGCGGCGACGGCCATGGCGGCCTCGGCCTCGCTCGCCGGCCCTGCCGGCGCCGCCGCGCCGTTCGAGCGCGCGCGGCCGGGCAAACCCGGATGGCCGAGCTTCGCGGATTGGGACGCGCTGAAGGCGCGCGTCGGCGGGCGGCTGGTCAAGGTGGATTCGCCCCTGGTCGACTGCGTCAAGGATCCCACGAGCCCCGCCTGCGCCGAACTCTTCGCGAACCTGCGCAATCCCTTCTTCATCGGCGACAACGTCGCCCTGACGCAGACGCTGGGCTGGACCGACGCCTGGACCTCGCAGCCCAGCGAATACGCCGTCGGCGCGGAGACTAGCGCCGACGTCGCCGCGGCGGTGAACTTCGCCCGCGAGCATCGCCTGCGGCTGGTGGTGAAGGGCGGCGGCCACAGCTACCTCGGCGGATCGAACGCGGCCGATTCCCTCATGATCTGGACGCGGGCGATGCGGGACGTGACGCTGCACGACAGCTTCGTTCCGGCAGGCTGCGCCGGTCGGATCGCCGCCGAAGGCGCCGTCAGCGTCGGCGCCGGGGCGATGTGGCTGGACGCCTACGACGCGGTCACCACCAAGGCTGGCCGCTATGTGCAGGGCGGCGGCTGCACCACGGTCGGCGTCGCCGGGCTGGTGCAGGGCGGCGGTTTCGGCAGCTTCTCCAAGGGCTTCGGCACCGGCGCCGCCAACCTCTTGGAGGCCGAGATCGTCACCGCCGACGGCGTCGTGCGGATCGCCAACGCCTGCACCAACCCAGACCTCTTCTGGGCGATCAAGGGCGGCGGCGGTGGGACCTTCGGCGTCGTCACCCGGCTGACCTTGCGCACCCACGCGCTGCCGCCGTTCTTCGGCGCGGTGCAGGCGAAGATCGGATCGACCTCAGAGGTCGCCTACCGCGCGCTCATCGCGCAGGTGCTGTCGCTCTATCGGACCAGCCTGATGAACCCGCACTGGGGAGAGCAGATCTCCATCGGGTTCCCTCGCCAGCTTTCCGTCGCGATGGTGTTCCAGGGGCTGACGCAGGCGGAGGCGCAGGAAACCTGGCGGCCGTTCTTCGACTGGGTCGCCGCCCGACCGGGCGACTACAACTTTTCCAAGCCGACGGTGTTCGCCCTCCCCGCCCGGATGTTCTGGAACCCCGCGGTGCTCAAGTCGGTCCCGGGCGTGATCAAGACCGACGACCGGCCGGATGCGCCGCCGGGGCGCTTCTACTGGGCGGGCGATGGCGACCAGGCGGGGCAGGTCGTGCACGGCTATCAGTCGACCTGGCTCTCGCAGCAGCTGCTGCAGCCGGATCGCCAGGGCGCCCTGGTCGACGCCCTGGTCCACGCCGCGGCCACCTGGGGCGTCTCGCTGCATCTCAACAAGGGCCTGGCGGGCGCGCCGGCCGAGGCCCTGGAGCGCAGCCGCGACACCTCGACGAACCCGGCGGTGCTCGACGCCTTCGCCCTGGCGATCACCGGCGGCGAGGAGCTGCCCGCCTATCCCGGGATCGCCGGCCACGAGCCGGACGTCGACCGCGGCCGGCGCGACGTCCTGACCATGCGCGCGGCGATGGCGCCGCTGCTGGCGCTGCCGGCCAAGCCCGCGGCCTACATCTCCGAGACCGACTATTTCGAGCCCGACTGGCAGATGGCGTTCTGGGGCGAGCACTACGGGCGGCTGAAGCGGGTGAAGGACCGCTACGATCCGGGCGGCCTCTTCTTCGTCCACCACGGCGTCGGCAGCGAGGCCTGGAGCCCGGACGGCTTCACCAGGGTCGCCTAGCTGGGCCTCTTGGCGAGGATCAGCGGGCGCGGAAGGGCGCCTGCGGTTCCCACTTGGCGTCTCCTAGGGAAACTGGCGTCTATTGGCCCCCGGACCTTAGGAGACCAAGAGCATGCCGAACGACACCGGAGCCCTCCAGGCGGAGAAATCCGCCCGCGATGACCTCGGCTTCGACCCGCAAGTCCTGCGCGAGAAGTACCGCGCCGAGCGGGACAAGCGGATCCGCGCCGACGGCAATGAGCAATACGTCGAGATCAAGGGCGAGTTCGCCCACTACCTGGACGACCCCTACGTCGAGCCGGGCTTCGATCGCGCGCCGTTGACCGACGAGGTCGAGGTGGTGGTGATCGGCGGCGGCTTTGGCGGCCTCTTGGCCGGCGCGCGGCTGCGCGAGGCCGGGATCGACGACGTCCGCCTGATCGAGAAAGGCGGCGACTTTGGCGGCACCTGGTACTGGAACCGCTATCCGGGCGCGGCCTGCGACGTGGAGTCCTACGTCTACCTGCCGCTCCTGGAAGAGATCGGCTACATGCCGGTGGAGAAGTATTCCCGCGCGCCGGAGATCCTGAAGCACAGCCGCGCGATCGGCGAGCACTTCGACCTCTACCGCAACGCCTGCTTCCAGACCGAGGTCACCGGCATGACCTGGGACGCGCCCAGTTCACGCTGGATCATCACCACCAACCGCGGCGACGCCATGAAGGCCCGCCACGTGGTCATGGCCAACGGCCCGCTGCACCGGCCCAAGCTCCCCGGCATTCCGGGGGTGGATACGTTCAAGGGCCACTCGTTCCACACCAGCCGCTGGGACTACGCCTACACCGGCGGCGACTCCAACGGGAACCTGACGAACCTCAAGGACAAGCGTATCGGCGTCATCGGCACGGGCGCGACGGCGGTGCAGTGCGTGCCGCACCTGGCGGCGGCGGCCAAGGAGCTCTTCGTCTTCCAGCGCACCCCCTCCTCCATCGACGTGCGCGACAACCGGCCAACCGATCCGGCGTGGGCCAAGAGCCTCACCGCCGGCTGGCAGCAGCACCGGATGGACAACTTCAACACCCTGGTCAGCGGCGGCGTCGCCGAGGAGGATCTGGTCAACGACGGCTGGACCGACATCATCGGCAACCTGATCATGCTGATCCGCAAGCAGAGCGAGAGCGGCCAGTCGCCCGACGACCTGGCGACGACGATGCAGCTGGCCGACTTCCAGAAGATGAACTCCGTCCGCGCCCGCGTGGACGCCGTGGTCAAGGACAAGGCGGCGGCCGAGGCGCTGAAGCCCTGGTACAACCAGTTCTGCAAGCGGCCCTGCTTCCACGACGAATACCTGGACGCCTTCAATCGCCCGAACGTCCACCTGATCGACACTCAAGGCCATGGGGTCGAGGCGATCACCGAGCACGGCATCGTCGCCAACGGGCGCGAGTACGAGATCGACTGCCTGATCTACGCCACCGGCTTCGAGGTCGGCACCAGCTACACCCGCCGGGCCGGCTATGAGGTGGTCGGGCGCGACGGGCTGACCCTGACGCAGAAGTGGAAGGACGGGGTCTCCAGCCTGCACGGCATGCACAGCCGCGGCTTTCCCAACTGCTACATCATGACCAACTCGCAGTCGGGCTTCACGGTCAACTTCCCGCACATGCTGAACGAGCAGGCCAAGCACCTGGCCTACATCGTCAAGGCCTGCGGCGAGCGGCAGGTGCGCGAGGTCGAGGCTTCGCAGGAGGCCGAGGACGCCTGGGTGCAGACGATCATCAATTCGGCGATGATGCGTCAGAAGTTCCAGGAGGAATGCACCCCTGGCTACTACAACAACGAGGGCAAGCCCTCGGCGCTTGCCGCTCGCAACGGCCCCTATGGCCTTGGCCCCATCGCCTTCGTAAAGCTGATCGAGGACTGGCGCGCCGAGGGCGAGCTGAAGGGCCTGGAACTGAAGCACACCTGAAGGGAGCGGCGGCCATGAGCGAAACGATGAGCGCCCAGCGGATCGATCTGCTCTCGCCGGCCAGTTTCGCCAGCGGCCAGCCGCACGACCAGTTCCGCTGGCTGCGCGAGCATGCGCCGGTCTACTGGCACGACGAGCCGGGCGGGAAGGGCTTCTGGGCGGTGACGCGGTTCGCCGACGTCTGGGACGTGGACCGGGGCTTCCAGGCCTTCTCCTCCGAGCCGACGATCATGATCAACGATCCGCTGGCCGATACGCCGGGGGGCTTTGGCCCCTACAAGATGATGCTGATGATGGATCCGCCGGAACACACCGCGTTCCGCAAGCTGATCCGCTCGGAGTTCACCCTGCCCAGCGCCAAGCTGCGCGCCGAACGCATCGCCGAACTGGCGCGGCAGATCGTCGATGCGGTGATCGACAAGGGCGAGTGCGATTTCGTCGCCGACCTCGCCGGCGAGATGCCGTCGTTCGTCATCGCCGAGCTGATGGGCCTGCCGCTCAGCGACGGGCGCGAACTCTACAAGCTCACCGAGACCATCCACACCTCGCCAGAAGCCCTGCCGCCGGGCGCCGGCGGCCAGGCGGTGGCCAAGATGTTCGAGTACGGCTCGGGCGTCATCGCCGAGAAGCGCGCCAGGCCCGGCGACGATCTCGCCTCCAAGCTCTTGGCCTGCGAGGTGGACGGGCGGCGGCTGGAGGACGTGGAGTTCCTGCTCTTCTTCCTCCTCCTGGTGGACGCCGGCGGCGACACCACCCGCAACCTGCTCTCCGGCGGCCTGCTGGCGTTGATGGAGCATCCCGACCAGTTCGCCTGGCTGAAGGCCGATCTTCACGCCCGCCTGCCGGCCGCGCGCGAGGAGTTGCTGCGCTGGACGAGCCCGGTGATCTACATGCGCCGCACCGCCCGCCGCGATGTCGAGCTCAATGGCGCCAAGATCGCCGAGGGCGACAAGGTGGTGATGTACTTCGGCGCCGCCAACCGCGACGGCGGCAAGTTCGACCGGCCCGAGACCCTGGATCTCTCGCGCGATCCCAACGAGCACATCGCCTTTGGCACCGGCCCGCACGGATGCCTGGGCCAGCACATCGCCCGCATCGAGATCGACGCCGTGCTGCGCGAGGTGCTGACGCGGATGGACGGCTTCGAACTGGCCGCGCCGACGGAATGGCTGCCCTCCAACTTCATCTCCGGCCCCAAGGCGATGCCGATCCGGTTCCAGGCGGCCGACTAGCGAGCTGCCCGACCCCTCACCTCACCTCTCCCCACCTTCGGCGGGGAAAGGGCTACTGATAGGTGAGCAGCAGCTTCGCGACCTCTCCGCGTCACTGCCCCTTCAGTAGCCCTCGCCCCACGCAGTGGGGAGAGGTGAGGTGAGGGGTTGGACTGCAGGTCTGGCTCTCGCCCTACCCCGGCTGGCCCGATGCGGCGTCGAGCAGGAGGTAGGCGCGGCCGGTGTTGGAGCCCAGCAGCGCGGCGGCCTGGAAGCCCTGCTTGTCGCGATGGGTCGCCTCGGCGATCACCGCGCCGTAGCGCTTGACCAGGGTCTGGCCGCGGGTTCGGAAGGCGCTGTCGGCCAGGAGGCGCCGGGCGATGCGCCGGATCGCCGCCGGGGCCAGGGTGCGGACCACTTCGCGCGCGCCGCCGGCGTCGGAGGTCTGCACCGCCGCGGCGATCTCCTCGATGCGGCTCTTGGTGAGCAGCGCCGCCGGGTCGATCCCCATCCCTTCGATCTCGGCGAAGAGGCTGTCGCCCAGCTTGGCGTCGTCGCCGCTCGCCTCGCCGTCGATGGAGGTGAGCAGCTCCTTCCAGCTCCAACCGGAATCCTCCGCCGTCGCCTGGCCGGACGCGTTGGCGCCGTCGAACACCGCCTTGAACTCGTCGTCCGTGGCTGTGGGCGTCAGCTTCAGGCGCGGACGAGGCGCAGTCTCGGATTTGGCCTCGTCGGCCA
>JBIOEF010000036.1:0-27673 GCA_044445785.1 Caulobacterales bacterium
GCTTCGACGAGGTCGTCGAGGCCGGTCTTCTTGGTCGCCGAGACCTCCACCACCTGGGTGTCGCCGCCCAGGCTCTCGACCACGATCTCGTGCTGGAGCAGCTCGTTGATTACCCGGGTCGGATCGGCGTCGGGTTTGTCGATCTTGTTGATGGCGACGATGATCGGCGCGCCGGCGGCCCTGGCGTGCTGGATCGCCTCCACCGTCTGGGGCATCACCCCGTCGTCGGCGGCCACCACCAGGACCACGATGTCGGTGACGTGCGCGCCCCTGGCCCGCATGGCCGAGAAGGCCGCATGGCCGGGCGTATCCAGAAAGGTGACCCGCTGGCCGTCCTTCAGCCGCACCTGATAGGCGCCGATGTGCTGGGTGATCCCGCCGTGCTCGCCGCCGGCGACGTCGGTGGAGCGCAGGGCGTCCAGGAGGCTGGTCTTGCCGTGGTCGACGTGGCCCATGACCGTCACGACCGGCGGGCGCGGGAGGAGATGGTCGTCCACGTCCTCGCCACCGATAAAGCCCATCTCCACGTCGCTCTCGGAGACGCGGCGGACGGTGTGGCCGAACTCGGCCGCCACCAGCTCGGCGGTGTCGCTGTCGATCACGTCGTTGATCTTCAGCATCACCCCTTCGC
Organism: Caulobacterales bacterium; assembly: GCA_044445785.1. Classification (GTDB taxonomy): domain Bacteria; phylum Pseudomonadota; class Alphaproteobacteria; order Caulobacterales; family Caulobacteraceae; genus Acaudatibacter. Next base: position 632 of record JBIOEF010000036.1, read on the forward strand.
GCATCAGGAACTTGATGATCTCCACCCCGCGGATGGCCATCCGGCCGGCCAGTTCCTGGACGGTGATGACGTCGGGAATGATCACTTCGCGGGCGGCCTTGGCCTGCTCGGCCCCGCCGCCCTTGCGCTTTTCGCGTTCGCGTTCGCGGGCGCGGCGGACCGAGGCCAGCGAGCGCATGCGTTCGACCGCGTCCTCGTCGTCTCCAGCCACGGCCTGGATGGTCAGGCGCCCTTCACGGCGCTTGGGCTCGCCCTTGGTGCGCGAGACGGCCTTGCCGGGCGCGGCGCCGGCCTTGCCGCGGCGGCCCTCGGCGTCTTCGTCGAAGTCGGGACGGCGGTCGAGATTGAGGCTGCCGGGCCTGGGCGTCTGACGCGTCGCGCGCTGGATCTCCGGACCGGCCGGGGCGGGCGCTGGACGACCGACGCCGCCGCCGGGCGGACGCGGCCCGCCGGGCCTGACGCCGTCGCGCGGCGCGGGACGTGGATTGAGCGCCGAGTAGCGAACGGTCTCGCCGGGACGTCCGGCGGGGCGGTCAGGGCGTGGGCCGGACTCGCGCTGAAATCCGCCCTCGCGTGGCGGTCGCGGCGGATAACCGCCTTCGGGCCGGGGTCCACGCGGGGCGAAAGCGCCGGCGTCGGCGCGGGGCGCCGGGCGCTCGGGGCGGTAGGTGGTGGTGCTGCCGCGCTCGTCGCGCCGCTCGCGGCCGGGCTCGTAGGTGCGGGTCTGGGCCGGGGCGGCGGCGCGCGCCGGCTCGGCCTCGGCCGGCTCGCTCACTTCGACGGCCGGCGGGGCTTCGGGCGCCGGAGCGGCGGCTTCCACCGGCGCCGGTTCGGCGGCTGCTGGGGCTTCGGCGACGGCCTCGACGGCCTGCGGCTCTTCGGCTTCGGGGTGGCTCGTCTCTTCGGGACGGCCGGCTTCCTCCTCGCGCGAGCGCCGCTCGGCGTTCAGGCGATCCTGAGCCAGGCGCGCCTCGATCACCCGCTGGCGGGCGCGACGCTCCTCTTCGGACAGGGTGCCCGTGGCGGCCGGCGCCTCGCGGGCTGGGCGCACGGGGGCGGGCCCGCGGACGTCGAACGCAGGACGCTTCTCGGCGCCCGACGGGGCGGCGAGGTTAACCGGCGGCGCGTCGATCCGCCGGCGCTTGGTCTCCACGACCACGGTCTTGGAGCGGCCGTGACTGAAGCTTTGCTTCACCGTGCCGGTGCTGATCGAGCCGGTGCGCGGCTTCAGCGTCAGGGGGGCCCGTCCCGGCCGGTTTTCGTTCTCGTCTGTCATGCGCTCGCTTGACTATACCCGCCGGCCCAAAGACCAGCCCAAACTAAAGAAACTCAAAACCCCGAGCCGGAGGCGGGCGCGACGGTGCGCTCGTCCCGTTCAGGGCTCCTCGCGCCAACTCTCAAGGGAGGAGCGGGCGGAAGCCTGACAGGCGCTCGACATCCAATGTCCAGCGCTCGGCGCCCCGCCCCGCAAGGAAGGCGGTGTGTATCACATTCTGGGCGCCCAAGGCCAAACCCAATTCGCCCGATGTGAAGAGGGTGAAAACCCGGGGCTGGCGCTCGGCGCGGCGGGCGGCGGCCAAGAGCTTGCGTCGGCCGTCGTCGGCGCCGTCGCTGGCCTCGATCAGCCAGGCGGCCCTGCCCGCCTCCACGGCCGCCAGGACGCGCTCGAAGCCGAAGGTAAGATCGCCGGCCTTGCGCGCAAGACCCAGCGCCGCCAGCAGCCGCTGACGCAGCAATCCTTCCACCTGGTCGGCCAGGTCGGGCGGCGCGGCCAGCTTGGCCTTGGCCGCGCGGGCGAACAGGTTCTTCTTCACCGCCGCCTCCACAGAGGCGCGGTCGGCGGCGACCCAGAGGCCGCGGCCCGGGAGCTTGCGCGCCAGGTCCGGGACCACCGCGCCCTGCGGCCCGGCGACGAAGCGGATCAGCGCCGCCTCGTCCCGAACCTCGCCCGAGACGATGTCCCGCCGCTCGCGGGCGGCGGCCGCCAGACCCATGGGCGTCCTCAGACCGCCTCGGGGGCTTCGGCCAGGGCCTCGTCCTCTTCGGCGAACTCCTCCTCGATCTCCGCTTCCGGCTCGATCCAGCCGGCGGCGACGCGCGCCCGCATGATCAGGCCCTCGGCGTCCTCAGGCGAGAGGGCGAAGTCTTCCAGGCAGCCCGGTTCGCGGACCCGCTCGCCGTCCTTGGTCTCGTAGTAGCCGCGGATGTCGTCGGGGACGAGGCCGGCGAGGTCCTCGAGGGTCTTCACCTCGTGTTCGCCGAGCGCCACGGCGATCGGCAGGGTGACGCCCTCCACTTCCAGCACCGCGTCCTCGACGCCGAGTTCGCGGCGGCGGGCGTCGTACTCGGCCGCTTCCTTTTCCAGATAGTCGCGGGCCCGGGCCTGGATCTCCTCGCCGGTGTCCTCGTCGAAGCCCTCGATGTTGGCGATCTCCGACGCATCCACATAGGCGACGTCCTCGACCGTGGCGAAGCCTTCGGTGACCAGCAGCTGGGCGATCACCTCGTCGACGTCCAGCGCCTCCTGGAAAAGCTGGGTGCGCTCGGCGAACTCGCGCTGGCGCCGCTCGCTCTCCTGGCTCTCGGTCATGATGTCGATCTGCCAACCGGTGAGCTGGCTGGCGAGGCGCACGTTCTGGCCGCGGCGGCCGATGGCGAGGCTTAGCTGCTCGTCAGGCACCACCACTTCCACCCGGCCGGCCTCCTCGTCCATCACCACCTTGGTGACTTCGGCGGGGGCCAGGGCGTTGACCAGGAAGGTGGCCTCGTCCGGGCTCCACTGGATGATGTCGATCTTCTCGCCCTGCAGCTCGGCCACCACCGCCTGCACGCGGCTGCCGCGCATGCCGACGCACGCGCCGACGGGGTCGATGGAGCTGTCGTTGGAGACCACCGCCATCTTCGCGCGGCTGCCAGGGTCGCGGGCCACGGCGCGGATCTCGATCACCCCGTCGTAGACCTCGGGCACCTCCTGGGCGAAGAGCTTGGCCATGAAGCCGCCGTGGGCGCGGCTCAGCATGATCTGCGGGCCCTTGGTCTCGCGGCGCACGTCGTAGATGTAGCTGCGCACCCGGTCGCCGACCTGGAAGTTCTCGCGCGGGATCGACTGGTCGCGGCGCATGATCCCCTCGCCGCGGCCGAGGTCGACGATGACGTTGCCGTACTCGACACGCTTGGCGACGCCGTTGACGATCTCGCCGGTGCGGTCCTTGAACTCCTCGAACTGCCGCTCTCTCTCGGCTTCGCGGACCTTGCCGGTGACCACCTGGCGAGCCATCTGGGTCTGCACCCGTCCGAACTCGAAGGGTGGCAGGATCTCCTCGTAGATCGTGCCGACGGCGGCCTTCTTGTCGTCCTTCTTGGCGTCGGAGAGGCGCTTCTGGGCGTACTCGTTGATCTCTTCGGCGTCGTCCTCGACCACAGTGACAAAGCGCCGGATGGTGGTTTCGCCGGACTTGGGATCGATGGTGACGCGGATGTCGTGCTCTGCGCCGTAGCGCGTACGGGCGGCCTTCTGGATGGCCTCCTCGATCGCCTCGATGACGATCTCCTTCTCGATCGACTTCTCGCGGGCGACCGCGTCGGCGATCTGGAGCAGTTCCTGGCGGTTGGCGGAGATGCCGGAGAGGCTCATGGATTGGCTTCCTCTTGGTTCTGTTCTTGGGCGAGACGGGCGGCCCTGGCCTCCGCGCCCCGCTTCAGCAGTTGATCGGTGATGACGAGTTTGGCGTCGCTGATCCAGGCGAAGGGCAGGAGCACCGTCTCGGCCTCGCCCTCCAGGTTCATGGCCACGTTGGCGCCGTCGACGCCGGCCAGTTCGCCCTTGAAGCGCTTGCGGTTCTCGGCCAGGCGGTCGAGCTCGATCCGCGCCGCGTAGCCCTCGTAGGTCTCGAAGTCCTTCAGCCGCGTCAGGGGCCGGTCGACCCCCGGGCTGGAGACCTCCAGCAGATATTCCCCGTGGATCGGGTCGGCGGCGTCCATGACCTCGGAGACGGCGCGCGAGAGGCGGGTGCAGTCCTCGACGAGCATGGTCCCGTCCGGCCGCTCGGCCATGATCTGCAGGCGCCGGGCATGGTCGCCGCCCATCAACCGCAGGCGCACGATGTCGTACCCGGCCGCCTCGGCGACGGGGTCGATGAGCTCCAGCAGCCTCAAGTCTTCGGCGGTCTTGCCGCGCAAGCTTGGCCTTCCCTTCGGCAACAAAAAAGCGGCTGGCCTTTCGGGCCGCCGCTCGTAAGCGCCATCCAGCGCAAACGGACGATGTTGAGGTCCATATAGCGCGCCGGCGGCGCCATGTCAGCCCCTAGCGCGGCTCCGAAGCCGACATTTCAGTCTATTGCATAGCCGAGCCGGCGGATGATCGGCTCCAGAATTGAAACTACTGGCGCCAATTGGTCGCGGTACGACCGGTACCGATATCGCGACCGGTCGTAGAGCTTTTCAGTGACCTGGGCGTAGCTGGCGGTGCGCGCGTAACGCCGGTTCTCATGGAAATCCAGGCAGCGCCGATCGAACGGCGCGCCGATGAAGCTCAGCATCTCGCGCACCTTGGCCGGCTGGTCATCGATGATGTCCTCATAGCGGATGGCCAGGTATCGCAGCGGCATCTCGCGCCGGTAGTGCTCCACCAGCTCCATCACCAGCACATAGTGGCGGGCGATGCTTTCCAGGTCGTAGGCGCAATAGAAGCCGTGGGTCAGGTGGTTGGAAAACACCGACAGCACCACGTCCAGGGGATGGCGCAGCAGGTGGATGATCGGCGCTTGCGGGAAGATCAGCCCGATGAGGCCTAGATGCGTCTCGTTGAGCGGCATCTTGTCGGTGAACCAGGCGGCGCCCTTGGGCATGGCGCCTAGCTGGCGCGCGCGCTGAAGATAGTAGTCGCGCAGATTGTCGAGGCCCTCCACCTGGTCGCCGAGCCAGAGATCGGCCAGCGCCTCCGGGTAGGCCAGGGGACTGTTCAGCATCCGCGGAATGAGCGCGGTCAGCTCGTTGATCGTGGGCAGTTCGTCGCCGGCGGCGATGCGCGGGTGGGCGCTCAGGGTCTGCTCGACCATGGTCGTGCCCGAGCGTGGGAAGCCGACGATGAAGATCGGCTGGGCGACGCCAGCGCGCACGCCAGCCCGCGGCAGGATGGATAGCCGGCTGGCGGTGAAAAACGCGGCGAGGCGCCGGACCTGGCTGCTGGCCTCCTCGTCCAGATAGGCCTGGCCGGTGAGGTCGCGCAGCGTGCGCTTTGCCTCTGAAAACGCGGCGAACGCCTCCGGGTAGCGCCCCATCCGATCGAGCAGGAAACCCTTCTCGCTCCACTCGGCGGGGCCCAAACCTCCGCCGTCGCGCCGCCGCTCGATCTCTTCCAGACTGGCGACGGCCTTGTCGTAGTGCTTCAGGCGACCGTGAAGGACGGCGCGCAACAGGAGGACGCTGGGGTTGCCGGGCGAGACGCGATCGCACGCATCCAGCAGCTCGGCCGACCGCGCGAAATCGCGGTCGGTCTCCTCCATCCGCGCCCAGCCGTAGAGCGTCTGGAAGATGGTCGGATCGAGCGCGGTCGACTGCTCGTAGAGCCGCCGTGACTCCTCCATCCGGCCCTGGTTCTTGAGGTTCCAGGCGAGGTTCGCCAGCAGGATGGCGTCGGGCTTGCCGAGCAGCTCCAGCGCGCGCCGATAGTGGTGCTCTCCGACCTGCGGGCGCTGGGCCTCGGTCATGATCATACCCATCAGGTTGTGCGACTGCGCATCCGTGGGAGCCAGCCGCACCGTGTTGCGGGCATGGTGCTCGGCCTCAGCCAGAGCGCCCTTGTTGAACAGCAGCAAAGCCAGGGCCTGGGTCGCCGCCAGGTCGTTGGGATCCAGTCGCACGATCCGCGCCAGCAATGCCTCGGCCGCCGCGGACCGGCCCTGGGCGGCGCGAAGGTGCTGTAGAAGCTTGAGCGCGCCGACGTCCCTGGGCGAGCGGTCGAGAAGTGCAAGGATGCGCGGTTCGGCCTCCGCCGCGTTGCCCGCGGCCAGCGCCGCCCGCGTCGCTTCCAGCTCGCTGGCGGGAGCGGCAGGAGCCCCAGGCGCCGTCCAGTCGAGTTGGCAGCAGCGATCGGCGCTCAATCCGCTGCCGCAGACGCAGGGCGCCGATCGAGTGTGATGCGTCGCGTGAGAAGTCATCGCTGAGCGCTCTAACCTGCAGCGGTCTGGTCGGAAAAGGAAGGAGATCGTCGCGACCAGCCCGCTGCAACCAAGATTTACGGGCGGAAAATACTCTACCGGCATCCACTTGCCTTGTTCCGCCCGACCATACTACGTCTAGTTGTCGAGATCGCCGCGGGAACACTAGGCAGTTTGTCTTGCCGGTCAGTCGGGCGACAGGGGGATGTGATGCGGATTTCTGCTGGCGCGGGCTCTCCGCGCAACAGGCTGATGTCGAGCGCAGCGGTGCGAACGCTCCTCTTTGCGCCGACCGCACTGGCGCTTGGCGTAGCGCTGGCGCCAGCAGCCCACTCTGGTCCGGTCACCGTCAATCCGGTGCAGTCGACCACCTACAATCTGACGCCGGCCGCAAACCCGATCACGTTCGGGCCCGCGACGAACATCAACGCCCTGGGCGACGCCGTCTCCGGCAATTCCGCCGCGAGTTGGACGGTCACAAATGACGGTGCGTTGAAGGGCGGCTTCTACGGCGTCGTTCTTCAAGCCAATAGCACCGTGACCAATGGCGGCTCGATCACCGCCACCAACTTTACAGGTCTCGTGCTGCAGGGTGGCGGCGCCGTGACCAATCTGGCGGGCGCGACGATCTATGGCAGTTCTTTTGGCATATTCGTCAGCGGTTCCGGAACCGTCACCAATGCCGGGACGATATCTGCATCTGGCTTCGCGGGAATCTCGCTCGCGGGCGGCAGCGTGATCAACCAGACGAGCGGAGTGATCATAGGCGCCAGCGACGGGGACTCTAACGGGGTCGCCGTTGGTTCTAACGGTACGGTTACAAACGCGGGCAAGATCTCAGGCGACCTCAATGGCGTCTTCTTGGGAGGCAGCGGAAGCAGCCTTACAAATTTAGCGAGTGGCTCAATCCAAGGCCGAATCTTCGGCGGCGGCGCGGTCAGCGTGACAAACGGCGGCTCCATCTCGGGCGGCGCCTATCTTGAGGGCGGAGGTTCGGTCACTAACCAGACTGGCGGGAATATCAGCGGGAGCGTCGAGTTTGCCTCAGCCACTGGGTCTGTGACCGATTCAGTTACCAATGAGGCCGGCGCAGCAATAGCGGGCGGAGTCCGCGATGGAGTCAGCGTTATAGACGGGTCTCCAGCCTCGGTGACAAACGCCGGTTCAATTTCGGGGGTCACCGCGGTTTGGCTCTTAAACGGCGGCACGGTCGTTAACGGGGCCGGCGGAACCCTCAGCGGAAGCGCATTTGGCGTTCTCGCTTCGCAGGCAGCATCGACTGTGACGAACGCGGGCGCAATCAATGGCTCGATCCATGGTGTTTCTATCGGGAACGGCGGCACGCTCACCAATCAGGCCACGGGCGTAATCACCGGCGGCACGGCGGGAGGCGACTACGGCGTCTACTCTGTTTCGGGAAGCACGATCACGAACGCGGGCGCAATTACAGGCTCCTCGGGCGCCGGTCTTGTCGGTGGCGGCACAGTGACCAATCAAGCCGGCGGAACCATAACCGGATTGCAGCAGGGCGTGTACATCAAGGGCGCGACGGGGACGGTCACGAACGCGGGCGCCATCACGGCGACGAACAGTGGCGGCATCGGCCTGACTCTCCGCGGCGACGGGACCGTGGCCAATCAGGCGGGTGGCGCAATCACCGGCGGGTTCACCGGCGTTGTTATCACCGGGACGGGAACGGTGACGAACGCCGGAACGATCTCGGGCGCCGGCTCCCTGGTTGTCTTTAACGGTATCACAATCGGGGGTGCCTGCGTCGCGATCGACGGCGGCGGCAGCGTTGTCAATCAGACGGGTGGGTCAATCAGCTGCCAGACCGGGGTCGGCGTGTACGTAAGCGGCGGTCCAGGAACGGTGACCAACGCCGGCGCTATTTCGGGGGCCACCTCAGTCCGTTTCCAAGGCGCCGGTCCAGATGTGCTGACGCTGCAGACCGGCTCGACGCTTGCGGGTGATGCGATCGGCAGCGCGGCGGATGGGGCGACGAACACGCTCGTCCTTCAGGGAACCGGCGTCGCCAACAACAACTTCTTCAACTTCAACACCCTCAACGTGACCGCCTCGGGCGTGTGGGCGCTGAACGGCGTCTCCGCGATTCCTGTCACCACCATCACCAGCGGCAACCTCCGCGTCGGCGACGCCACCCACCTTTCCGCCCAGCTGACGGGCGGCGTGACCGTGAACGCGGGCGGTACGCTTTCGGGCCACGGAACCATTGTCGGCGCCGTCACCAACAACGGCGGCGCGGTCTCGCCCGGCGGCAGCATCGGGGTGCTGACCATCACCGGCAACTACACCCAGTCGCCGACCGGGGTGCTCGCCATCGAGATCGCGCCGGGCGCCAGTTCGGAGCTGCAGGTCTCCGGGACGGCGAGCCTGGCCGGGACGCTGCAGCTCAACGCGGATCCTGGAGTCTATCGGAAGGGGGAGCAATTCACCTTCCTCACCGCGGGCTCGATCGTCGGCGGGTTCTCGAGCGTCACCGGCACGAACGGCTTGCAGTTCAGCGTCAGCAGCCTGCCAGGCAGCCTCTCGGCCGTCGTTCAGCTGGGCAACCTGACCCCAACAGGCGGGACGGCCAACGAGCGGTCCATCGCCAGCGCGTTCAACAACTATCCGGTGGGGGTCAGCGACTTCGACCCCATCGCCAACGCGATCATCGCCCTGCCCGCCGGCGCGCAGCAGAACCATGGGCTCGATGAGCTCGGCAACGAGGTTGGCGCTGACCTGCTGACCGCCGGACGTCAGAGCACGCGCGGTTTCCTGGGCGGAGTCTCCGAGCAGCTTTCCGAGACGCAGAGCGCCGCTCCGGCCGGCTCATCGGGCGGCGATGGGAGCGTCTGGATCGGCGGATCGGGCCGGTTCGGCTCGACGAGCGCCAGCGGCGGCGCGCACGGCGTTACGAGCACCGCCGGCGGCGTCGTCGTCGGCGTCCAACACGGTTGGGGCCCGGGCGCCTCGATCGGCGCTGTCGTCAGCTACGACCACACCTCGCTCTCGTTGGCCGGACTGGCGCAGACCGGGGGCCTGGATCAGACATCGCTGGGGCTCTACGGCGAACAGCGATGGGGCCCCTACTTCGTCGACCTCGCCGGCGTCGTCGGCTACGACCACGGCTCCACGCGGCGCAGCATCGTCCTGGCCGCCGTCAGCCGCACCGCCACAGGCGGCGCGAGCGGCGTGTCTGGGGGGGCGCTGGTCAGCCTCGGCGCCCGGTATGACGGCGGGGGTGGGGTGACGATCGAGCCCAGCGCCGGATTTGGCTACAGCCATGTCCAGCAGAACGCCTTCACCGAAACCGGCGCCACCGGCGCGGACCTGGCCGTCGCGTCCCAGAGCCAGGACGCCTCCCAGAGCATCCTGAAGGTCAGGGCTGCGAGGGCGATCCAGCTCACCGACGGATCGCTCTCGCTCGAGGGGAGCCTGGCCTGGACGCACGACTTCTCGAACCTTACCCCCAGGCTCGCCGAGAGCTTTGTCGCCGCGCCTGGGACCGGCTTTGCGATCGCCGGCGCCAACCCAGGGACGGACGCGGGGGTCATTGATCTGGGGCTCGTCTACAACGGCGCAAAGGTGTCGGCCTATGCGCGGTATGACGGCAGCTTCGGCCAGAGCCTGACCGAGAACTCGGTCACAGCGGGTCTGAGATTGCGTTGGTGAGCGGCGCGCCCGGCTAGGCCAGCCAGACCATCCGCCTCGAGAGCACCGCCTCGCCGCGGGCGACGCAGGGCTTCAGCTCCGTCTGGCCGGTGTAGAGGAAGCCGCCGTGGATCAGCACCACGCCGGAGGTCGGGTTGTCGACGTAGTGTCCGGCGGTGACGCAGCGCTTGCCCCAGACGTCCTGCGCCCAGGCCATGGCCGCGAGCAGGGACTCGGTGGCGTAGCCCCGGCCCCAATAGGGCTGGCCGATCCAGTAGCCGACCTCGGGGCCCAGTTCGTCGCCGGGGTGGAAGCCCAGCACCCCGATCAGGCCCTCGCCCGGCAGGTCGATGGCGAACGCCGCCTCGCGCGCCGGATCGTGGGCCTGCACGCGGGCGAGATACGCTTGCGCATCGGCGAGCGCGTAGGGGTGGGGGATGACCGCCGTCATCTTGGCCACGTCGTAGTCGTTGCAGAGCAGGGCGAGCCTTTCCGCATCGCTGCTGACGAGGGCGCGCAGGGTCAGCCGATCGGTGTCGAGGGTTGGCCTGGGGCCGGCGTGGTTGGTCACGGTTGAAAGCCTCCCGGCCCCTCTGGCGGGGGCTCGCTAATGCAAAGACGAAGGCGGGGAGCCCGGCTATCCGGACTCCCCGCCTCGTCTTGCGTGTCCGGATCGCTGTTGGACGATCCGGAGGTCTGCGCGGATCGCTTACTTGGTCTTGGCGGCGGCCTCGACCGTCACATAGGTGCGGTCGTCTTTCTTGGTCACGAACTTCACCGCGCCGGTTTCGAGGGCGAAGAGGGTGTGGTCGCGGCCCATGCCGACGTTGACCCCCGGCCAGAACTTGGTGCCGCGTTGGCGCACCAGGATGTTGCCGGCCAATACCGGTTCGCCGCCGAATTTCTTGACGCCCAGGCGCTGACCGCCCGAGTCGCGCCCGTTGCGCGAGGAACCGCCGGATTTCTTGTGTGCCATGGCTTGGTGCTCCTTGGCCCTTAGCCTTTGCCGCGCGGGGCGGTCTTGCGGACGGTGGTCTTGGGGCCGCCGCCCTTGGTGGGCTTGGGCGCGCCGCCCTTGACCTGAGCGAGCTTGGGCGTGGCCGAGGTCTTGGGCGGAGCCTTGGCCGGCTTGGCAGCGGCCTTCGGCTTGGCGTCCGCCTTGGTTTCAGCCTTGGGCGCCGGCTTGGCCTTGGCGGCCGCCTTCTTCGCCGGCGCCGCCTCCGGGGCCGCCGCTTCGACGGTTTCCGGGGCCGGGGCGGCCTTGGGCGTCTTGCGCTTGGGCGTCGGTTCCGGCTCAGCGCCCGGCGGGGCGTGTTTGGGGGTGACCCGGGCGAGGTTGCGAGCGCGCAGCAGGAGATCCGCGCGGGTCGTCAGCTCGACCTTGCCGTCCCAGGTCTCGGACTTGCCATTGGCGGCGATGGCGGTCACCCGCAGCACGCTCTCGGTCTGCCGATGGCCGCCGGTGCGGCGATAGCCCTGGCGGCGGATCTTCTTGAAAATCTTGATCTTCTCGCCCTTGCGCGTCTCCACAAGCGTGGCGCTGACGCTGGCCCCGGCGACGGTGGGCGCGCCGACCGTCACGGCCTCGCCCTCGCCGACCATCAGCACCTGATCGAAGGCGACCTTGGCGCCGGGCTTGCCGGCCAGCTTTTCGACGACCAGCATATCCCCGGCTTTCACCCGGTATTGCTTGCCGCCGGTCTTGATCACCGCGTACATCGCTCGCCGCCTTCGAACCTAGCGTTTCGCCAAAATGAGACGCGCCCGCAGGCGGACCCGCGGGCGAGGGAGGCGACATATACTGGCGGGCGCTTCGAAGTCAACGTGTGCGCGACCACTGATGCGCCTGGCAGCGGCCCACAAGATTCGACCACAAAGGCGCAAAGGACACAAAGAGCACGAAGTCAGAGGATGAGGCGCTTCACGCCTTGTTTGTAGAGCTCGACGTTGAAATTCATCAGGAATCCCAGCCTGTGGCCCGACAGCTTCAGGTAGGTCAAGAGCTGGGCTTCATGGAGGCGGGTCAGCGCGTCAACCGCTTTGATCTCGACAACGATCGCGTCGTCGACCACGAGATCCAGACGGTATGCTGCGTCGAGTTTGGCGCCTTCGTAGAAGATCGGCAGCGCCACTTGGCGAGACGCTTGGATGCCACGCAACTGCAGCTCGTGCACGAGGCAATGCTCGTAGATGGATTCAAGCAGTCCCGGGCCAAGGGCCCGGTGAACCTTAAGTCCAGCGTCGACCAGCTCACGCGCAAGCCTCTCGACCTGCTCTGGCAGTCCTTTGTGTCCTTCGTGAACTTCGTGCCCTTCGTGGTTCACCCTTGAGCCCCCCAATTCACGGTGATCGAGATCATAGCCCACCTCGTTGCTTCCGCCTCTTGGAAGCGCGCCTCGCCTTCCCTTAATAGGGCCATGGCCCAGACCCCCGTCACCGTCCTCACCGGCTATCTCGGCGCCGGCAAGACCACGCTGCTAAACCGCATCCTCAGCGAGGACCACGGCAAGCGCTACGCCGTGATCGTCAATGAGTTCGGCGAGATCGGCATCGACAACGACCTCATCGTCGGCGCGGACGAGGAGGTGTTCGAGATGAACAACGGCTGCGTCTGCTGCACGGTGCGCGGCGATCTGATCCGGGTCGTGCAGGGGCTGATGAAACGCAAGGGCGGGTTCGACGGCATCGTCATCGAGACCACGGGCCTGGCCGACCCCGGCCCGGTCGCCCAGACCTTCTTCGTCGACGAGGAGGTGCGCGCCAAAGCCAAGCTGGACTCTGTGACCACGGTGGTGGACGCCAAGCACATCGGCCTGCGCCTCGACGACAGCCGCGAGGCCGCCGAGCAGATCGCCTTCGCCGACCAGATCGTGCTCAACAAGACGGACCTCGTTTCAGAGGACGAGCTGAAGCGCATCGAGGCGCGCCTGCGGCGGCTGAACCCGCTGGCGCCGATCCATCGCGCAGAGCGCGCTGGCGTGCCGCTGGAGGCGATCCTGGGCCGCGGCGGCTTCGACCTCAGCCGGATCCTGGAGCTGGAGCCGGAGTTCCTCAACCCGGCGCACGGCGAGCCTGGGCACGCGCACGACGAGGACTGCGACCACGATCATCACGACCACGACCATCACGGGCACGACCACGTCCACGACGACGAGATCAAGGGCGTCTCGCTGCGCATGACCCGGCCGGTCGATCCGCAGAAGGTGACCCAGTGGCTGAACGACCTGCTGGCGCGGCAGGGGCCGGACATCCTGCGCGCCAAGGGCATCCTCGACGTTGAGGGCGAGGAACGGCGCCTGGTGTTCCAGGCGGTGCACATGATCCTCGAGGGCGATTTCCAGGGGCCGTGGCGCAAAGGCGACGAGCGCGCCAGCCGCATGGTCTTCATCGGCCGCAACCTCGACGAGGCGCTGCTGCGGGTCGGCTTCGAAGCCTGCGCGGCTTAGGGTCGCTCAGACCTCTTCGTTGATCAGGCCAACCTTGTAGTAACCGTCGGCTTCGAGCTGGTTCAGCACCTGCATGAACTTGCCGTAGCGCACATGCTTGTCGGCGCGGATGAAGATGCGCTCATCGGTCGGATTCGGACTGCCGAGCGAACCGGCGAGATCTCCGCCCAAGGCGTCCAGGCTCGAGCGTTTCAGGGCGGTCGCAGACTGCGAGACGTAGATCTGACCGCCGTCCGCAATCGACACATAAGTGGGTGGGCGGTGTAGCGCGACTGGCGGACCGGCCCGTGGCAGGTCGAGCTTGATCGCAACCGTCGCTAGCGGGGCGGTCACCATGAAAACGATCAAGAGCACCAGCATCACGTCCACGAACGGCGTGACGTTCATGTCGCTGTTCTGTCCTAGGCTGAACCGGTTACGCCCTTTGGAGCCAGCCAACTTTGCGGCCATCGCAAACTCCCTGAGCTGAAAGGCCCAACACAGGCCCGCTCAGGCGAAGCTCCGCCTAAAGTGACGCTAAGTAAAGCAGATTGACGCAGCCCCGCGCGGGGAGGCGCTAGATCACTTCTTCGCTGATCAGGCCGATCTTGAAGTAGCCGTCGGTCTGCAGCTGGTTGATCACGTCCATGAACTGGCCGTACCTCACGTCCTTGTCGGCGCGGATGAAGACGCGCTGCTGGGTCGGATTGGGGACGGCGAGCGCGCCGGCCAGGTCGACCGCCAGCTTGTCGAGGCTCGATTGCTTCATCTCGGTGGCCGAGAGCGAGACGAAAATCCCCGCCTTGGAGATCGAGATGTACGTCGGCGGCTTCTGGTGCTGGTCGGGCGGCGGGGCCTTGGCCGGCGGCAGGTCGATCTTGATCGACACCGTCGCCAGGGGCGCGGTGACCATGAAGATGATCAGCAGCACCAGCATCACGTCCACGAACGGCGTGACATTGATGTCGCTGTTCTGCCCGAGGTCGAACTTCTGTTTGCCCTTCCCCGCCAGCTTCGCCGCCATAGACTGCTCCTCGCCGCTCGGGCGCTACTTCATTGCGGCGACACCCATTGCCCGGAACTTTGCGGATGTAAAGTCCGCCCCGGCAAGAATCCGCCCGCTGGGCAAGGCCCCGGCCGGTGGGCTATGGCGCTCACATGAATTGGGATTTCGAGGCCTATGTCAGCGCCGCGCTGTTCGAGGAGAGCGGCGAGGCGGTGTTCGCGCTGGGCGACGGGCAGGTGCGCTGGGAAGGCGGCGCCGCCGTCCAGGCCCATGAGGGACCGATCCTCTGCGCCATCCGCCATCCCTCGGTCGACGGGACCTTAAGCGGCGGCGATGACGGGCGCCTCATCTGGTCGCGGCCGGCGGGCGCCGAAGTGCTGGCGGAGGTCAAAGGGCGCTGGATCGAGCGCCTGGCCGCGGCGCCGGACGCGGGCCTGATCGCCTTCGCCGCCGGGCGCGAGGCGCGCGTGCTCGACCTGGCCGATCCGGCGTTCGAGCGGGTCTTCACCCATGAACGCTCGGTGGCCGACGTCGCCTTCGACCCGCGCGGCCGGCGCCTGGCGACGGCCACCTATGGCGGGGCGGCGCTGTGGTACGCCAGGATCGCCGAGCAGAAGCCGGTGATGCTGCGCTGGGCCGGCTCCCACATCCTGGTCGCCTTCAGCCCCGACGGCCGCTTCCTGATGTCGTCGATGCAGGAGAACGCGCTGCATGGCTGGCGCATCTCCGACGCCAAGGACCTGCGCATGGGCGGTTATCCGGCCAAGGTGCGCAGCCTGGCCTTCCTCGATGGCGGGGCGATGATGGCCACCGCCGGCGCGGGCGGGGTGGTGGTCTGGCCCTTCGCCGGCGCCGACGGGCCCATGGGCAAGCAGGCGATGGAGCTCGGCTTCGAGGACGGCTCGCTGGTGACGCGGGTGGCGGCGGAGGCCGACGGCAAGGCGATCGCCGCCGGCTGCAGCGACGGCCGGGTCTGGGTCTGCGGCGTCGCCAGCGGCCGGCGCGAGGACGTGAGGGAAGGCGCCGGCGCGCCGATCACTGCCCTGGCGATCGGCGGCGGACGCATCGCCTGGGGCGACGAAGAGGGCCGAGCGGGCGTGGCGCCGGCGCCGGCGGTCTGACGCCGAGGACGCAAATCAAGACTAGTCGTCGAACCCGCGCATCTCGCACCAGAGGTCGAACGGGTCGCGGCGGGTGCGCCACTGGTTGATCGGATGGCTTTCGTCGGCGTAGCCCAGCGCCATGCCGGAGAAGACCATGTGATCGTCCGGCAGGCCGACGAAGTCCGCGACGGTCTTCGGATAGCGCGCCCAGAACTCCTGCGGGCAGGTGGCCAGGCCGTTCTCCACCGCCAGCAGCATCAGGGTCTGCATGAACATGCCAAGGTCCGACCACTGCGGCGGTCCGAGCTGTCGATCGAGGCAGAAGAAGAGGCCCACCGGCGCATCGAAGAACGAGCCGTTCTTGGCCAGCTGCGCCAGGCGCGCGGCCCGGTCTTCGCGGCGGATGCCGATCGAGGCGTAGAGGTCCTCGCCACAGACGAAGCGCCGGGTGCGGAACGGCTCCCACAGATTGGACGGATAGACGTCGTACTCCGGCTCCTGCATGGGGCTGGCGGCGACGCGCGCCTTGAACTCAGCCAACGACTGGCCCGCCAGCGCATAGACCCGCCACGGCTGCAGGTTGCCCCCCGACGGCGCCTGGTGGGCGGTCTCCAGCATCCGCCGCACCAGGGCGCCGGGCACCGGGTCCGGCTTGAACGCCCGGGTCGATATGCGGCGACGAGCCGCCTCGGCAACGTCCATCGACGCCTCCAATCTGACGCGCTTGACGTGCGACGCGTGGCGGACGCATCGCTAGCACCACGCCGCCCAATCATGAAAGGTGCAGATGGCCAAGGTCCGCCCGCCCCGCGCCGCCAAGGCTCGCGCCGCCAGGGGATGGGGCCGCTTGGTCCGCAATCTCCTGATCGTCCTATTGGTCGTTTTCGTCGCCGGTCCGGTCGCGGCGGTGGTCGTCTACCGGTTCCTGCCCCCGCCGATCACGTTCCTGATGGTCGAGCGGCTGGCCGAGGGCCAGGGCCTGGATCATCGCTGGCGGCCGCTGTCGCAGATCTCGCCGGCCCTGCCCCGCGCGGCCATCGCCGCCGAGGACGCGCGGTTCTGCCAGCACCACGGCTTCGACCTGAACGCGGTGGAGAAGGCCATCCAGCACAATGAGAAGAAGCCTCAGCGGCTGCGCGGCGGCTCGACGATCAGCCAGCAGACGGCCAAGAACGTCTTCCTCTGGCCCCAGCGTTCCTGGGTGCGCAAGGGCTTCGAGGCCTACTTCACCGTCCTTGTCGAAGCGGTCTGGGGCAAGCGCCGGATCATGGAGGTCTACCTCAACACCGTCGAGATGGGCCCGGGCGTGTATGGCGTGGAGGCGGCCTCGCAGCGCTACTTCGGCGTCAGCGCCAAGGACCTCAGCCCGGACGAGGCCGACCGGCTGGTCGCCATCCTGCCCAGCCCCCTGAAGTGGCAGGCGGTAAATCCCGGACCCTACGTGCGCCGCCGCACTGGACGCATCGGGGCCGCCTCCGGCGCGGTGCGCCGGGACGGCCTGGCCGATTGCGTGCTGCGCTGAGCGCCGGTTTTACTGCAGCAGGCGGGCGGAGCCCACGGCCTTCTGGAAAAGGGCGACCAGGGCCGCCGAGATGTCGCCGTTGGTGTTGACCTCGTAGTAGAGGCCAGGCGAAGCGCACCCCTGCGCGGCCGGCGCGATCTGGCTCTGCTCCGGGGAGATGTAGGTGTTGTACCAGCTGTTGGTCGGCAACGGATTGTAGGTCGTATAGAGATAGGCGATCCGGATGCCGCGGTTCTTGATCGTCGTGCACCAGTCGGTCGGATTGGTGCTGATCGGGTAGTACCGGCGCGTGCCGCTGACGTTCTCGTCGTTGACGCTGTCCGAGACGATGAACAGGATCTCCTGGGGCGTGTCGTAGGCGTTCTTCGTTCCCGTACCAGGAACTGGCATGACTCCGTTGATCGAAGAGAGCCCGGAGTCGAGATAGGTGTCTTCGTCATTGTTGGTGTCATTGGAGCTGGTCAGGTGATTGTTGCTCCACATCGTCAGGGCGGCGAGTCGCGCCGCCGCAGTCTGCGCCGTGTTCAGATTGGACGTCAGCGTTTGCAGCGTGCCGAAGTGAGCATCCACCGTGTAGATCGCTGCGCGGTAGGACGTATTGTTGTCCACCTCGGCGGTCTGAGCGACTCCCATCAGGTTCTGCGTCGCCTGGTTGACCAGGTCAATTCTGAGCGGCACGCTTAGGTTGCGGGCGAGCGTGTAGTTGTCCTCGCCATTGGGATTGCCGGCGACGTCTCCGGCCGTTGGATGGCTTTCGTGGCAACCGAAGGCGCAGCCGCCCTGAGCGCCCGTATTCGACACCATCGCGTTGATGCCGGCCGTCGTGGCGGCGATCTCCATGGAAGGCGAGGTGTCCAGCATCAGGTAGAAGTCGATGTTCGGCGCCACGCTGGAGGTCGCCACCGATGTGCCGGTGATGGGTATCGTGTTGATGCCGAGCAGGGTGCTGAAGGTGACTTGCGATGCGGCGTTCCAGGTGACGGTGACCCGTCGGGTGACCGTAGCGCCGACGGCGGAGTCCGTAGCGGTGACGACAACGTCGACGGGCTGATAGGTCACACCGGTCACCGTCGCCTCCTGGCCCAGGAACATGTTCCGGGCGGCGGTCTGTGCGTTGGTTGACGGCTGGGCCATCATGGCTGGGGTGACGGCGGCCAGAGCGGCGGAGTCGGCGAACCCGTTCAACTGGTCGCGTCGGCGCGTGGCCATGGTGTAGTCGATACCCATTCCCATCGAGAACGCCAGCGGCACCATGATCAGGGCCACAATAATGGTGACGTTCCCGCCCTTTGCCGACGCGTAATTCCTGAATCGTCTCAAGCTCGCCTGAAGGAAACTCAGTTTAGAGTCGATGGACATAACATCATCCTGTGTATGGAATCGCAGGTGACTGCCTTGGAAGCATGTATATCTCGTCGGACATCGCGAAATTGCCGACGAGATTCGCGCCCACTACCGGCGCATACAGGTAGGTCGTCTGAACTAGAATGTAGTTGGTGCTGGGTGTTCTCGAACCGGGCGGCGGCGTGATCGCGCTGCCGGCGGCCAGCGGCGTGCCGTGGAGGGTTTGGCTCCAGGTGACCGTCGCGTTTCCGTTCGCGTCGGTGGTGACCTCCGACAGGACGATCGTCAGATTGCCGATCGAGTTGGGGGCCATGATCTGCGCCGAGGCGTTCAAGACGGTGTTGACGTCCTGGGCGCTCATGGTCGTGTACTGGCTGGTCAGGTTGCCCAGCTGGACCGTCGTGTCGGTAAGCTTCCGGTAGGCCGCGATGGCCTCGCTGGTCTCGAAGCCCACCAGGTAGATGGTCGCCAGGATCGGAACGAGCAGCGCGAATTCCACCGCCGCGGCGCCACTCGAGTCCGTCCGCCATCGGCGCCACCGGCCAGACAATGGGCGCGCCCTCATTGGTATGGCTCGTTCTTGAAGACCGTGGTGCCGATCATCAAGTGGCCGCCGTCGGGCTGATTGCCGAGGCCGACCGCCAGGGGCCCGCCCACGACGGGCCAGTCGTACATCACGCGCACGATGACGACGTCGCCGGGCCCACCAGGACTATAGGCCCAGCTATTGGTGACGGCGCCATTGGCGTCGTAGTTGATCGTCGGGGGTGTCGTGACGATCGATGAGTAGTTTCCGGCCGATTGGACGTCGACCATGATACTGTTGCAGTTGAGAAAACTCGGCGCGGCGCTGCAGACGGCCGTCTTGAATTGAGCTTGACTCACGCCGGACTTTTGAGCGGCGCCGGTCATCAGTTGTCGGCCAGAATCCATCGCAACGGTCTGCAAGGCTTCGCCGGCAAAGAAGATTATGCACAGCTGCAGTGACGCCAGGATCAGGGTGAGCAACGGCGTCATGACCAGCGCGAACTCGACGAGCGCCGCGCCGCCATGGTCTCGGGCCAGCGCCCGCCATGGCCGCGCGCAGCCGCGAAGCATCGCCTTTGGTCCAACGCGTTTCATTTCAGCCCCACCCCGGGCCCGCCGCTCTTCGGCGCGATTTGTCCGGTTCTCACACGGCCACAGTTAGATTTCCGTTCAGGAACACGGTTAGTTCAGTGTTGACCCTGCAGGGTTTTCGGGCCGCTTCGGCGACCGCGCGCTAGTTGGCGATCCGCGTGGTGTCGCCGATGAATTTGTCGGTGAGCGTCGCAAAGCCGGTGGCGATGTCCGAGGCGTTGGCCGCCTGGAAATAGTAGCCGGGCGAGGCGCAGGCGGAGAGCGCTGCGGTGACGGTGCTGGCGGTGTTGGGACCGCCGGGGAAGATCACATGGCGGACGGTCTTCTCATAGGGCGCGACCCCTGGCGATTGGCCGTCCAGCGGCACGTAGGGCGTCTCCAGCACCGCCAGCACGATGCCGTTGCTCTTCAGCTGGGCGCACTGGCCGGCGCTGATGGTGGTCGCAAAGCCGCCGTAGCAGGTGTTGTAGCTCCAGGACGGATCCCAGCCCCAGTGATTGCAGGCCCAGTTGGACCCGCGGTCCGATTGCAGCCCGTCGGTGACCAGGATCAGGAACTTGTAGGGCGAGGCGGTCGAGGAGCCGTTGCCGTTGGCGCCCAGTTGCGTGGTGAGCTGGGTCATCGCGCCCGAGAGCCAGGTGTCGAGCCCCGGGGTCACCTGGGTGATCGCCGATTGCGCGGCCACGTAGTCCATGTTCGACGCGCCGTAGGTGTGCACGCTGGTGTCGAACGACATCACGTTGAACACCACCGTGTTCTGCGGAACCTGGGTGTTGGCGGCGGCCTCGCTCTGTAGGTGGGTGATCAGGGTCTGGGCGGCGTTGATCATCACGTCGAACCGGGTGGTGGCGCCGGCGGCGTGAGCGTGTGTCAGGCCCAGCGCGATGTCGGCGCCGGTGGTGCCGCCGCCCACGTCATGGCAGGCGAAGGCGCAGGGCGGATTGTCGCCTCCTGGAAACGTGGGCGGCGGATCGCCCGGCTTCACCAGGTTCCAGTTCGCGGTGACCCAGCCCGCGATGGTAGTGACGTCGGTCGGCGTCGCGCCGACGATCATCGACGCCGACGAATCCATGACGATGTTCAGCTGCATCGTCACCCCGAAGTTGATCGTGGTGGTGGCCGAGGCGTTGACCGGAATGAGGGAGGTCGAGTTGCCGCACAGGGCGGAGAGCCCGAACAGCAGACAGGGGACATCGGACTCGGTGGCGATCGTCACCGTGTTCATCTTCAGCGGGCCGTCGGGACCGGTGCAGTCGTTCTGCACCGGCGCGCAGACGTGGAAAGCGGTGATGTTGCCGGTCCAGCGGGTGAAGTCGGCGTTGACCATGTTCTGGGCCAGCGCCTGCAGCTGGACCGCACTTTCGTTGGGGTTCTTGGAGACTTCGGTGCCGACCGCCAGGGCCGCCGCGTCGGTGGCGTCCTGCAGCGCGGTCTTGGCCGCGAAGGCGTTGGCGATGTCGACCGCCATGAACACCAACAGGGCCAGGATCACGCCAACAAGGGCGAAGGTGATCGCCACGTTGGCGCGCACGTCACGCGGAAAGCGGCGCAATTTCGAACTACGCACGGCGAACAGTCCCAGGTCTCGTCAGATCCGGACGTTCATACTCTGACAAGGTTAAGCTCTTCCCTAACGAGGGCTGCGCCCGTCAGGCGATCTTGCGATCCCGCTCCGTCGCCTCGCCCCGCGCAACGGCCGCGACGGTCTGGAAGAGCGCGTCGGCGGTGATCGGCTTGGTCAGGTGCCCGTCCGCGCCAGCTTCCTGCGAGGCCGTGGCGTGTTCTGGCATGGCGTTGGCGGTCAGGGCGTAGATCTGGGTCGGCGGACGACCCTGGGCGGCCTCGAGGCTGCGGATCTTGCGGATGGCGGTCAGCCCGTCCATCACCGGCATCTGCATGTCCATCAGCACCAGGTCGAAGTCTTCGCTCTGCCAGGCCTCGACCACCTGTTGGCCGTCCTCGACGCAGGTCAGATCGATCCCCGCAGATTCGAGGATCAGTTGCACGACGCGGCGGTTGGTGGGGTGATCTTCGGCCAGCAGCACCCTGAGCGGGATCGCCTCGAGGACGTCCGACGGCCGTTCGTCGTTGAAATCCGTCACGGCGGCTGCCGGCGCCGCCCGCGCCAGCGGCAGCACCAGCGTGAACGTGGCGCCTTTGCCAAGAATGGCGTCGGCCTCCAGAACCCCGCCCATCTGTTCGGCCAGCGACCGGGAGATGGCCAGGCCAAGGCCGGTGCCGCCATAGCGTCGGGTGATCGATCCGTCGGCCTGTTCGAAGCGATCGAACAGCCGCGTCTTGGTCTCGGCGTCGAAGCCGATGCCGGTGTCCGTCACCGATATCCGCGCCTCGATCCCGTCGGGGGTCCGCAGCGCGCGCATCGTGATCGAGACGCCGCCGCTGGGCGTGAACTTCACCGCATTGGCCACCAGGTTGGAGAGAATCTGCCGGACGCGCGCCGCATCGCCCAGGAACATCCCGTCGAGCACCGGCGAGGCCTCGGCGATCAGGTCGAGCTTCTTGGCCTGGGCTGAGGGCTGGAAGAGCGCGGCGACGTCGGTGACACAGCGCCCGAGGTCGAACGGCTCATGAGTCAGCGCCATCCGGCCGGACTCGATGCGCGCCAGGTCGAGGACGTCCGAGAGCAGGCTCTCGAGGGTCTTGGCCGAACTCTCGATCAGGCCGACCATCTCCCGCTGGCTGGGCGCCAGCTTGGTGCGCGCCAGCGCGCTGGCCACGCCCATGACGCCGTTCAGCGGCGTACGGATCTCGTGGCTCATGTTGGCCAGGAATTCGCTCTTGGCCCGGTTGGCGGCTTCGGCCGCCTCCTTGGCCTTGGCCAAGGCCATCTCCGAGCGCTTCTGCTTGTCGATGTTGCGCAGCACGCCGACGACGCGCTCGATTTCACCGGTTTTCTCGTCGCGGATGGCTTCGGCGGCCGACTGGATCCAGATATGGGGGCCGTTGCGCTGCATGAGGCGGTAGACCGCCCGGAACGGCGCCCCTCCGTTCTCGTAGCGGTCCCAGGCGGCCTGGGCCTCGGCGAGGTCGGCGGGATGCACGGCGCGCCAGATTTCGTCGTTCGTCCGCTGGTAGTTCCGCGGCTCGCTTGTCTCGACGACGGTCGTGCCCGCAGCGCTCAGCGCCTGGCGACGATGGTCCAGTTCCCACATCGACAGCTCGCCGATCTCCATGGCCAGCTTCAGCGATTGCTCCGAACGCTTGGAGGCTTCCAGCGCCTCGAACATGTCGCTGATGTCGTGGCTCATGATCAGCAGGCCGCCGATCCGTCCGCGGCTGTCGCGCCAGGGGGTCATCTCGCTGCGCACCCACGGGCGCGCGCCGTTGGGCAGAGTGAGGCGCGAGCGCCTGGAGCGGACCGTCTCGCCGGCCAGGGCGCGGTCGTAGGCGGCGCCCCACCGGCCCTGCGAGCCTGGAAAGATGTCGTAGATGCAGCGGCCCGAGAGATCCTGGCCGACCATGCCCATGTCTTCGAGCCACTTGGGGCTGGTCTGGATGATCCGCATCTTGCGGTCGGTCATCAAGAGGGCGATGGGGGCGGCGTCGACGATGCCGGCCAGAACCTTGTGCGCCGCGCGCGCCTGCGCCTCGCTGGCGGCCAGGTCCTTCAAGGCCCGGCGCCGCTCCCACTCGTCGGAGACCAGCTGGGCGAGGTCCGCCAGGGCCGCGGCGAGGTCGGCGTCATAGGGCCTGGGTTCGCGGCCGAGCACGGAAAGCGCGCCCACCCGGTTGCCGTCCGAGAGCACGATCGGCGCGCCGGCGTAGAAGCGAAAGCCGATCGGACCATGCACGAACGGGTTCTTGTCGAACCGCGCATCGCTGGCCGCATTCTCCACCCACATCACCCCCTCGCCCTTGATGGCGAGGCTGGCGAAGGCGTGCTCGCGCGGCACTGGCGGCATCAGGAGGTCGCTGACGCCGGCCAGCCAGAGTCTGTCGGCGCCGACCATGCTCACATGGGCCGTCGGCGTCTTCGCCAGCCTCTGAGCGGTCCGCGCGATCCGTTCGAACACCGGCCGGGCGTTCTCCAGGTCCACCGAGCGGAGCGCCTGCAGCCTGGCGCGCTCGACAGCGGACGGCGCCTTGCGCGCTTTACGCATCAGACCCCCGCACCCTATTGACCCAAACAGCGGGGGACAGATTGCCGCAAGCGGCTTAAATCTTCGTGCGCGTCAAAAAAGCGCGACGGGTCGCTCAGGTCGAGGTCGAGACCAGCCGACCTCGGCTAGACGGCCTTGACGCCGGCCGAGCCGTCCAGCGTCCGCTCCGCCACCCACCTAAGCTCGCCCGGATAGTCGAAGATGAAGAGGTGGGGATTGCGGATTCGCCGCCAGAACTCGCCTTCCAGATCATCGTGATGCTGGGCCAGCAGGTGGCTGAGGACGCCGCCGTGCGAGCCGATCGCCAGCCGCGCCTCTGGATGGGCACGGGCGACGCGTCCGACAGCCGCGTGGAACCGTTCCAGGCACGCATGCCCGCTCTCGCCGCCTTCCAGCGAAAAGGAGAGGTCGGCGTGCATCTGCTTCACCGCCGCGTCGACCTCGGCGGGGTCGGATATCCAGCCGCCGAGGTTCCGCTCGCGCAGGTCGTCGTCAACATGGATCGGCAAGCCGGCGACCTCGGCGAACGGGCGCAGGGTCTCCACCGCGCGCAGGTAGGGGCTGGACGCCAGGGCGTTGACGCCCAGCTCGGCCAGCACCGGCGCCAGGGCTTGGGCCTGACTGTGGCCGAGCGCGGAGAGCGGCCAGTCCCGCTCCGGCAGGTTCGGATCGGGCGCACTCTGGGCGTGGCGGACAAAGACGATCCGGGTCATCCGCCCAGCAGTCCTTTCAGGCGATAGAGCGCGTCCATCGCCTCGCGCGGGCTCATGCCGTCCAGATCGAGATCGCGCAAAGCCCCGTCCACCAGGCTTGGTCCGGCGACGGGACCCGGCGGCGGCGCGCTGGCGGCGAAGAGCGGCAGTTCGGCCAGGCCCTCGTGCGCGGCCGCTTCGCTCTCCAGCCGGTCAAGCACCTGGCGCGCCCTGGCCACCACCGCGGTGGGCACGCCCGCCAGCTTGGCCACCTGGACGCCGTACGAGCGGTCGGCCGGACCTGGACCCGCCTCGTGCAGGAACACCAGTTCGCCGTTCCACTCCTTGGCCCTCAGCGAGAGGTTCGACACATGCGCCAGCCGCTCCTCCAGGCTGGCCAGCTCGTGGTAGTGGGTGGCGAAGAGGGCGCGGCAGCGGTTGACGTCGTGCAACGCCTCGGCGCAGGCCCAGGCGATGGCGAGGCCGTCGTAGGTGGCGGTGCCGCGGCCGATCTCGTCCAGGATCACGAACGAGCGCGGCGTCGCCTGGGTGAGGATCGCCGCCGTCTCGACCATCTCGGCCATGAACGTCGAGCGCCCGCGCGCCAGATCGTCGCCCGCGCCAACCCGGCTGAACAGTCGGTCGACGACGCCCAGGCGCAGCGACCTGGCGGGCACGAAGCATCCGGCCTGGGCGAGGATCGCCAGCAGCGCGTTCTGGCGCAGGAACGTCGACTTGCCGGCCATGTTGGGGCCGGTGACGATCGAGAGCCGCGCGGCGCTGTCGCCGGCCGCATCCAGGCGGCAGTCGTTGGGCGTGAAGGGCTCGCCTGCGCGCTTCACCGCCGCCTCCACCACCGGGTGGCGCGCCGCCTCGGCGGCGAAGGCCGTCGTACGGTCGACGACCGGGCGAGACGCGCCGACCTCCTCGGCCCATTCGGCCAGGGCGGCGGCGACGTCCAGGCGCGCCAATGCCTCGGCCGCCGCCTGGATCTGGGGCGCCAGCGACTGGGCCTGATCGCGCCAGGCTTCGAAGATCTCCACCTCCATGGCCAGCGTCCGTTCGGCGGCGTGGGCGATCTTGCCGTCCAGTTCGGACAGTTCGACGGTGGTGAAGCGCACCTGGCTGGCGAGCGTCTGGCGGTGGATGAAGAGGGCTGAGAGCGGCGGGCGCATCAGCGGCTCGGCCTTGCCGGCGCTGGTCTCCAGGAAATAGCCGAGCACGGCGTTGTGCCGGACCTTCAAGGAAACGCCGCTCTCGGTCTGCAGCCGGGCCTCCAGCGCCGCCACCACCTGGCGGCTGTCGCCCTGCAGCGCGCGCGCTTCGTCCAGTTCGGGCCGGACGCCCGCGGCGACAAAGCCGCCGTCGCGCGCCAGCGACGGCAGGTCGGGTCCAAGTCCGGCGCCAAGGGCGCCGACGAAGGCGCTGCGTTCGTCGCCAGGCGCCAGCGCCGCCAGGGCCCCCGTGATCTCCGGCGGCGCCGGCGAGAGCGGGTCCGGATCGGCTGCGAGCCAGAGGGCGATGTCCGCTCCGATCGCCAGCCCGTCGCGCAGGCTCCCCAGGTCGCGCGGCCCGCCCCGTCCCAGGGCCAGTCGCGAGAGCGCGCGGGCGATGTCGCCGGCGCCTTTCAGCGCGACGCGCAGCTTCTGGCGCAGGGCGCG
The DNA here is from genome assembly GCA_044445785.1 of Caulobacterales bacterium. GTDB lineage: Bacteria > Pseudomonadota > Alphaproteobacteria > Caulobacterales > Caulobacteraceae > Acaudatibacter. The sequence goes on from JBIOEF010000036.1 coordinate 26,440, forward strand.
GCGCGCGAGCAGCCAGTCGATGGCGTCGAGGCGTGCGTCGATCGCTTCGGGCGACATCAGCGGCCGGGCGAGCCTGGCCGCCAGCAGCCGCGCGCCGCCGGAGGTCACCGTGCGGTCGATCGCCGCCAGCAGCGAACCTTCGCGGCCGCCGCCCAGGCTCCGTTCGATCTCCAGGCTGGTCCGCGTCGCCGGATCGATGGCCATCACGTCGGCCTCGCCGGCGCGGCGGGGCGCGCTCAGCGCCGGCAGCCGTCCGCCCTGGGTGGCTTCGAGATGGGCGGCGATGAGGCCGAGCGCCGCCACCTCCGCGCCGCTCAGCGCGCCGAAGCCGTCGAGGGTTTCGACGCCATAGAGCCGCTTCAGCCGCGCTTCCGAGGCCGCCGGCTCGGCCAGCGCCTGGGCCATCGGCTGCACCACCCCGCCGGCCGCCTTCACCGCCGCGCTCACCGCCTCGTCGGCGAACAACCGGTCGGGGACCAGAATCTCCGACGGCGAGAGCGCCGCCAGCGCCGAGGCCAGGCTCTCGCGACCGACGGCCAGGCACTCCACCTCGCCGGTGGAAAGCTCGACGCTGGCCACCGCCGCCTGGCCGGCGCGCACGGCGACGGCGGCCAGCCGGTTGGCGCCGCGCGCCTCCAGCAAACCGTCCTCGGTAAGCGTGCCAGGCGTCACCACCCGCACCAGCTCGCGGCGCACGATCGACTTGCCTCCGCGCTTGCGCGCCTGGGCCGGGTCTTCCATCTGCTCGCACACGGCGACCTTGAAGCCGGCGCGGATCAGCTTGGCCAGATAGGCTTCGGCCGCGTGCGCCGGCACCCCGGCCATGGGGATCGGCGCGCCGGCGTGGGTCCCGCGGTGGGTCAGCGCAATGCCGATGGCGGCCGACGCCTTGGCCGCATCCTCGAAGAACATCTCGTAGAAGTCGCCCATGCGGAAGAAGATCAGGGCGTCGGGCTGGCGCGCCTTGGCCTCGAAGAACTGGGCCATCACGGGCGACGCGCCAGCCGCCTCCGGGAAGGCCAGATCGGGGGCGGGAATCGGCGCGTTCATGGGCGTCACGCTAGCGAATCCTCACCCGCAGGGGGAGGGGGACCGCGAAGCGGTGGTGGGGGTACGATGGCAAGCGCTGTACTCAGCCGCGTACCCCCTCGTGGGGGCCGCCCCGGGGAGGGCCGCCCCCCCCCCCCGAGGGGGGTAAAAAAACCCCCAGGAGGGAAGCGCCCCCCACCCCCCC